>CAYJPZ010000021.1:0-29749 GCA_964372185.1 uncultured candidatus Brocadiaceae bacterium
GCTCAATACACGATCGAAAACGCATCGAATTCACCCGCGAAATCTTCCCAGCACACGTCGAACCGCTGCACCAAAGCGCCTGTCGGCCCTTGTCTGCACCATTTCACGATATTATCAACGGCAGCTTTCTCACCTTCAAACACCGCTTCAACGCTGCCATCGCCACAATTCTTTACCCATCCCTTAACGCCAAACAATTGGGCATTACGCCTCGTGTAAGCACGGAAGCATACACCTTGAACCCTGCCATACACGTAAACGTGCGCCCGTGACGTTGCCATGTTTCTTTTATCTATGACTGCACTATTTGGATCCGTAAATATGTTCGCTGTCTGACGCGGAAGGCAAATAATTGAGACCCATAAAGGTAAAATTTACAACACCGAAGGCGAAGAGAAGCCAACATGCCAAAATAACGGACATCTTCGACTTATTCACGTTCATTTTCGGCAGAACGAGCGGGGTATGCAAATAAACGAGATAGGCAAGCCATGTAATCAAAGACCATGTTTCCTTCGGATCCCATGACCAATAATCGCCCCATGCCTTTTTTGCCCAGACCGCGCCGGTAATCATGCCCAGGGTGAGAAAGGGAAATCCAAAGGCCACAATCTTATAACTCAGCTTATCAAAATTTATCGGCGACACATCTTTTCCTTCAGCATTGACAGCCGCCTGCTGTTTCTTTGCGAAAGGCTTTGTTACCAGGAATATGATGCTCGTGACAAACGCAATGCCAAATGCCGCATAACCGAGCATGTAGGTAACCACGTGGATTAACATCCAATTGCTCTTCAATGCCGGCATGATAGGCCTTATCGTATCGTCCTGAAGCGTCGCATAAAACAAAATCAGCATGGAAAGAACCGATGCCATTGCGCCTACAATCCTGAAGTTATAAGTAAATTCAAATATGAGGTAGATAAAAACGGTGCAGCACGCATAAAAGACAAGCGACTCGTACAAATTAGAAAATGGGGGATGCCCTGCCTCTATCGAGCGCGTTATAACCAGGGTAAGATTAAAACAAAACGCAACAATGAGCAACCCCACAGCCGCCCATTTTGTGCCTGCCGACCTCCATATCTCTCTTACGATGTAAGCCACGGAAGCCATCATATACACAATCAACGTAATATTGATAATACTCATAATTATTCCTCCACTCCCTTTTTCTGTTTTTTCCGCAAAAATGGTTTTATGTAGAATATGAAGATTACGCCGAAGCAGAGGGCGCCAAAGCCGGAATACACTACCGGGATACCGGGATCTTTAACAATCTGTAATCCGGAAAATTCACCGGCCTCAGGATCGTAGCTCGACTGATAAATAGCGTATCCCCTGTGCTTCAGGGGATCGTTCACCCTGATGGTTTTCTCCGCGACGGTCTGCCCGTTTTCTACGATGCGCAATTTACTGGTGAAGTGCTTAATGGAATCGCCCGTGGCTTCATACACCAGCGCAAAATTTTTATCCTTATACCACGTAGCATACTGGGAATTAGCAAATAACCAATCCTCCATCTTTCCCTGAGGCCCATCAAATTCGACGAGGACGGCTGGTTGCTTAACTTCATCCGATTTCCTTATTACTTCCCGCTTGAAATCAAACGACGGATAATAATCAAACACCTCCACCTGCCGACTGGTTCCTGCAATAGCATGTTTTTTCTTTAATTCCCAGGGAACCGTCTCAACAATCTTTCCGTCGCTAATATGGACCAGTGTCCGTTTGCCTTCGGGGGATTGTAAAATACGAACGGTATTTTTTGCCAAACGGGTCGAGGTAAATCCGCTACACGTGATTTTTACCTCCTTGTACCGTGCAGGGTGCATCTTGTCCCATTCTGGAAATTTTTCAAACACCCACCGGCTTTCAACACCATCCGGTCCGTTAATTTCCACGAGAACGGCCGGATTTTCCGGCGGCTGCTCTTCCAATGGGCGCTTATCTCCGTAATTAAAGGCATATTGTATACATTTTACCGCATAACTCGTACCTTCGATCTTTATTACCTTATTTAGCTCTAAAGGGTACTCCTGCAGCCAGTCGGAGATAGCAACCGATACCGTAGGCTTATCATTTCCAACGGAACTTGCTGCCTTATCTAACGCTTGCTGGGACGGCATCCACAGGTATTCTATACGTAAGTTTTGTTTTTTATCATCATAAAAATTTTGCTCATTTGCAAGCAACCAACCCTCAGCCAGGACATCATCAGAACCGAGCATCTTTACGTAAACAGCAGGATTGTCCGGGCTGTCGGAGGAGTTTACCGGTTCTTGATTCAATTCCGCATCGGGGATATAGTCTTTAATAAACACCTTGTAGCCCGAACCGGGAACGCGCTGCCTCTTTCCCACTTTTACATCAAGCGCCTTCTGGCGGTCGCTACTCTTAACGAAAGATACCAATTGGAATTTCGGCTCATTCTTTTCCAGGATAAAGTCATCCAGCGCGATAGAAAACGGCAAATCTTTCTTGACGTAATCCAATTTGCCGTTGCGATCAAGCATCTGCGTAAGAAAATAATTTACCGTTTTCCCTTCATAAACGTTTACGCCGCCTTTTACCCCCGTCTGAAATTTGATAACACCCCCCAACAGGATCAAAACAAGGCTGAGATGCGTAAGAATAAATCCCGTTTGCATGAAGGTGTTTCTCCACCTCTTGATGGTGCAGCATATAAGATTAGCGCAAAGCAGGATGAGGAGAAGTGAAAACCAATACGAGTAAAAGACGTTATTTAATTGCGTAATTTTAAAAAAAGTTGCCAATCCGTAGCCGTATCTGGCCGTGTATTCATCCATGGTTTTTTCCTGAACAACAACCGTTCCCAGGATGCAAGCCACAACCATAACGAGAATAATAACCACGGCAAGCTTGACAGAACAGAAGAAGTCCCAGAGTTTGTTAGAATCCTTCCGTTCCGGTTGATTGGTTTGATTGCCCACGGTCTCTGACGCAGTGACAGGTTGATTTTTCTTTACATTTTTCATAAATCAGGACTTAAAAAAATTTTTACTGAAACAAAAACAATAAAAAACGTTTAAAATAAGCAAAAAATCAGATTATTGATGACTTTCAACCCAAAAATCCTTGAAGTGGCAACGCCTTTGGAAAGGACTGGAATGTTTTAAGCCTGTTTGTAAATCGTGGATGAGCGGATTAATAACAACGTAATTTCAAAACGATTTGACGTCTAACTCAAGATGGTATGCGACCGACGTCACGTGTCGTGAGCGCCGGTGATAACGACTTTTAAGACACCTTCCGTTTCCGCAAACAACCTACTTTTCATCAATGCCCATAGATACGCCTTCAGACTCCTCCACAAGGATAGATTCTCCCTCAGCGGATATTGAGGCATCTTTTGCCGGCAACGAAGCAACGCTGCTTAATATCAGAAATTCCACCCGCCTGTTTTCTTTTTTTCCGACAGCCGTGCTATTGGTGGTGATTGGACGATTAGGCCCAAAACCGGCAATATGAATTCTCTTTTCTACAACGTTTTCTTTCTTCGTTAAAAAATGAAATACGCTTAATGAACGCGCCGCGGACAAATGGTGATTGGAATCCCACAAATGCTTCGTTCTTACTATCGGATCGGTATCGGTATGACCATCTACCCTGATGGATATGGACGGGTTTTCAGCAAGGAAGTCAGCTACCTTCTTCAGAGCCTTTTCTCCATTAAGTTTTATTACTGCCATGCCTGAATCAAACAGTATCTTTTCCGGGAAAAGGAGGACGGGGCCTTCCACGGTATCTCGCACGGTAACACCCTCGCCTATAGACTTTGCCAGCTTTCTCAGTTTGTTCATCTCTTCTTCGCTGGCCTTCAACTTGTTGGACAAGGATGACATCTGATTTCTAAGACCTGCAATTTCTTCCGATTGATCTCTTATCGTAATCGCCTGCCGTCTATTTAAGTTTCTCAGTTCATCCAACTCTGCACAACCGGAAACCCCTACGAAGGCTACCAAAAGGAAAATCTTCCCATATTTCCCATATTTAGATAAAGACATGCTTTTTCCTCCAGCGGATAAGACGGAATAAAATTTCAACCTCTTTTCAATGGCCCGAACAATCCATAACTTTATCGACTATAACATGTGATGTATTTGTTTTCAAGCGTTTTTTGCCCGAATTTTATTTTTCTGCAAACATTATCGGTATACCTTATCCGGATCAAACACCTTTTTCTCGGCAATCTCAATCGTATCGGATTTGGGGTTGTATTCACGGTAATAGCAGGTCTTGTAACCCGCATGACACGCCGCCACCTTTTGCTCTACCGTGAAGACCAGCGAATTCCCTTCGCAATCGAAAAATATCCTCTTCACAAGCTGGATGTGGCCGGAAGTTTCACCCTTGATCATCAATCGATTCTGGGAGCGACGGAACACGTGTACCTTGCCCGTCTCGATCGTTTTGACAACGGCGTCCTTATTCATATAGCACAGCGTAAGCGTCTTCCCATCCGCTGCGTCTACAATTACCGATGGGATAAGCCCTTTTTCATCAAAGTGTAATTTTTCCAATAACTGCATGGATATCTCCTTACCTAACCCGAACACGCCGGAAAAAATTATCAACAATCACGAGTTATTCTTTCAGTTGTTTCAACAACCAAACGTATCTCATGGCTATATGATTCTTTTATTTGATTAAGTTCGTGTTAGTCATTAAAAAACCAAGAGGTAAACACACGGCATTTAAAAACTTCGTGTCCCCCTCGAAAATGTGGGTATAGGGGGGTTGTAAAAAAATTGCAAAAAAAGGTTTTTACAGGGCAACACTATCTAACGAATATAACTTCTAGACCACACCCGTATTTCGAAGCCGATGCTTCATGATTTTATCGAACAAACCCCAACTAGCCTTTTCTGCGTCATCAGCGGACAGGATGCTTGAAATAACAGCAATACCCTCTGCGCCGCTCTCTAAAACGGCCTCCACATTTCCTTCATTAATACCACCAAGCGCAACAATCGGCAAACGAATCTCGTCCTTCAGCCTCCGCAACTCTTCAACTCCCACAGGGGTAAGAATACCCGTCTTTGATGGGGTATAAAAGACAGGGCCAAACGTAATATAATCAGCGCCGTCATTCCGCGCCTGCAATGCCTCCTGGCGATTGTGGGTAGAAATGCCAATCAACTTTTTAACACCCAGCAGCCCCCGCGTTACCGGAACAGGCAGGGATTGCCACCCAAGATGAACGCCGTCCGCATCCACGGCAAGGGCAATATCAACCCGGTCGTTAATGAACAAGCCTGCTCCGAAACCCGAAGTCATCTTTCGCAGTTCATTCGCCAGGGTATACAGTTCGCGGGTTGCAAGCCCCTTTTCACGCAGTTGTACGGCCTTTACTCCACCCTTCAGTGCCAACGCCACCATTTCCAAAAGCGGCCGCTTGCAGAGGTTTCTATCGGTGATCAATATCAGGGAAAGAACGTCCACCGGCAATTCACAGCTCATAAAACACGGACTTCAAGTCTATCGAAAGGTCTGTGAGGAGGTGTGAGGTTAGTGGTGCGTCTACGTTGTATGTGCCGGTTTTTCTGTAACCGTCCACATCAAGGCTTAGTACCTCTACCGTTTGCTTCACGGGATCAACAATCCAGTATTCCTTTACGCCATATTTACTATAAAGTTTGCGCTTGATCTCCCGATCCCGGTAACCAATCTTTGGGGAAAGGATTTCAATCACCAGGTCTGGCGCGCCCTGTATATTGTCCCTGGTAATAATACTTCTTCGTTTTTTTGACACATAGATAATATCAGGCTGCACAATATCTTCGTCAGAGAGAACCACATCAAATGGGGCGTCATACACAAAACCCGTTTTCCGGCTCTTGACATAACTTTGTAAGGCGTACTCAAGCTCCGCCGATATACGCTGGTGGGATTCATTTGGTGAAGGCACCATAAAGAATTCTCCCTCAATAAGCTCATACCGTTTATCCTCCGGTGTGTGCAGATAGTCCTGATAAGTAAACTTTACTTTTACGTCAACCGCAGTCATTGTTTCACCAGAATAAATAACCGGGAAATAATTCTATTTCACCCTGCTCGCAAGACAAGGCCACAGACTGAATAGAAACGTTAAGGAAACGCCATAACCCTTTCCTACCGATAGTAATACAGGACATGGACAAATTCAAGGTTTATTTTGAAGAATTTCACCCAAAAATGCATTACCGTGAACGGTTACAAAATAAGAAAGCCTATTCCAATACCGGTGGAAACTATCGTCGTTATAAACCCCACCTTGAAAAAATCCCAAAACCCCACGTGGACGTGTTCTTTTGAAAGTTCCATAACGATCATGTTGGCTACAGACCCCATTATTGTCAGATTACCGGCAAACGTGCTGCTCGTGGCAAGCACATACCACATAGTTTTGGGATCGATAAATTTGTCAATCCACGTCGCTGAAACCAACACGAAAGGCACGTTTGAAACGAGATTGGACGCAATTACGGAAAAGATACTGAAATTGACAATTTGGCCGGTTCCCGTCTTTCCAAAATACGGTTCGACGGCGTTATAAACCAGGGTTAAAACGCCCGCCTTATTGACGCCCCCCACCACGATAAATAATCCGCTAAAAAACACCAATAGCGTCCAATCAACCTTTTCCAGGGCGTCACGTGGCTTTATCCCCGAAATGATGGTTAACGCAAGGCCGCCGGTTATTGCGGACAGGGGCAGGTTGCCCGTGAATACAAACCCTAAGAAAATAAAGAACAGCACGCCGAGTGATTTTACGGTGAGTCTCAGATCAAGGGGCGGTTTCTCCAACACAATCGGGTTCAATCGCTCAGGGCCGACGTCTTTCCTGAAGACGACGTAGATGATCAGCGTGTTTGCACAAAGGCTCAACATCCCGATGGGCAAGAGCCGCCAGGTAAAGGTCAGGTAAGGTATTTTGGAAAAGATGCCGACGAGCATGTTCTGCGGATTGCCCGTCAGCGTGACAACACTGCCAATGTTGGATGAGGTGGCCAGCGCTATGAGATAAGGAACGGGATTCAGCTTTGTCCGGCTTAAGGCAAGGATAAGGAGCGGCGTAAACATTAAGCAAATCGTATCGTTGACAAAAAGCGCGGACAAAACGCCGCTTGAAAAGACAACAAAACACAATAACAGGAACGGGCTTTTTGCGTGGGAAATCAACAAGTAGGAAAGATATTTGAAGCAATTGGCGATCTTGAGGTACGCAATGAGTATCATCATGCCGAGAAGAAGCAGAATGGTATTGAAGTCGATAGACCGGTACGCCTCATCCAGGGTCATCACACCACACAGCACCATCAATACCGCCCCAAGCAGCGACCCGGAAGGCCTGTCCAGCCTGTGCCATTTCATCTTCTGGGCGGAAATAATTATGTACGTCAAGGCAAAGATGAGTAGTGATTTGATAAGCAATGGGGTGCATTCCTAATTAATCGGTAGCGCAGGCTTCCAGCCTGCTGGTTTCCTCACATGCAGGCTGAAAGCCTGCGCTACTTGTGCTGGTTCAATCTTGTAAATTGAACCGCAACGTTTTCCTTTGCGTTCTTTGCGGCATTGCAGTGTTATTGTTTTCGGTGGATACACTCCGCTTAATCCACCCTACCCACAGGGTGGTATTTGAGGATGTATTACCCATTCACATTAATCGTTTGTTGATAAAATACAATACCTTATATTCTGATTGCAATCAATATTTAATTGTGTGAAAACGAGGATATTTGCGAACATCCGGCATCCGGCGTCGAACATCCAAAAACCGCCGCCGTTTTGAAATGTGGCTCGTTTGCAAAGGTAAAATGCGTATAAAGTATGCAATTCAGCCCTTTTTCACTCTCATGTTTTCCGTGATTCTGGTATCATATCGGCGAAATACTGTGGGAATGATTACCTTTAACTTGACCTTTGCACATAATGCGGGCAGGGGTGTTTTCGGCAGGCGGTGCCTGCCCTACTTTAAGGAGTTTTTATGATTATCTATACCGGTAAAAAAATAACCGTCAGAAAAGATGAAATTGTCCTGGACGACGGAAGAAAGGCCATGCGGGAGGTGGTTGTACATCCGGGGTCGGCAGCCATTGTCCCTTTTATTACGGAGGATGAGATTCTCCTTATTCAACAGTACCGCCATGCCGTTAAGGAAACCATGTATGAAATCCCTGCCGGTACGCTTGACGCCGGCGAATCGTTCTCCACTTGTGCGGCACGCGAATTGGAAGAGGAAACAGGCTATAGGGCGGGCGCGCTTGAGCCCCTTATCGTTCTTTACCCTTCACCCGGTATTCTCAGTGAGGCAATGCACCTATTCAAGGCCACGAATTTGACGAAAACCCAAATAAACTATCAGGCGGACGAATCCATCAAAGGTTTGATACGCATCCGGCTAAGCGACGCCTTGGAGATGATAAAAAAGGGAGAAATCAGGGATGCAAAAACCGTTTGCGGCATCTTACGGTGCTTGAGTTTTAAGCCGTAAAAGCATTCTTTTTTCGTTTCCGTCGCTGCACTGGAGAACGGTCTCGTAGGGCCGCAGTCCAGTTGTATTGAAAAGGATTTTTAGGTTTTTATTGTCGGTGAGTATATATGCCGCCTTGCCGGTTCCGGGAAAAGGCTCACAGAACGGCACGTCGTGGGGAACTTTGTGTACCCTCTTGTGTTGTTTTCCCACCCAGGCCAGAGCCTCATCACTTTTCACACAATAGACAATTGCATCCGGTTCGATAACACGAAGGGTTTCTCTCGAAATGACCATATCCAGGTCAGCAGCGGGGTGTAATATCGGCTGTATTATGGCAAAATAAACCGGGGTGACGGCTATCGAAAGGGGTATCACCATCCGCATCACCTTCTTTACGATGGGCATCTTTTCCCGATAATAAACAAGACAGGAGGCTATCCCCAACGCGAGAAATGGGTAAAGCGGCAGCAGATAGTGCTGGCGCTTCTGGTGGACAAACGAAATGACGACAAATATTGCCCCGGCAATTGCCAGCGGGGCGGAGTAGCCGCGCCGCCGTAGATCGACAATTACAAGGGGCAGGAAAAGGATAACGGGCATGGTATAAAGTATGCCTGGTAAGAAATAATAGAAATAGTCCCACCGCTGGCCTTCATTGTTCATAACGTCGAGGTCCGGCTGGAAGATGACCCGGTGAAGGTATTCGCCGCCATCACGGAGATAGGCAGGGATGGCCCAAAGGGCAAGCACGGCCACAATCCCAATAACAATGCTAATCCATCCCCATCGCGGACGGGAAAGGTCTTTACGGCGGAATGGGGCAAAGAGTAAAAAAAAGGCCGGGAAGAGAATTCCATAAGGGCCTTTCGTTATGATGCCGACCCCTGCGCACACCCCCGCCAGGACAAAGTAAAACGCCCTGGTGGAATATTTTTGATTCCTCATGCCCAAACCGAGACAGAGGCTGGAAAGGAGGATTGAAAGGCACAGTACCATGTCAGGCCTGGCCTGGCGCGCCATAAGGGTGTAACCGGCCGTGCCAATCAGTACCATCGCCCCGAGTAGCGCGATGCGCCGGTCAAAAAGCAAAAGCCCCAGTCCATAGGCGGCCAATATGCCGAGTATACCGGCGATAGCGGAAGGCATACGGGCAAGCGCCATACCCGGCCCACCGGCCATGCGGGTAAGTACGGCTGCGGCGGCATGCATTATCGGCGGTTTATCATAGTACGTCTCACCCAGCAATTTCGGCACGAGATAATCGCCGCTTTCGGCCATCTCACGAATGATTTCGGCATGGCGTATCTCACGGCTGGACCAGTTCCTGTTCTGTCCGAGGGCGGGAAATATGACGGTGGCGGATATTGCCAGAAGCAGAAAGACGTCCAGGATAAATACCCTGTATGGCTTGTTGCCTGAATTGTCAAAATAGTTGGTAAGGTTATCCGCGATATTCAAGACGCCTCGTTCGTTCTGCCCAAGTGACGATCCAAATAATATTGCCAATCATGAAATCTCCGAAGGGTGTTACATTCGAATGTTACGCGCAATTCCCGGTTCTTGTCGGCAAGTACGATGCCTTTGTTAATAATGGTAAAGGCAAAGAGGGGGGCGTCTAAGCCGTTGAGAATAACGACCTGGATGTTATCGGTTTTCAAGGCAAGGGATATTTCATCTTCAATCTTTATTTTCTGCCATACGGGGTTGCGCTCCAGCTCGGAGTCCGTTATATAAACAGCAATGTCCCAATCGCTCCTGCTTCCCGCCTTGCCCGCCGCGCGTGAGCCGAAAAGGTACGCAAAAGACACCCACTGGTTTTGAGAAAGGATCGTCCTGAGCTGGTGGATTGTAGCATCGTCCATATTGCCTACTTTTCCATAAATGCTATGTATTTTTTTATGCCATCCGATTTGTGTTCAAGGAAGTCTATTAAGGTTGGAACGGTGTCTCTCATATAGTCATGCGCCAGATAGTTTCTCAGCCCTGCTATGTATGCAAAATCATGCGCAAATTCAGGGGGAATGATTCGGTGTTCCCCCAGCTTGTAAATTGCGTCTCTATAGGTTTCTGGTTTTGGCAGGTTCCTTGATACGATTGCCAGGTCGGCTGCGTCCAGCGCCATTTCCGCACAAAGATAAACGCTCCTTTCGACGATCTTCTTCGAGTCGTTGGAGGTTTTAATGGTGTCTAAAAATCTTGTTTTGTTGTCATCAAGGTATTTAACTTCTTCTTTCAGCTTTTGAATCTTTTGGTGAAGAATCGCATTCATCTGCTTATTGTTTTCTCAATTCCGCATGAAGGGTTTTACGAAGCGTATCGACGATAGTTGCTTGTGCAATATCGACCTCTTCGCCTTTCAATGTCCTGTCTTGCGCCTGAAAGCGGAGAATGAATGTAATACTTTTCTTCCCTGCGGGTATCTGTGCGCCGCGATAAACGTCATCGTATTTTGTGTCCTTTAAAATAGGGACGTTTGTATCAGTAATAACCTTTATAACCATATCCCACGTCACCATCTCATCGACTGTAAAAGAGTAGTATCGAGTTATGGAGGGATGTTGAGGGATTGCTTGATACGTTTTCGTAAAATTGGCCTTCTCAACCAGCAAGTCCATATCCAACTCGGCCAGGCACGTTGGTTCGGCAAATTCCAAACCCTTGCATCCCACTCCCAGGTAGCCCAAAATCTTGTCATCCAGGAGTATCTTTGCAGCGTAGCCATTCTTAAATAATTCCGGTTTGCTAAAGGGTATCGATTTGCATTTTAAAGAAATGCCCAGATGTATAAGTAGCGCTTCAATAATTCCTTTTGCGTCTAGAAAAAAATCATCAGACCGATTTTCGTTCGGACGCTTATCGTTATTATAGATAAAGGACAGACAAGTCTTTTCCTGCGGAAGCTTTTCACCGGCAAGGTAAATCTTTGCAATTTCAAATATCTTAACGCTCTCGGTGCCGTGATTGGCGTTGTATCGTTTCACGTTAATAAGGCTCGGCAGCAGGGAAGTCCGCAAGCGGCTTTCCTCCTGACGCAGCGGGTTTGCAATGTCCATGCCTGGCGCATTTGACCATAGATTTATTGATTGCAACACTGACGTGTCTACAATGCTGAAGGTTTTTGCCTCGTAGCACCCGATCCCCGTTAGCAACCGGCGAACGTCGTTCTCTACCGTCTCGTATTTGTTCTTTACGCTGCCGCGGACGCTGATAGAGGTTTTTGTGGGAATATTATTAAAGCCGTATATCCTGGCAACCTCTTCTATCAAGTCGATCTCACGGTAGACGTCGCCGCGAAAGCTGGGCGCTTCAACGTCAATAAGGCTGCCTGTCTCATTCAGGATGCGGAAATGCAGTCTTTTCAAGATATCAACGGCAACCTCTTTCTTTACCTCCGCCCCGATAATTCTGTGGAGACGTTCCATCCTGAGGGTGATTTTCTTTGTTTCATGCTTTCCGGAACGCACGTCGATAAAACCGTTGACGGCTTCTCCACCGGCACAGCTTTGGATAAGGTTTGCAGCCCGCCTTGAGGCATATTCGGTGATTTCCGGGTCGATGCCTCTTTCGAAGCGATACGAGGAATCGGAGGCGATGCCCAGCGCGCGTGACGTGCGGCGCACCTGTCGCGGCTCAAACAACGCGCATTCCAGAAGAATGCGCCTGGTTGACTCTGTTACCTCGGTGTCCTTACCTCCCATCACCCCCGCAACGGCAACGGGTTTTTTACCGTCGGCGATAACCAGCATATCATGAAAAAGCGCCCGTCTTGCGCCGTTGATGGTGACTATCTCTTCCCCAACCGTAGCCCTTCTTACGACTATTTTCTTGTCTGCGATTTTATCATAATCAAAGGCGTGGAGCGGCTGCCCTGTTTCCATCATCACGTAGTTGGTGACGTCCACGACGTTGTTGACCGGCCTGAGGCCGATGCACTTCAATCTTTTCTGCATCCACTCCGGGGACGGCCCTATCGTAACGTGTTGGATGATTTGCGCAGTGTAACGAGGGCAAAGTATCGCATCCTCAACGGCCACCGTGACCCATTTTGCGATATCGGCAGGAGTTGTCTTATCGACGGTTTTCCCTTTTTCCACGGCGGGTGTTACGTCAGGTATTTGCAGGCTCCCGCCCACCGCCGCTACGGTGTCGCGGGCAATGCCGATAGCGCCCAGGCAGTCCGGGCGGTTTGACGTTACCTCGATCTCCAGACAGAAATCGTCTTCCACCTGTTTGATGTCGGCGACGACCAATCCCACGTTCGTCAATCGCACTGCCAATTCCTGCGGCGTCAGGGAAAAATAAACGTATTCTTTTAACCAGTTGAAACTGATTTTCATAGATGACTTGCCCTGTTAAAATTGAGATAAGAATCGCATGTCGTTTTCATAGAACAGGCGGATGTCGTTAATGCCGTGTTTTAACATGGTGATGCGTTCTACCCCCATTCCAAACGCAAAGCCCGTGTATTTTTCAGCGTCATAGTGCACGGCGTGAAATACGTTGGGGTCAACCATCCCGGCGCCCAGTATTTCCACCCAGCCGCTGTACGAGCAGACGCTGCATCCCCTGCCGGAGCAAAGGGAGCATGAAATATCTACCTCCGCGCTGGGTTCTGTAAAAGGGAAAAACGACGGCCTTAGCCTCATTTGAACGTTTTGGCCAAAATAGGTTTTAATAAATTGGTTCAGCACCCCTTTTAAATCGGCGAAGCTCACCCCCTCGTCAACGAGGAGTCCTTCCACCTGATGAAACATGAAAGAGTGCCGCGCATCGACCGTGTCTGGTCTGTACACCCTGCCGGGGGCTATAATACGAACGGGAGGTTTTTGCTTTTCCATGACGCGTATCTGGACGGTGGACGTCTGGCTCCTCAGAAGCACCTCGTTCTTGATATAAAAGGTGTCGAAATCCGTTCTGGATGGGTGATCCGACGGGATATTCAGGGCGTCAAAGTTGTAATATTCCAATTCAACTTCGGGCCCGTATGCTACGTCAAAACCCAGTCCGGCAAAGACCTCTTTGATGTCATCGATGGTCTGGGTCAATGGGTGCTTTTTCCCGATGAAGGGCTGTATGCCGGGCAAGGTTATGTCAAACAGTTCCTGTTTGCCTTTTGGAATTGCCTCTGAAGGAAGCGACGCTATGCGCTTTTCCAGGACATCGGTAATGTCATTCTTTAAGGCATTAAGCTGCTGTCCGAAAGTGGCACGCTGTTCTACGGGTAGCGTTGGGAGCAGCTTCATAAAGTCGCCGACGATCCCTTTTCTTCCCAGGTATTTTGTCTTGAGCTGCTCAGCCTCTTTTAACGAGGTAATTAACTTGACCTCGTTTTCCAGGCTTCTTTTGACTTCTTCTATTTTCTTTTGCATACAAACCCGTTTTTATGTAACACCGAAATTTGGTAGGTTAACCGTCCCCGGTTGACATAATAATTTTACCTTATTCCCTTTATTTCTCTGCGCCCTCTGCGGTGAACTGTTACCACAAAGGCATAAATAATGTAGGCACGTAACATTTCCGGTTTAATAACCTGGAAAAGACGTGCCCAGCATTTATCGTGTGGCATAACCGCAACCGTAACAGTTCATCCACTCCTGCGTAACTTAGTGGATGAACATACTCTTTCTCACCTATCATGAGAGGCATGGAAAAATCCCCCTTTGGGGAGGGATTTTCGGGGTAGGTAAACTATTACCCGCAACCAGACTTATAACAAGTGTCGTTCTCTACTTAGACAGCCGAGATTGCCGCCTTTGCTTGTTCGACCAGTCTATCAAAGGCAGGCTTGTCGTTTACCGCCATTTCTGCCAACATTTTTCTGTTCAAATCAATGTTCGACTTGATCAATCCACGAATAAAACGGCTGTAGGACATGCCGCGCTCTCTAACGGCCGCGCTAATCCTGGTAATCCATAACTCCCTGAAATCTCTCTTGCGCGCCTTTCTGTCCCGAAACGAGAAGACCATGGCGCGAATGTAGGTTTCCATAGCCTTACGGTATAGATTGCCTCTTCCGCCCCAATAACCCTCGGTTTTATTTAACAGTCTTTTTCTCGACCTTTTTCTTGCACAACCTTTTGTTGCTCTTGGCATGTTACAACTCTTTCATCAAAAAATTCCAACGATGTATTTATGTTACGTTCAATGCCCTTTTTATCTTTTTGTTAAAGGCGGGGGAAACCCCGGTTTTTTTCTTTAAGCGTTCCTTACGCCTTCCTGTTTTCCCTGACAATAAATGACCCTTACCCGCCATTGATCTCTTAACCTTACCTTTTGCAGTGATTTTGACCCTTTTTTTAACCCCTTTGTGGGTTTTTAATTTTGGCATATATAAAACAACCTCCCTTTTACAAACTATAAGAGTAATAAAAATATGGAATCCCCTATCCGTTACTTTGGAGCCAATATCATCCCCATTTTGCGGTCTTCCATAACGCGGTCTTTTTCCACTTTAGCAATATCCTCCAATGCGGCGGCTATTTGCTTCAAGATGTTCTCGCCAAGTTCGCTGTGCGCCCGTTCCCTTCCCTTAAACAGCATGTTGATAATAACACGGTCTTTATTTTCTAAAAATTTTCTCGCCTGACGTATCTTCGTTTGGATATCGTGCTCGCCCGTTTTCGGCCTTAACCGCAATTCTTTTAACTGAACTACGTGCTGCCTTTGGTGCAGTTTCTTCTTTTGCTTATACTTGAACTTCCCGTAATTAATAATCCTGCATACGGGAGGAACTGCATCCGGGGCAACCTCCACTAAGTCAAGAGAGACGCTCTTTGCCCGCGCAATTGCATCCTCTTTGGTTATAACGCCGACTTGCACGCCGTTTTCATCGATCAACCTTACCGTAGAAGAACGGATACGCTCGTTAATTCTTAAATCCTGTGAAATGTATTATCTCCTCATAAAAAGAACCGTTATTTTTTATCCCGAATCTCACATTCAACCGTATTAATAAAATCATCAACGGGAAACACCCCCTCGACCCCTTTCTTCCTGCTTCTTACGGAGACCGTATTGTTTTCCACCTCTTTATCACCCACAATCAGCAGGTAGGGGATTTTCCCCATAGTTCCTTCGCGTATCTTGTAATTAATCTTGGTATTTGCGGTATCACACTCCACCCTCAGATTCCTTGCAAGCAGCTTCTGTTGCAGCTTTTTCGCGTAATCAAGATGGGCATCGGTAATCGGCAGAATCCTCATCTGGATTGGCGCAAACCATAAGGGAAAATCACCGGCGTAATGTTCTATTAAACATCCGACAAACCGCTCCATCGCACCAAGCACGGTGCGATGCACCATTACCACCGGGTGATGGGCACCATCCGAACCAACGTAAGTAATTTCAAACCTTTCCGGGAGATTGAAGTCTACCTGGATCGTCGGCCCCTGCCACCCGCGCCCCAGCGCGTCCTTGACCTTGATGTCAATTGCCGGCCCATAAAACTTTGCCTCACCCTCCATACGGGTGTAGCGAAGCCCCTTTCGGTCGAGCGCTACTTTTAAGGCGTTTTCAGCGTGATGCCAAACCGTATCCCTTCCAATGTATTTTTCCTTTTCACCTTTGCCGCGCACGCTGAGTTCTATTTCATATTCATTAAAACCAAAGCTCGACAGCATAAACTGGGCTAATTCAATAACCCCGATGATTTCGTCCTCCAACTGCTCCGGGGTGCAGAATATGTGCGCGTCGTCCTGGGTAAAGCCGCGCACACGCAGCAACCCGTGCAACGCGCCCGACCTTTCATACCGGTACACCGTGCCCAACTCACCCCAACGCAAAGGGAGGTCTCGATAACTATGCAGCTTGGTTTTATATATCAGAACGGCAAAAGGGCAGTTCATCGGCTTCAGGATGTACTCATGGTTGTCCACCGTGATGGGGGAGTACATACTTTCCCGGTAAAAATTCCAATGGCCGCTGGTCTTCCATAGATTAATCTTTGCAATATGAGGGCTATAAAGGATGTCATAGCCCCTTTTAAAATGTTCCTCTCTCCAAAAGGTTTCAATGATATTTCGTATCCTTGCCCCCTTTGGATGCCAGAAGGTCAGGCCTGGGCCGCCCTCTTCGTGGAAGCTGAAAAGGTCTAAATCCTTCCCAATCTTCCGATGGTCTCGTTTTTCAGCCTCTTCCAGAAGCTTTAGATATTTATCAAGCTCCGCCTGAGAAAAGAACGCCGTGCCGTAGATGCGCTGCAACATCGGATTGGTTTCTTTTCCGCGCCAATACGCACCAGCAACGGTCAACAGCCGGAAGACCTTCACCTTGCCCGTGCGATAAATATGAGGGCCACGGCAGAGGTCTGCAAATTCCCCTTGTTTATAGAAGGATACCGTATCGTCTTCAATATCTTTAATAAGTTCTGCCTTGTAAAGCTGCCCCTGCGCGTACATATTTTTTATAGCAACGTCGCGGGGAAGTTCATACCTTTCAACAACAATATCCTCATGGATGATTTTTTTCATCTCCTCTTCTATTCTTCGGAGGTCTTCTTCCGTCAAGCTGTGGGAGAGATCAAAATCATAGTAGAACCCGTTTTCAATAGTCGGCCCTATGCCAAGCTTCACCTCCGGGAAGAGCCGGCAGACCGCCTGGGCCATAAGGTGTGACGTGCTGTGGCGAAGTATCTCCACACCCTCGTCGGTACCCTCGGTGACGATGGAAAGGAATACGTCTTCTTTTATAGGATAGCTCAGGTCAACCAGCACACCGCCGGCCTTTCCAGCCAGCGCCTTTTCCCCTAACCGGCTTCCGATACTGCACGCAACTTCGCCAACCGTTATATTATCTTTGTATTGTCTTTCAGCGCCATCAGGCAAAGTTACTTTAATCATGGATAAAACTTACTTGCATTTCCTTACGGATTAATAATTTCATAACAGCACACGTGGTAATCGCAATTGCGGAAGGCAACCCCCTGCCTCGCCTTTTTTAAGCGGAACCTCAAAATTCCCCTTTAAAAACGCGGCAATAGAGTCGTATCTCGGTCTTCTTTTGAATGCCCGTTAGACTGTTCCACAAACAACTGTTCGGTATATGGCAGACGCTATCGTGTCCAAACCAACGACAAACAACCCACCCCCGGTAAAAACAATAGGAAATAGCTTAACCGTTTTCCTTTTTGATTTCAAGTATTTTGTTTTGTTTCTGCCCAACCCGAACAAGCCGGAAGAGATAATCAACATCATATAGCATTCTTTCGTTGTTACAACAACCAAACGTTTCTTGTGACTCAAAGATTCTTTTATTTGATTAAGTTCGGCTTGGTTATCAAAAAACCACAAAAGCTCCGTATGAGCGGCCTGTTGTTCGTTGGTAGGCCATGTGTCTACGCTTGACAAAAAAACAAGGAGTTAACCCGGTATTTCTCAAAAAACAGAAGCCTTCGGCCCTGTTTAAAATTCAATCTGTGTCTTTTTTTAACATCCCGTAGGGACAAAATATCGGTTGTTGGTAGGGTGGGCATCGCCCACCAATGAGCTTGCATGAGACTTTAAATGTATAAAAGGGTATAGCTTATCCGGTTTTTATGTTTCGGCAGGCAATGATGTTGCGCAGCATCTGTATGTTGTGTACGCATATCGGTATGCAATTATTCCTTAACCGCTGCAAAGCGCCATCGCCGATGAGTACGACCGTCCGTTTATCGGGCGCGGCAAGAGAAACGCCTAACCCGGCAGGCAGGCTGTAGCCAATGGAGAGGTAGTAGTCCTGCGAGAAGTGGCTCTCCTTCTGCTCGCGGTACATTTCAGCGCCACCGAAGATAACGTCACCCGTATCGCAAACCAGCAGCATCGTATTGTCGAGAAATTGGTTCAAACGCTCAAAGAAACGCCTGACGGTCATCTTTTTTTGAGGGGTTGAAATGAAATCGGATCTGAATTTATAAGGCGTCGGCGTGTGAAAATGATCCGGCTCAGGAGAACTTTTCAGGGCGTTCGTAAGATGCTCAATAAAGTCCTTGAGGATCACCTGATTATAAAAATGGTGCTTGATCTTGACTATTTCCGAATTGGCGCTGATCATGCGGCCGGGGTCGATATGGGCGGTGCCCCCCCGTTGTCATATCGGTCATCCACGCTCCGAGGCATCGGGTATACTCTTGAGTTGAGAAGTCACATCCTTGACCTGCGTGTCCACAGATACAATTCTGAAGTCAACTTTGGTACGCAGTTTTTCGATTTCTGCATCAATTCTCGCTTCCATCTTTGGAATAACCCTATCTACTTCTGAAACTTTTTCCGTAGCATCTTTGAAAATCAGCTCAGTTTCCTTACGTATAGATTCTGTCTGCTTGGCCTCATCACGAATCTTCAAAATATTGGTTAGCCCTAAATATGCAAAGGAAATTGATCCAGCAATAAATATAGTCATAATTAGTGCGAGAATCTGAAGGAAAACACGAAGATTGTTGATGGAAAGAAAAATAGGACAAATCCACGGACTCGGCGATCTCGTCGGGTGTTGTTCTCTTTAGTAGCCCCTTTACATCCCGTTGTAGTTGTTCAATCTGTTTAAGCATTTTGCTCAATTCTAAATCATGATGAACTTCACTCATTCTTTTCTCCTGTAGCTTGTACCCAACACTGATTATACAGTCTGTATAAAATGGCAAACACAGGCTGTCGGGGTGTATTTAAGAAGTTGCCGTGTCTTTCTGACTGTCCGCTAAATTGCCCATCCCGGTTTACACTGTTTTGTAGATCCCTTCTTCTAACACTGAACTGTTCATCATTGGAGTTCTCCACAATAAGTCAAGAGGTGTAATGATTTCAGGTGTTGGCAAATTCAATCGTGTTTTCATGTGAGGCTTATTTTCATTAAACTTGCCGTATTTTACGGAGATGGAACAGCACAATCAAAATAAATCCTGTTCTGCGAAATCCAATATTCAATATCAAAGGATACCGGGTATTGTTGATTCGGAAAACCCTGGGAACCGCGAATGAACGCCAATAAACGCTAATAAAGGCGAAGCAGAGAAGGCATTGGCGTCAATTTGCGTTCATTCGCGGTTGATGAAATAAGGTTGGGGTGAGCAAGTCGAAACTCAACGATGGCTGCTTTTCTTTATTTCCATCCGTCTTCTTTGCGCCCTCTGCGGTAAACCATTCCCAGGTATTCCCCGGTCTTTCGTTTCGCAAATAGCCGGCAATTATGTTAAAATGTATATGATAGCTGGTTTATTCCTCCATATTGATAATCTCCGAAGGTCTCATAATTATGCCCTACACATCTTTCCATCAAACGCACAAGGAAATGGGTTTCTACGAAATCTCCCTGGTTATTTTCCTCATCGTCTTTTTTTGCCCGCCTCTTGCCGCTCAGCCGGGTTGTGAGCGTGAGTCCCTATCGACAGGGTTGATTCAAACGGTCGAAATACCACAATTACCCTTCATTCCCAACAAAGGCCAAATCAGCAACAACGTGGCTTTTTATGCCAAATCTTCCTATGGAACGACCTTAATTACCAAATATGGCGAGATTGTGTATGCCATAGAACGTAGGCAGGGGGACGTAAACGATGTGGCAGTTCAATCACCATCCAAAGTTGATGTTGCGTCAGATATCGCGCATCAATCAGGCGTAGCAAAAAGCCAGAATTTCAGACCTTCGCTGGCCAGGCGCACGGACACAGGGGCGCTGAAGGAGGGATTTATTGGGGGTAGGATTCGAGGGGCGAAAGGTGAAAGAGAGACGGCAACAAGGGTTCATTACTTTACCGGCAATGACCCGTCCGGGTGGAAGACGAATATTTCGACCTTTGAAGAACTGGATATGGGTGAGATATATGAGGGCATCAGCCTGCGATTGAAGGCACATGGAAATACGGTTGAAAAGTATTTTTCCGTCAAGCCGGGCGCAGACCCGGAGACGATAAGGGTAAAACTAGGCGGGGCAAAGGCGCTCACGATAGACAAATATTGCCGGATTGAAGTGGAGGCAGACGCTGGCGCGGTTATCTTCTCACGACCTTTCGCATATCAGGAGATTGACGGTAAAAAGGTTGACGTGGCCGTAGATTATCGGATTATTGGGGGGCAGGAAACGCCGTACAAAAAGGAAGGCGTAACCCTACCGGCCATCCCTTGCCTCTTTTCCCTTCTGCCACTACATTATTCGGGGCAAACAGGGCAGGACTGCTTGCCCGTGCCAATCGGATACGGTCTTAATGTCCCATCATATAACAAGACAAAGGAACTCGTCATCGGCCCCCTGGTTGCCTCTACCTATATTGGCGGAAAAAGCGCCGACGTCATCCTTTCACTGGCAACGGACGCAAGCGGCAACGTATATGCAGCCGGACACACGCGGTCACTCGATTTTCCCACAACCACGGAGGCTTACGACGCCTCTTATAACGGCGGCAGCGATGCCTTTATCGTAAAATTAAATGCAACCATGACAAACATCATCTCATGCACCTATCTGGGCGGTTCAGCCGAAGAGTCCCTCCGGTCAATGGCAGTCGACACAGAAGGGAACGTCTATGTGGCCGGTTATACGTGGTCAATGGACTTCCCCACTTCGGTGGGCGCTCTGTGCCGGACGTTTCGCGGGGGGAACATAGACGCCTTTATATCCAGATTCGATGCAACACTGTCAACGCTCATCGCCTCGACGTATCTCGGCGGCGGCTCGGAGGATCACGGTTATTCATTGGCTTTAGACCCCAACGGCAGCGTTTATCTTGCAGGCAGGACATTGTCAGCAAACTTCCCCACAACGGAAGGCGCTTACGACGTTTCCAGAAGGGGTTACGGCGACGTTTTTACGTCAAAGATCAACGGGTATTTGTCAAACATCATTGCCTCTACGCTGTTGGGCGGGACTTCTGACGATATTGCCCGGTGCGTGACGGTTGACGCACAGGGGAACGTTTATGTGTCCGGAGAAACAGCGTCACCGGATTTCCCCGTAACCGGCGGTTCTTACAACACATCCCACAACGGAGAGGTCGATGGCTTTGTGTCGAAATTAAAGGGGGATTTGACGGGTCTGCTCGCTTCCACTTTCTTAGGCGGGTCTTCCGAGGACGGGATATCGGCCATTCTGAAACATACGGACGGTGGCGTATACGTGAGCGGCAGGACCGCGTCTGCGGACTTTCCTACCACCATACTTGCTTATGACACGATTCACGGCGGGGGTGGCTATGACGCTTTTGTGTCCAGGCTCAGCAGTGATTTAGCCTACCTTCCGGCATCAACCTTTTTGGGCGGCGTTTCCCACGACCGGTGTCGTGCCATTACCGCTGATGCACGGGGAGATATTTGTGTGGCGGGAGAGACCGCATCGTCAAACTTTCCTACCACCCCTGATGCCTACGACATATCTTACAACGGCGGAGACTGCGACGCCTTTCTATCAAAGTTCAACAGTATGTTGACCGGCCTGCTGTCTTCCACGTTTTTGGGGGGATCAGGATATGATTATGCCTCGTGTATTACAACAGACAAGGATGGATACCTCTGCGTGTCTGGTTATACAAAGTCCCCGGATTTTCCGGTAACGGCCAATGCGAGCAACACCGTTTATAAGAGTGATGAGGCCTTTGTTTCAAAGGTTTTGAGCAAGGCGGCATCGACCCCTCACGGAGAAAAAGGGGGACATAATCGCTAGATTACGGGGACTTATGCTGGAAAAGGGTTGGAACCGCTGTTAAGCAAAGGGGTGCAGAGGGGCTGGGGAGTAAGGGGGGCTGAAGGGGAATCGCCCTTTGCACCTCCGTGCCCCTGCTCCCCTGCTTTTTGCAATTCCACGCCAGAACCGTTGGAAAGATAAGCCGGCGATGAAGTATTTACACCGCTACTTCAGGGTATACTTTTTCCCGAATAGTTCAATAGCAAACCACTTTTCTTCCGATGCTATAAGCATCCTGCCCTTTCCGGCAATAAGCAGGAACAGTATGAGAAGGGGAAATAACACGGGAAGCGCAATGAGAAAAATAGAAAGAGTTACCATAACGATAATCATCGATGCAGTAAGCACAACGGCCAGGAGCGGGAAAACCAGCGCGGCAACGATGATAAGAATACTCAATGCAAATGTCAGCACGGGCGGCAATATCAGGATTGACAAAAAACCCCACAACCCTTTGCCAAAATAACCGGTAATTTTTTTCCCACGAAGTATTACACCATCGCCGATATCGCTAACGTTACTTACATCGGTTGCGGACGGCACGTCCGCCATTCCTTCAAGTGGAATTTCTGAAACAGGCGACTCTTGTTTTGTATCTGCCTTTACCATGGACTCTTCAACAACCGTGGCGGAAAACGCCTTGTCTTCCTCCCCATTCACCACCTCTTTATCTTGAAGATTATCCCGTGATTCCCTTTCCTTTTTTTTTCTTTTCCAAAATGCCATAGTAGTGCGTATCACCTTTATTGAAATTTATTTTATGATATAATTACACCATCTCACACAAGCCGGCAATAGCCTGGGCAGCAATCGCCTCACCACGGCCGACCCCATCGACGCCTTCCATGGTCGTTGCCTTTATATTGACCCGACCCGCGTCAATCTTAAGGCATTCTGCGATATTTTTTTTCATTTCCAGTTTTTTTACGCCGAGTTTCGGCCTTTGGGCCAGGATCACCACGTCCACGTTGTTAACCAAAAGGCGCTTTTCCTTAATAGCGCCGGCAACATTCTCAAGCAGAAGCCTGCTTGATACTCCCTTCCATTTCTGGTCGGTATCGGGAAAGTGATCCCCAATGTCACCCAGCGCGGCTGCGCCCAGCAAGGCGTCGCATACGGCGTGGATTACCACGTCGGCATCGGAGTGTCCAAGCAGCCCCAAAGGGTAGTCGAACTCAACCCCGCCCAGTATCAGTTTACGGTTCTCAACAAGCCTATGAATATCATATCCTATTCCAACAAGCATAGCGCGTTATTTATTACCGGCGAGTTCGTCCAACTCAGCCAACCGGCGTTTTGCCTTTTTGCATTGCTTTTCACTTGGACTATACATGGCCGCTTGCCGGTACATTATCCTGGCCATATTATAGTCAGCCAACCGTTTGTCGTATATTTCCGCCGCATGTATCAGCGCAGGTTGTTTTATATATGGGTTTAACTGATAACTTTTTACGTAATACTTCGCTGCGCTTTCATAATCTTTAAAATAGCCGCTGGCGTATATTTCTGCAATTTCAAAGGCTGAATCGCCCACCTTGTTGCTGTCAGGATACTCGCTGAGCAACCTTTCAAAACGTTTAATTGCGATAGCGCGGTTTTCCTTGCTGAACTTTTTTTTGTACATCAGGGCGTCATTAAACAGGATATTGGCGTCTTCAATGTCCTGGTATACCTTTGTTACCTGGACGTTTCCCAGTCCCTCATCGCTGTAAAGGGGAAGGGGAACGCTGTTCAGGGCGTCAAGCTCGGCCCTGGCCTTATTAAAGCGCAGTTGAATGCCCGTGTCGTGGTAATATTCTTTCAGCCCTTCAAGCGATTTTTGATAATTTTCCCGTGATACCGTTACGGCGTGGATCAATTGCTCTTCCTGGCCTTTCAGCTTGTCAACCGACAATTTTGCCTTGCATGCAACGCAGTATTTTTCACTTTCATCAATCTGCTCGAAACAGTTAAGGCAATATTGAGCCGCAAAGGCCGAATATGAAAAAAGAACAATACATGCCGTGACGGCAAACGCCCTTGCTACCTTCATGAACTTCCTCCTTAGCTTAAACCGCTTTTTCTCATAAGGTTCTTCACGTTTTCCAGTAACGTGTTCACCTCGGAAACCTGCCGCACCGTCTCTTCGCGCTCTGTCCAGCGCAGGTCCCGGTATGATGATATGTTATTGCCGATGTCCTCTATCACCCGATCAATGGATTTATCTATTTCAAACTTCATAAACTCAACAAATCGCTCGCAGATAGCGTCTGTCCGCCTTACAAACTCGCTGCGGAACATCCTCCGCTTTTTCGGTAAAATGGCAAGCCCGATAGCCGCCAGCGCCACGGAGACGCCGATGGTAACGGGCGGCGGCACAAATCCCGACAACATCATGGTAACGCCCACGCCAAGTCCGATGGCAAAGGTTTCGTTCACCAAAAAACCGATAAAGCCGGTCTGTATCGTGCTATTCAACCGATCCGATTCGCGATCGATATCCAACTCCCGGAACTCTTTTGAACGGGACTTTAAGGCAATCTCAATCTCGTGTTTCCTGTCGTCATAATGGCGTTCGCTGTGTCCCCCAAAGATATTGCCCGACCTGCGGTCATACCCTACCTCTTTTTCAAGATGGTCTCGCGCCAGGTCCCATAGCGAACGGTTATTCCGCGCAACGTAATCAACCACGTCGTCAATAATGCGGTCAAGGTCCGTTTGGGGATTTAAAAGGCCGTAGACTTCCCGTTTAAACTTCTCTTCAATTTTTTCGCGTCCTATCTTAGAAAGTAACACGGATTTTATCGTTACAGAGGAATTTAAAAAATTGTCGAGTTTTTCTTTTAACCGTGAAAACACAACCTTTATCTCGTCTTTGTATTTTAACGTATACTCCTGCATGTCCATCTTTTTATTCTTCAGCCGTGTGTCAAACCGTTCAATACTCTTGATATCGTTATTGCACTTGCTGACCTTTTCATTAAGGTCCTGCTGAAACTCCGTAAATACACTGTAGAGATATTTTAAAGGGCTTACCAGCTTGAAATCAATCTTGGTATCCAGATCCAACTTATCAAAAATAAAGGCCTCCACTTCCTTGATTCTGCTTTTTTCAAGCAGCGCCTCATCGTTCTCCACCTTCGCCTGGTAAGCGTCCTTGGCCGACATTAACAGTATCTTTGGTTCAAAGCCGAGCAACCGGTAGCAATTTTTCTCCACAAAAGTCACAATTTCTTTAAGCTCTTCCGGGCTCTTCAAGTCTATTTTGTTGAGGATGAACAGCACCTTTCTCCCCCACTTGCCCTTCAGGAATTGCAGGAACTGCCGTTCACTCTCGGTAAACGGATGGTCGGAGGAGGTCACAAAAAGCACGAGCTCAGCCCTATGCACAAAGCTTTCCGTAAGCGCCGCATGCTCAACGATAATGGAGTTAGTACCCGGCGTATCGACCAAAGTAACGTCTTTCAGCGTCTCCATGGGATAGGTAGCCTGACAGAGGTGGTCCCCCACCTCCTTGACGCCCACTTTATCGCCGTACGTCAGGAGGGTAATTCGATTGGTTGTCGGTGTTGGGCCTTGCTGCAGGATGTGTTCACCGCACAGCGCGTTAATAAAGCTGGATTTGCCCGAATTGTATTCGCCGGCCACCAGGAGATAAAACGGTTCTTCCAGTTGCACTTGCATCTCCATAACCTTTTTTTCCATGTCGGAAATACCGATTCGCTCAAAAAATTTCTTTGAATTATCAAGGAGATTTACAACTTCGGGAAAAATGTCTCTGTGTTTTGCCTTTGTCGTTATATTTAGCATGGGAAATTTTGTTTTACCGGTAATTTTAATAATACTCTGGAACTAAAGCAATAATATCGCGACCCTCTCATTCGTTTAAATACATAAGATGCGATAGTACCAATTTTTAAAAGGCAAGTCAATTTTTCTTTTTAAGAGCAAAACGCAATAGCCTCAATCTCCACACCCACGTCTTTGGGTAGCCTTGCCGCCTGCACTGCTGCCCTTGCCGGGGGTTTGTTGGAAAAATATTCGCGATAAACGTCATTAATAGCCGTATAGTCGTTGAGGTCTTTCATAAAAACCGTCGTTTTCACCACCTTATCAAGCGACGACCCGGCCGCCTCCAGGATATGTTTTAGATTTTCCAGTACCCGGCGCGTTTGCAGTTTTATATCACCTTGCACGAGTTCACCTGATGCAGGTATTATGGGTATCTGCCCTGATACAAAAACAAAATTGCCCATCTTAATTGCCTGGGAATATGGCCCAATCGCCGCAGGCGCATCCTTTGTTGAAATAGCGATCTTTTCCATGATAACTCCTTAATAATTTGGTATGTGAAATTAGGATACTAAAAAAATCAAAATAACAATTCCACCAGTATTCCCCTCCTGGGAGGGGGTGCAGGGGTGGGTTGCCGTGGCATATAAAATCATATCGCCGTAGGGGCGGGGTTTCCCCCATGCGTGTTAAGTTTTGGAATTAATAATCACCGTTAAACCCTTACTTGTGTTGCATCCTAACTTACCTATCCGGCTGGCTCATTAAAGGTTTACTATATCAAATTTATTGATACGGGAACAAGTATTTTACAAAAAAACCAGCACCCTTCACCCTTTGGCCAATATGCTTTGTGCGGTATTTTCGTTGATTGTTCCGGCGCTTTCTGATTCAATTTTCTAACATTATGCGTAACATAAAACTCCAGATAGAATACGACGGCGCCAACTACTCAGGATGGCAGATTCAAAAGAATGATAAAACGGTACAGGAGACCCTTTCTCATGCCATAGGACAGGCGCTTCAGGAAAAGGTCACCATTCACGGCGCCGGACGCACCGATGCGGGCGTCCATGCGCTCGGACAGGTGGCGCATTTTAAGACCGGCTCGTCCATCCCCGCCGAACGGCTTGTTCATGCGATAAATTACTATCTTCCCCATGACATTGTCGTAAAATCGGCGATAGACGTTCCGGAATCCTTCCACGCCCAATATTGCACGAAGTCCAAGGTGTATCAATACACCGTCCTTAACGACAGGACAAGAACCGCAATTAATCGTAATTTCTGCTACGTATACGGGTATGCGCTCGACGTGGAAAAGATGGCCGGGGCGGCAAAGATGCTTATCGGCACCCACGACTTTACCTCCTTCACCACAAAGGCCATTGAAGAAAAAAACCGGGTTCGCACGGTACAAAGGCTGGATATCAGAAAAGAGGGGAAATATCTTTACTTCACGATAGAGGCTGACGGCTTCTTGTATAATATGGTCAGAACCATCGTGGGTACGCTCTTAGAGGTGGGCAGGGGAAAGATTGCCGGGGATACTATTAATGACATACTCAATAAAAAGAACAGGATATTCGCAGGCCCCACGGCCCCGGCCAGGGGGCTTTGCCTGATGGAGATTAAGTATATTGTATAAACATTTTTATTTTATGTATGCTGGTTTGCAGGTTGGTATAATGGTAATGCGATAGAATAACCCACCCCACATTTTGTTTTTTGAACCCCGGCGAAACTTTTTAGAGAAGATGTTTTTACCGGGTAAAACGCTATGAGATTCAATAGCTCGAATATCGAATTGCTTCTGCGCAACCTGTATCACGAAAATGCCGACGTGGTAAAGCATACCCTTGAGGAAATGGGCAGAGACAGGAAGGGCGACCACGAATCGGTGAAGGCGCTGCAGGAATTTCTGAGAAGGGAACTGCGCATGCCCCTTCGTATCCTCGCCGCCCAAACCATCTCCATGATACAAAAAACCTCACTACCAACCCCGAAGGAATTTAAAAAACCCGATGTCTTTCAATGCCCGGGGGCGGAAAAGGTAAAACGGGTTGAGATTATCGACGTAACGTGTCCACACTGCCGGAAGGAAGGCACGGCATCGGTAGCCGGTTTCGAACAAGAATTTGCCTGTGAAGTCTGCGGGGCATTTATCAGTCGCGAGGTGCCGGAAAGTTGCATCGAAAAGTGCCCGGTAGGAAGCGCGTGTGTCGGCGAAGATCGCTATCAAAAATATTTGAAGGGCAGAAAGAAAGTCTCAATTTAATTGTATAAGAATTTTCATTTTGTTTATGCGGGCTTTAACGTATGAGACGTAAAAATCCCCCTTAAAAAAGGAAGAAACAGGGGGTTGTCTTCCATCATTACAAGCGCCACATGAACTGTTACTACACATCAAAGCACAGGCAAGATGCCTGTGCCACCAAGTATGTGGCTGAATAACAATTATGTGTAGAATAATCAGGGACAGCAAAAAAGTTCAGCCGGATAGACCATAGGTCCTTAACCGGCCAGATTGAACATTGGGCTCGAATGGGGAAATGTGCGGAGGAAAATCCAGATTTAACGTATTCACTTATTAAAGACTAATAACAGCTTTCAACTCGGCGTTGTTTGATTCTGTGGCAAGCCATTCAACATCTCGTAAAGCTGAAATTGGTAGTGTCTCAACCACCGATTGGCCGACTTTGGAATGGCGCAATTGTGACGTTAAACATTCCGCAATCGCCTCGACGGCTTTCGATGGTCGAGTAATTCGGGCAATTTGTAACACGGCTGCGAAGGCTGTCGGCTTATCCAGAAGCAGTTGGACAAGGTTACTGATGTCAAAAAACTCTTCAATAAGGTCACGGCAGTGGTCTTTGATAATGCGCCCCCCGCCTAATTTCAACAATACTTTTATCCAACTCAGCGTCGCTTCTGGATTTCGCTCAATCATATCACACAGACGCCGATGGTGAAACATCTGTTCGAAGAATTCATCGGAAATGAACTTCGCCATAAAGTGTTCCATTGTACACTTGTTAGCAAAGTCACTAACCAGTTGTAACCAAAGCAACGCTATATTGGGATCACGCTCACTCAATTCAATTAAATAGTCTTGGTCAAGCACTCGCGCAAAAAAGTCGGGATGCAAGAAACCTTCCTCTGCAAATTCCCGTATGATGTTTAAGCAGGCAAGCGCAATTTTAGGACTACGCTCGGCCAGTTCGAGCAAACGGTGTGAACGAATCATTCGCTCGAAGAATTCTGGATGGAGGCGTCTCTTGTAAAGACGGTCGAGAAAGTGCTTACCGCCAATCTCACGAGCGAGTTGAAACCATGCCAATGCGGCTTCTGGATTACGCTCGCTAAGTTCCGCAAAACGATTAGAACTAAGCGTCTCTTCACGGAACACTTCAACATGTCTTCCAAGAAAACGTCTCCCTCCTAATTCCTGAGCAAATTCCACCAAAGAAAGAGCGGCTTCAGGATTGTGTTGACTTAGTTCAAGTATGTGGCGTGAGTCGAGAAATCGCACGAAGAATTCGTGATATAACATCTTTGGATTGTAGTGTTCGAGAAAACCCGAGTTACCAAGTTCCCGCATCAATTGCAACAAAGCAATCCACATGTCAGGATGCTCTATCATTTCCATAGGACGCCTGTTGCGAACTGAAAACTCGAGAACCTCACGACCAAAGGCCTGTTTCCATTTAAAATTAGGTACTTCTTTCGTAACTATTCAGCGTATTTTCGCTCACAATCGCTATGAGCAAACAAAATCAGGCAATTCGCCGTGAAACAGCATCTTTAATGCCTGGCTCAAATTTACCCCTTGTTTTCTACAGGTTGAGAGGT
>CAYJPZ010000022.1:0-29489 GCA_964372185.1 uncultured candidatus Brocadiaceae bacterium
CTACGGGACATTACGTCACTACTCAGGCAGATAGGCTGAAGACCGAAGGCTAAATCGTGTATGATTACACCATATTTCCGACAGGCAAAAACTTTTAACCTTCAGTGGCTGGTCGGAAAAAGAATTTTGCGATGCGCCGCTAGGAGATGAGCGATTGAGCCAGAGGCTTGTAGAGATTGCGGCGGATAAAGCCGAGCAACCAGCTCGCGCATATTGTGGTGTTGCAGAAGGAGACAGGTCAAAGTCAAAGCCAAAGCCTATTATCGGTTTATTGACAAACCGGACGATCCGGCGGTAACCATGTCAGCAATACTCCAGCCGCATCGTGAGCGTTGTTGATTATTTCTTTTCACTCAGAAGGTTATGGCATCGTTACGGTACTGCTCAAATCAACAAATACATGAAATGGAAGATCGTATGTCGGTTCGGTTGGCGTTGCTTCCAAGCGGCTCATAGGAATTGTAAATGTCTGCGCCCAGGAGCCGCCAGCCGCTCCGGGGCAAAAATCAACAGCGTCAATTACCTGAAGTTGTAACAGTATTCGGACTGATTTGACTTCTGGGGAACCAGGACTAGGTTGTGTACGAATAATCTGAATGTTTCCGGTAAACAATCTTAGATCCGGTCCCGCATCGCTACTGGCTGTCCCAATGACACCTGTTCCCCCAGCTATGTTACCTGGAATTCGTGTAGCGGGATCTGTATAATTGATCGTCCGCGTCAATGAAGTTGCCGGCAAAAGGGTGTCTAATGGGATTGGCGGTGACGTGTATGCCGTGCCGGTAAGGGGGATGTTTGCCTCTGGTGTCCTAGCTGCTGCCGCAACAATTTCAGTATTGAGCAACCCTTGATGCCGAATGGTCTCCGGATCGGTTCTGAACGCATTAACAATGGGGTTCCCAGCTCCACTAAATATACGGGGAGTCAATGGCGCTCCCTTAGGGCGATTCAAATAATCCCTCCATAGATTATGAACCTCCCGGCCAAACATTCCGTTTGCATAAGACAACCAAACATTTTCCAGCAGTGTCCTGGCTGCCCTTGCTTCGAGAGTGGCGCCAAAACCGGTATAGGGTACGCAGTAATTTCCCGGAGACCCTGGTAGCCGTATAGGCCCAACTGGGGTAGACCAAGGCGGCGCCGTAGGTCCCGTTGAACCGGGTATGCGCCGTATGAGTACGGAGCGATTACGACTGCGACCCGGTTCATTTCCATTACTATCTATGCAATCGCTGATAGTTGCTGCGCTAACCCGGCGAACTCGAACCCGGACAGCGGATGGCAGTACAGAGGCTATTTCATTTGCTCGTTCTTGTCGAAGAGAATTATTCCTGGCTTCCGGTCCCTGGCAATCGGAAAAACCGAGAATTTCCCATTCGTCAGTGGCAGTAGTTCCCATGTTTGCTACGAGTCTTATCCATGTCAGGTTACTGTGTAAATCTGTCTTTGGGTTACGCCCATCAATCGGGAAGTTAGAAATCAAAATGCCAAATATTGCAGGTTGATAGGTTTCCACTCTATGTGGTGTCCGTCTTACCCGTTCAACCTCTCCCGAATCCCTACGGGGACACCGGCCAGCGGCTTCACACGTCGCAAAGCGCCGCAAGGTATCCTTTTTCTCCACCTGCTGAATCGTATGCGTCAGTTCATGCGCCAGCAACCGCTTTCCCCAAATCGTCTGCGGCTGATACTGCCCTCTGCCAAATACCACATTGTTGCCAAGCGTGTACGCGTATGCCTTGATTGAGCTTGCCGATTCTTCAGCTTTTGACCCCTTATGAACCCGTATCTGGCTAAAATCCATCCCGAAACGGGGTTCAAAATAGTCCCGTGTAGCTTTATCCAAAGGCTGACCAACGCCTAGCGAAGATACAATATTATCGGGCACCATTGAAACTGAAGTGGCCGAAGAATCAGTCTTTCTTCGAATATTCAGCTTCTCCTTTTCTTCGGCGCATTTTGCGCAGGGCTGCCCGCCGGACGAACACCGGCACTTTTTCTGTACGAGAGGTTCAGGCATACGCATAACCTGCTCCGCCACACGGTCGGCCTCTTGCTCGTAACCGTCGTTAGGCTGGCCGATTTTGAGGGAGGTCTGGAGTATGCCTGCTTTATAGAGGCGCTGTACCTCCCTGTTGCCGATGGCTTTTTGTAATTGCCCTACACCGCTATGTGTTGGATGAATTGCACTGCGCGGGCGATACAATGCAATGGACGCGGCCTTTGCCTCAGCTTTTTTCTGTATGCTAACGTTTAAAGTTGCATTCATTTTTTCACTCCCATTTTATCACATTGAGATATTTCCCCATGTAGGGCAGGGCATTGCCTGCCGATAACGACAACATCGCACAATAAGAAAACACCGCCATTATTGCAATTCGTTCATAGTGAAAACGTTTTCTGTGCTTTTATCTATCCGTATCCGCGTGAGACACTAGCACGCACTTGAATAAGGTAGGCGATGCCTACTCTACTTGTTTTTGTTGCGCCAGCATCTCTTCCAGCACCTGTATGGCGCCGCTGATGCGGAGCAGGGTGCTCCGCAGGTTCGTTTGCTTGGTCTCCAGTTCTGCAAGCATTTTTTGCCCGTTTTCCAATTCGGCTTTGAGTTGACTGAGGCGCTGCTCGATTTGTTCTTTCACAATGGTTCTCCTTCTACGAGTCATTTAAAACGAAATGGATTAGCAAGGTTGCGTACTTCCGTATAAGTGTCATATAGCCAAACAAATCAAATTTCCGATGATGAAAGCAGTAAATATGGGGAATTAACCCTTCATTTTTTGAAAAATAGAGGCTTTTGGCTATATGCAGTAATATCGTTTAAAGAGGGTTAATCAAAGGGTAGCTCAAGAATGGTAACACTAAAGAAGTCATTACCATCCGTATTTGTTCCGGTCAATGCAGTTAACGATAAGGTATGACTCCCTGCTGCAATCCCATTAACAACAAGAAAATTAGCAGAAAATGTCTTGTGGCTGCCTGCTTCATTGGTAAAACATTTTGCAGTTCCTTTAGGAACATGGTTAATTTTTATTTCCATGCCGATCTGTCCCGAATTATTCGACCATCCGGAACCGGAAGCAAAAACCAACAAAACTCCCCCTCCCATGGTAAATTGTTTGCTTTTAGGAGTCGGGCCTGCTTCATTATTAAGCACCTGGGTAATATTCCACAGAGGACTCTTTATTGTGCCTGCAACTTCTAATTTAGCTCCGGGATTTGAAGTCCCAATACCCACTTTTCCGCCAGCCGTCAACCTCATCTTCTCACTGTTGGTGCCAGCCCGAAGGACAAGATCGTGATTGGACATAACGGAAAGAATTCCACCGCTTCCGTCAACCCCCAGCAGGATTTCATGAGCGTTGTCTTTTACATTCATGTAGCTTGAGACGGTTGTATTGGCAATCGTCAGACTTCTGTCGGGCGTTGCTGTTCCGATGCCTATATTACCTGTAGTTCCTTGAATAACAAATTGTTCCCAGTTGACAGTCCCCGTTGACGTTTGGTAAGCAATCTCCAGGCGATTTCTTGTTGGATCACCTTGAGGAACGTTCGCCTCTCCCCAGGGATTATGAATACGAAAACCACCGCCGCCTTCTGTAGCACGTTGTTGTCTTAAAAATAACCAGTCTCCCCATCCATTGTTTATTTCAAGATGAGCCGCTGGATTTGTTGCTCCAATCCCCACGTTGCCGTTGCTTTGCATAACCACCTTCGCTGTTTCCACACCGGCTGTTGCTCCCGGTGAAAAGATGAGATCACCATACTCCCTAAGTTCTAACTTGTTCTCTGTTCGTCTAAAAAGAATCCTGTGGTTGTTATCGAAGCATCTTATCTGTCCGTTATCTGCAAATACTATTTCCTTACTGGACGGTAAAGAGATGGATTCTGTGACCGACAATGCGCCGGTAATATCCACGGGAGAACCGATTTTTAGTTTTCCCGAAGTGTGTCCCGTAAGCAGGATGCCCTCTACGGTAACGGTGTCTGTGTCCGCATTGCCCAGTATGACATTGCCCTCAAGCCTATCCGTATTGACCATTCTGGTTTCACCCTGAACGGTAAGATTGCCATTTACCGCCAGGTTTCCTCCTATGGTAACGTCCCCATTTGCTATCGGCCTGGTATATGGCCGCTTGTATGCCGCATTGAGTGTTACTGGGTTTGTTGTTGCGTTTGTCACGGTGGCAAGGACGATCCCGTCAGGATCTGTTCCTGCAATGACTTTGCAGGTGACTGTTAATTGCTTGACCCCGGTAAACCCGGCTTCCGTTGTTGGCGGGTCATCCGTTTCCAAATAAGTGATGGTGACATTTGTTGGTGAATTAACGGCAACATCACGGTCTGCATCCAGGATCAGTTCCCTCCCTTGTGAATCAATAGCCATTCCTTGCTTGACGGTAACCTTCCCCGCGCCTGCAATTACGTCTAGTCCGTAAACGATACCTGATGTATGGAGCGAGATGTTGTGCATCTTGCGCAAACTGCTGTGAAAATCCTGATCGCACTTAAAATCTTCCGCGTGAAGAAATTCCCCCTTGTAATAATTCATTCTTTTAATAGCCATAGTTCCTCCTCAATTTTTATGGGTTATTTTGATAATTCCAGAGTAGTGTATTCACTTGTACCGTTGAGCGTACCTCTATCTGCAGTGACGACACGTTGAGCCACACGAGCTCATGGTTCGTATGCACCGGTTTTTCCCGCAAAACGATGGTTTCGATGAGCTTTTTTTTGCGCGTAATGGCGTTAGGTTGCTGCTCATTATCTGACATGGTGATTTCTACCCTGAAAGAGCTTGTCATGTCAATAGCGGTGCTTGTGCCAATCCTGGAGTTGATGCCCACCTGAAATAATCCCACGTTGTCATAGACTTTTACGCCGCCTTCAATGTAAATATTCAGGAATTCCTCAAGCCCGCGCAGTGTCCCCTTGATGCGGTAAAGGGGGATAATCCGGGCGAGTACCTTTCGCTTTTTACTCTCCGACCAGTCCTCTTTCATAACCAGGCCCACCCAGGAAGCAAGCCAATGCACAAACTCCATTGGGGCAGTTTTTTCAGCGCTATTTTCCGTATAGGGGAGGACATAGTTCGAAATGTTATCCAGGGTTTCACTGATACCCTTGATCTCTTTCTTATCCACCGTAACGCCATCATTCAGGCCGGTCAGGATTTTTTCGAATACCTTTAAATACTTTTGCAAAAAGTCATCCGCCTGCCCTGAATCATACATGGCCGGGAGATAGTTAAGATAACCGCGTTTGTTTTCCATTTTTTATAGTTCCTTGGGCGTTGTCGTCAAAACAATTTTTCTTAGTCGGATCAGGCCATCCACTTTCAAAGGAAAGGTGGTCCCGGCAGGATAGGTTATCCAAATGTTATTTACGTTCACAACCCCTCCGATTTTTTCGATAATGTGATACAACTCGTAGATGATCAGGTCTCTTCCATAAGGCCAGCCTGTTTTGCCGGAGCCGCCATTGATTCTATCCAGATACTCGAAAATAGCATAAGCTACCGTATCATCCAGTGTTTTTGCCGGAACCTTCTGTTTCAATATGATGTCCGGCGTATAAACCTTTGCCGTAAATTCAGAGGAAACGTAGTTTTCGCAGGTAATGGAGATGCTTAGTTCCACGTCGGTATATGCGGCGTTTTTGACGTAAATCATGGTACCCAGCAGCAGGCGGGGTTCGAGGTGCTTTCTGACTTTTTCAATTTCCCCGTCAATGAGCGTCTGTACGTCCGATCTCATTACCAACACAATCTCGGTGTAGTTGGGTGAAGGAACGACCTCTACCCGCTCAACCTCGCCGGACGCATCAAGGGTAAGTGACTTGAAGTCTTCTACGGTGACGGCCGTATACCTGGAATCCAGAAACTCCCGGACTGCCACTTTCATAGTGGTGAGATCGGATGCTACGACGCCTGACGTTACGTCTTTCACGTAATCAAGCAGGTTTTTGTGTGCCGTATCGGTCTCATCATACGAATCACCGGGGCCTGCCACTAATTTTAGAAAATTGAGATAAGTTTCTACAGGTATACGGTTTGCCCGGTAAAGCAACGACTCGGCAATCCATGCCAGCATTTCGACTAACGTAATGCCCGGATCGGAAGGGTTGAAGTTGGTCCACTTCTTTGAGTATTTGGGAATGGAGGCAATCATTTCCTTCATTAAATCATCGAACGTTTTATTGTCTAAATCGGGAAGCTGTATTGGCATTATTTATCCGCCTCCTTTTCTGATAGTACGGCTATTTTGCCGGCACAAGGGAGTTCGTTGACCCCAATAGGGATAAAACCGACGGACACCGTCTTGTTATCTGATTTTAAATACAATTTTTTTACGTAATCAACGCCTTCCACGCCCTCAATCACCGCCGCCACCTCCGAAACAAACACGGCTCGTCCAAAATCCCATCCCTTGCCGTCCTGCCCTCCGGTTATCGGGTGCAAAAACCCTTTTAACCGCTTTGCAATCCTGTCGGCCACAATAGCACTTTCAGCATATAACATGGGGATTATGGTTGCTTCTATGTTTATGCATTTATAAGAAGGCCCAATAACTTCTATATCGTTCCGTATCAAGGCAAATGCCCTCTCCTGTAAATACGTTTCTACGTAATCGGTAAGCGCCGTTTCGGGATTTGGCGCGTCTTCGCTATATGCAGGCGCAATGACAACCTGTATGGCTTTGTCATTTCTTATGCACCGCGCCTTTGAAACGTCAGGGGACGCCTCCTTCGCAAGCCATTCAAAATCCTCTTTCGTGACCGCCCTGCCGCGGTTTTTGATGGAGTGGGGTGACCGTGTTAAAATAGCGCCGGTATTTTCCACGTCCCTTCCGCCCGAAGCGGCGTCGCGGTTCGTTGCGCTGTCAATGTAGGGAATGGTAGTTTTCAAGCCGCTCAGGGTGTTTGCCTTTCTATCGCCTTTTTTACCTCCCCCGCTTTTGTACGTCCTTGCAACGATATTATTCTGCACAGCGGGGGGGATCATTCCGTGGACGCCGTCCCCGAAAAATATCCGTCCGTTAATTCTATCAATAACGTAATGCCTGCCGAGTGGGCTTGAGTGAACAAAGGATGTAACCTCATGCCACTGCACCCACACCTCCTGAACGTCGCCGGCATCGTTCCGCACCAGGCGAAAGGCGTCTTTTCCTTCTTCACTTGATATAACGGCCATTTCATCTTCGGAAGGAACACCCGGCTCCATTAGTTCAATGACCTGTTTTTCAAGCAACGGCCTTGAGGAAAAACCAAAGACCTGGTTTGCCTGGCCATTGCTTGACCCCAACAGCTCATCCGTAATGATAGTCGCGTTTTCTGCCAAAACAGTGTTCGGGAAGACGCCCTTAAGGATCGGAGGTTCGTACCACGAACCATCCTTTAGTTCAATATTCAGCCAGTAAAGTTCGCTCCCAAACATCCTCTTTTTCTGCATGTCAGAAGGCATGATACCGGTAACAACGCCGTTTTTCGTAAAAAAGTCCGTGCCGTCTTCTACGCTGAAAGCCGTCCAGTCCTTCCCGTTAAAATATTTCCACGTCAGGCCGGGTACCGAGTCGGAATCCGATTTCCCTGAATAATCGGGTTTCTTTATGATAGGTCTTGCTTCTCCATAAGAACGGCTTTTTTGCGAGAAGTATAAAGAAACGGACGCATTTCTTTGATAATCATCAATGCCTATATAAAATGACGGCGGCGTCTGTTCCGGCATGATAAAAGGGGTAAGCGACATTATTGACGCAGGAACAATCTTTTTAAACTCAAAATTGTTATACGTCTTGCATTGCGAAGGGATAAATGTCTTCGTGCATTGAATATTCATTGAATTAATGAATGGCGGGTTAAACGAAGGCGCTTCATATTTTCCGCCGAGCGCGATTTTGTTTTTTTCCAAAGCAGCGATAATAACTGTCTTTTGGTCGGACGTTACCTCCTTTAAGGTATTTATTACGTCACTGACGGGCTGTATGTCATATCCCCCCAAATGCCCATAACCACCCGTATCAATTCTTACCCTTATCCATCTGCTTGAAATGCCGTTAATATCAGAGGCTTTAATGTCATTAGGACACGTGAACATAACCGTTGATTTTTCGGATGACGTGAGCGCACCGGTGTTATCCGTAAGCGCGACAAATCGCTTCCACACGGAGCCGTTCCAATATTCCCAAACGAGCTTCAGCGGTTTCGCATTGGCGTCGTAAGATGCAATTCCTGCCAGTAAGTCCAGGCTTAGCGTTACACTGGCGCCGGCCTTGGAAAATGCATCCTCGCATCCGATATAAAACATATCTCCTCTCCTAGGTGTCTCGCCGAATGGATAGAAGCCTTTTTTAACGTCCACCGGCGCATTGTTGAATAGAGCCGCGTCGGGGGACGTCCCCGATGAGGAAACATCGCAAGTAATGTTTTTGATGGTTGGCAGGCCGGCCTTGCTGACACCGGACAAGGAAACTCCGGGCTTGAATGAAATCCAGTTGCCACTCACGCCGTCTATTGTGGATACCGGGATTACGATATTTTTACCAAAACTGGCCGTCAACGATTTTGCGTCGTCATTTGGGGTAAGACTCGGTTTGGCCGGTTGTCCAGTATCATCCAAAAGCGGATTACCGTTACCGTCGGTGCATACTTTAAAATAATTTACGTGTCCGGCGTCATAATTACTTAACGTAAACGTAATCGAAACGCCGGCAGGTGACTGAAAACCGAATACGTCATCTGCAAGAGAGAGGACGTGAGGCACGGGTATTGCGCCGTCAAATATCGTAAATCCATTTTCGGCATAAAACTCCTTTTCATCACCCATCGCTGCCCTGTGGTCTTTATAGGTATCGTTCCAGGAATTGAGCGAATAAGCGGCTTTTATCTTAAAACTGACGGCAGACAGCGGCTCAATGGTCTCAAAGACGATGGTAGGGTCTTCAGCGGACGCAACCTTTGTTCTTACGGGGACAATAGCGCTTTTGCTTCCTTCGGAAAGCTTAAAGGTAATGTAGGCGTGGGACGTATTGGGCGGCAGGTGGTCAATCCCGATAAAATCATAAAATGCAAGGAGGTGCTTCTCCGGTATCCTGTTTATCTGTCCGATAACGATCTCCGAAAGTCTGGAGAACAACCTGAGCATCACAATGCCCGGATCGTCCCTGTCAGGATTATCCAGGGCGGCATTTTCCCATTCCTTGCAGTAAATAGTTGCAAGCTTCCTGGCCTGCTCGTAAATCTGCTGTGACTTACGCGGGTCTATCAGCGGTGCGTTAGAGTTCATTTTTTACCCTCAAGGTAGAATGGATATACGAGGTTCTTCCTGGTGTTGGTCATTTTTACCGTGTAAGCAATGTTAATGTTTAATTTTTCCGGTTCATTCCGGTCGGGAGAAGCCTGTACCTCATCAACCTCAATCCTCGGCTCCCATTTCAGCAGTGCCTCCTTTACGTAAAAGGCTATGAGGGTTGCGGTAGAGGTGTTATTGGTCGCAAACACAAGCTCGTTAATTCCACAGCCGAAATCAGGCCGCATTACCCTTTCACCCTTTGCCGTTCCCAAAATAAGCATGACCGATTCCCGTATCAGGTCTTCACTGCCTGACGTGGCAATCGCCCCGCCCTTTATACTGAAGGGGAACTTGATACCGTTGCCCAAAAAGTCCTGTTCTGTAATCACGTCCTATCCTCCGATAAAAACAGTTCCCACGGCGATAATGCTGCCTGCCGGGAGATCTGAGGGATCGTTACATGTCATAGCCATATCACCGTTTCTGGCAGCCATCTTGCCGTTTATCTTCACCGTTGTGCTTCCCATCTTTATAGTCGCCTTATTGGAAGGCGGACTCTGAAAAGAACCACCCTGAGGGATATGGGGTGGCGTGTTCGACGCCGTTGAATCTGCCGTAGCCGCAGGCATTCCCATGATATTCACATCCACGCTGAGATTCCCGTCAATAATCCCGGCAAAAGGATGGGGAAGCGGCGTAGGCGCCGGACCGCCGGGCGATGGAATCATTATGATGTGAGTATCCGTCGCCATAATACTGTCACCTTGTTTTGCCGCCGGTTGAGCCATAAATTTATGTTGGTTCCAAATGAATTTAAATTGATAAGAATCGGCACGGATAAACCCGTGCCTACAACTTTTCCGTTGGTTTGCAGGCACGGTTTTAACCGTGCCAGGCTAAACATCTGCTTAATTAATATTTACGGTTGCACCTTTAACGGTCATGGTGGCACTTGACTTGACGTCTATGGTTGACCCCGCTTCAATCTTGGTTTCAGCCGATGACTTCATCTCTATCTTTTGAGCGTCTATTTTGACCGTTCCCTGGGGCGCAGATAACGTTATATCCTTATCGGTAGAAATTTTGATCGTGTTATTTGCCGTATCGAATACAATGCTGTTCTTTTCCGTCTTATCCACTATCTCAATCATTTCCCTGCCATCCTCGTCGTTGAGCCTGATGATATGGCCGCTGCGGGATTTTATACATCTTTTATTGTTTTTCCCGTCACCGTTGGTTTCAGGCGGCTTATCCACGCCGTTCCACAATGCGCCTATGATGTATGGCATGTTTATATCGCCACACTCAAAGACCACCAACACCTCGTCATCTACCTCCGGGAGAAAGAAACCACCCCTTTCTTTTCCAGCCATGAATGAGGCAACCCTTGCCCAGTTTGATTCATCCTCGTTGTTTATACGGGGTATTTTTACCTTTACCCTTCCAAGCCCGTCAGGATCGTTATTGTTTGTTACAATGCCGGTAACGACGCCGTATATCCTGGGCTGCTGCCATTTTTCCTCCTTCAGAAGCTCAACGATACTCATGCGCCCGTTCTCCTGACTTTAAACGTGGTCGTATAACCGTCGTCGCCAATAGAGTGGGTTGTGGCGGTTACGTAGTAGACGCCGCTGAACCTGTCTCCGATACCTTTAATCTCAATCGTCTTCCCTGCCCTTATATTCGGATTGCCGCTGCATTTTCCATCGCCGGTTAAAAACTCTTTCAGGCGGGTGTTATAGGCTGCCTTTGCAATCGTGTCTGCATCGGCAGCATCTATCACCGCTTCATCCAACACGGACGTTGAAGAGGCGCCAAATGCATCCTCCGAAAGCTTGTATCCGGAGGCCTTGCCGTTCATCGTCGTCGTTTCGCTTCCGCTGCCTGCCTTAGCGGTAATCTCCTTTTTGTTTTTTACGTCCCATCCCCTGAATTCGACCTCGCTCCCTTCGGTAAGGGTTTTCAGTTGTAGCGAAAGGCTTTGCAAGTCTATGCCATATTGAAGCGTCAACTGCGGCGATTTATCCTCTTGTGATTTACGAAAGATAAACGTCTTATCGTCAACCAGCATTTCGTAACCAATGCGCCGCGCCCGTTCAAGGAGGAATTCAAAGTTTGTTTGGTTATTTTGAAACACGTAGGGATATATCGTGCCAGTATCCTCCACGTCGGGGGACAACCCAACCTCGGAGGTAATGGACGATGCAATATCGCTATCCTTCATATCTTTAAATGAACGCCTTTTTGTGCCGAACCGCAGCCGGTGAAGCCTGTCATATCCCCGAATTTCCATGTAGGAATAATCCTTAAAGTTCAGATCGAGCGACGTCATCTCGCCGGTCATCATTGCGGTAGTTTTGTCCAAACCCATAAAAACCTTCATCTCATCTCCTGGCTTGAATGCGGCAAGATCAATGCCCCGCCAGTCCCCACCCTCAAAATCAACGATGTTGCACTTGACCGTAAACATGGCCGGCAGATTAATCTCATCTTCAAATGTCACTCCGTCAATTGCTGCCCGTAAATTGTCCGGAAGTTCATTTCCTTGCATAAGCAGCTTGAAATTAGGCACACCAACTATCGAATCTTCCATTTCTACGTCCTTTAATCGGGAATAGTCAACGTTATCCCTACGTCTTCCACCGTAGGAAAGGTCAGGGGGGCGTTTATATTATTTGCGGTTGCAATCTTTCTCCATTGGGACGGGTCTTTAAGCGCCCTGTGCGCGACAAGGTCAAGCCTGTCGCCGCTTTTCACTATCCACAGCTTCCTGCAAGCCTCTTTGCCTTTCTGCTTCAACGCCTCTTCAATACTTTCTACACGCTTCAGGGTAATGGTAACCTCTGCCCGAACAGGTATCCCCGTTTCAAGGAACATGGTAAACTTCTGCGTTGCGTCGGAAATAATCCCGCTGTACGAAAAACCTCCCCAGACAAATAAACAATAGGGCGGGCGTTTTGTCTCCTTCAGCCCAACCACCGGCGCTGTCAAAGAAACAATCCTATTCGTCTCTGTTCTTACGTCGCCTTTCATTTCACAAGTATCGTAAAACAAAGAAATGGTAAATGTTTCCATGCCCGTCTTATTGAACTGGAGACTGCCGCCCTCCCCGGTTATATTAACTTTGGTAGACACACTATAATCCGTGGGATTATACATCACCTCAATTTCTTCATCTTTCTGCGGTCCTTCAAGAACCTTTATCAAGGCCTTTTCCACCATCTGTTCCAGTCGGTTTATTATCTTCAAACAGAGGGCTACGTTTATCATAAACGATTTGTTAACAACCTCCTGGCGGTAGATATTGACGGTTTTATGCTGCGTGCCTGCCGCAGTGAACAATTTAAGAAATACGAAGGCCGCTAGCCTGTTCGCCCGCCTAACCGTAGCGTACTTGCTCATAATACGTTGTGAAAAACCAATCCCGTCAATGCACGTCGCAAACGACGCCGGTATAATGGTCTTTGTATTGAAATAGTTACGTTGTTTCATAATTTTCATCTGCAATTCCCCTGTAGGGCAGGCATCGCCTGCCAAAAACGACCACCTTCGCATTATTGAGGGAAAGCCACCATCAACCGCTATTGCAACAATTAGTTCATCATCAAAACGTTTCTCTGTTTTTCATCCATTCATACCCACGCGTCTATGCGCATAAACGCAGAGGAAGGTGGGCGATGCCCACCCTACTCGCCGAAATCTGAGGCTTTTAAGTCGTCGGTATCGCATGAACACCAATCTATAGGGTAAAATCCCTTTTTTACAAAGCTGTGAAATGTAGAATATGGCCAATCTTTGACGTTTTTTACCAACCCATGCTTTACCGGATTATAGTGCAGATAATCCAGATGCGTTTTGAGATCACGTTCATCGCGAATAGTATGTTCCCAAAACCGCCGTTGCCAGATGGTTGCTTCACGGTATTTTCGCTTTGAATCGGTCATCCATTCTTCATGATGAAAAAGGTCTTTTGCCTTTTTTGAAAACCTTGCCTTAATGAGTCCCCAGCGTTTTGAATAGTTGTTATCATTTTCCGGAAGCACCCATATACAATGGATATGATTAGGCATCAATACCCAGCCATATACTTTGAATGGGTGTTGTCTTCTTACCTCACCAATCACCTCACGGAGGATTAACCGGCTTTTCGGCTGTGTCAAGACACCTTGCCGTTTGTAGGTAACCACCGTGAAGAAGTAAGTTATGCCCGGTATTAGCACCCTCCGATAGTTTGGCACGGCTACCCCCCCATGTAGGGCAGGCATTGCCTGCCGCAACAAAGTGCAGAAAACCATACAGCTTAATTTTACCATTTATTGCTTGGGCAATTTTATTGGTGGGCGATGCCCACCCTACTTGGCTTTGAGAGGCCGCCGTGCGTCAACACCAGGGACTCGGTCGCCACGGCGCCGCTTGAGGCATTAAACGTGGGGCCGTCCCATTTAACCGGATATGCCTCGTAAAAATCCCACCACATGGCCGGGATTCCAGTGTGATCAAGCAGGTATATCGAGCCGTTTTTGCGTTCGATGGTTCCCTTTATCACGTCATCATACCAGCTCCACAGGAGGTCCAAATCGGTAAGGCCGTGCTTTAACGTCAGGTCGGAATATTTTGTTCCTTTTATGAATTTGTATTCCCTGTCGTTTTCTCCGCCAAACTTTTTTGATTCCACTTCCGTCTGAATACTGAGGCCTGATACTTCACTAAACCCTCCCGCTACAATACCCTCTATCTCCACAAGGAAATTGTAAGCGGTGTAGGGGTCCAGCCTGACCCCGGTGAGCCTTTTTGCTATCGCTATCCCTGCGTTTGCGCCTATAACCGGCATAATTTTCCCCTAAACGCTAAAGAAATTCTTTTTCTCTTCGCCATTGATTTTCTTGTTTATTTTACTCACCTCATCACACCACCGGCGACGCTCTTCATGCTCCATGTTTATAACTACCTCATAGTCCCAGTGGAAATGATACGCCAGAAACGCTACCTCCTCGTAGAGCCGGTCGAGGGGGTAGCCCGTTATTCCCCCAAAGGTTTAACCTCGACATCAAAGGCGTGCGCGCACTTTGGACATACGGCCTTTACCGCGTTCGAGCCGTTCTGGTTAACCCTGTTGTACATTTCCTGCAAGTACGAAAAATCCCTTGCAAACAGCCCCTCAATCGTTTTTGTGTTTATCATATTCAGGGAGCCGAGACGGATTACCACCCTTGCAAGAAGGACTATCGTTAAATACGCCGGGTTCTGCTGCACCCTCGGATCCCTTCGCCGGCAGTATCTCGTCCGCGGCTGTAGCAAGCCGCATGGCGCCGTTCTTGTGGAGCGTCCCCGCTTCATCTACATACCCCATAGGCAGGGTAAATTCAAATTCCGTCTGTAATACACTCATTTCGCTCCTCCTTCTTATTTGACCCTCGTTACCCCTTCGTGAACAAGCTCAAGGGTTTCAATAATGACCTCGTTTCCCTTTGCGCTGAAATCGGAGGGGTCGTATTTGGTAGGCCATGCCTCCACGATGTCCCACCTTGCCTTGTCGTTTCCCTCTTCATCAACCAGAATGAGAGAAAGGTTTTTCCTTGCGACTCCCGCCCCTTTTTGTTCAACCGTTTTCCGCCAGTCGTACAATTCCAGAGAATCCGTCAAACCTTTTTTTAGGGTAACGTTGTCGTACTTTACGAGGCTTGAAAGTTTTCTTTGATGGGGGGCGTCGGTTCCCTCCCTGTAATCCACGGGATCCGTGGTTGATCCGGGGATTGTGGCCTCTGAGAAGGCCGCCGTTTGAATACCGTCAATCTCAACCTTGAATCTGAAATTTCTGTAAGGGTCTACCCTTTTTCCCGTCGCCATGTAAAACTCCTCCTTTTAATAGAATTTATTTTGACAATGTTTTTTGGCTTATTCTTATTATGACAAACTCAGCAGGTTTCACCGGCGCAACGCCAACTTCTATGATTAACTGCCCAACGTCCCTCACTTCAGGGGGGTTATTCTCTGCGTCAACCTTTACAAAGAACGCCTCTTCAGGCGTGCTGCCAAATAATGCGCCGTCCCGCCAGACCCGTGTCAAAAAGGCGGTGATGTTTCTTTTAACCTTGCCCCACAATGCAGGATCATTCGGTTCAAAGACAACCCACTGCGTTCCCTCGTCAATAGATTCTTCAATATACAGGAAAAGCCTGCGGACGTTCACGTATTGCCACTCCGAATCGGCCGAGAGCGTCCTTGCTCCCCAGATGCAGATGCCTTGCGATAAAGAACGGATAACGTTCACACCGATAGGATTTAATACGTCGTGTTCACCTTTTGTGACAACCCTCTCTATCCCAACTACGGAATCAAGATAACCTTCCGTAATACCGGCAGGCGCCTTGTGGACGCCGCGCGCTGAGTCTGTATATGCATAGGTACCGGCAACGGCGCCCGATGGCGGCACCAGTTTTTTCTTTCCTGTCAATGGATCGCTGATATATACCCACGGATAATAAAGACCACCGTAAGAGGAGTTAAAGGCATTCCCCGTATTTCCGCCGCCGGTTCCCTTCCTGAATTTTACTGCGTCCGTTGGAACCAATTCCTTTGGGGCGTCTGCAACAAAGAAACAGTCTTTTCTGTTCTTACAATAATTTGTTCCCGCCAAAATCACTTCAGAATCTCCGGCTTTATCCGGAATCGCAACGATGTTGACGTCGTCAATAATGTCAAAGGCATAAAGACCATTTTGCGCCGATGCATCACCTATGAAGTCGGTATCGGTGAGTGTGCCTGCCCCGTTTACGTCTGTAATACCATCGTCACCCTTTGTCAAGGTTATGGAACCCCCGGCTTTGGGTATCTTTTGGGTTCCCGTTGTATCAGCCCCGCCTTCCTTCCAGGCGTCCGTTTCTACCCGGATATAAGTTGATTGGCCGTTAACAACGTCTTCAACGTTCGCCAGGGACAGATTATCAAATGACTCAACGTCTTCTGCATCACCCTTTGCATTCTTGTATTTCACCACCAGTTTAAAACCACCGGACAAATCAGTTGCTGTTCCGGAAGTAACGATTATTCCATCGCCCCATTTCCCATCAGAAGACGCAGTAACCCTTATCGTTCCCTTTGCATCCGCATCCTTGAGGGTCTCAGCCGAAGCAGCAGAGGTTTTTGACTTCGCATCAGTTATCGTGGTATAGTGGCACGTCCTCACCACATAGCATGACGTTCCACCCTCCGCGAAGAAACTATACACTGCATAAGCAAGATATCCATTGGGTATAAACCCGCCAAAGTCCTTTACAAACTGTCCCCAATTGGTAATCAACTTCGCTTTGCCAATCTCTCCTCTTTCTGCGATCCCTGCAAATGCCCCCGTGGACGTGCCAACCCCTGCAATAGGCTTGGTACCTCCGGAGACTTCTTCTACGTACACACCCGGCGATAAATAAGCTGTAGCCATGTAACCCTCCCTTTTATAAAAGATTATTTTCCTGTCTTCTTTTTCCTGCCCTGTTTTTTTGCGGCGTGTTTTCCCCTTTCTTTATGGATTTTTCTTTCCTTCTCTCTTCTCAAGAAATATCTTTTCATCATGATCTTTCCGATACATGCTAAGGTCTTTTTGCTTTACCCTATCAACGTCTATCTGTGTCGCCGATGGAATTATGACCGGCGTCAGCAGGTAGGACGCGGAGAGCTTGAACGCCTTATTCGGGAATGTACCCCACAGCCGGTTTAACTCTTCAAGGGTAAGGCTATTCGAATACACCCTGATCTCGTTATTCCCGCTCTCCTTCAGGGTTCCCTGGAGGACGTCTCCCTTGAGAACGCGATTGTCGTGAAATACCTGCATAAGCCTTTCCATAATAATAAGTTCAGTCTCTCTATGCTGGGCATAAGGCGTGAAAATATAAGAAAGGTCAAGTATCAGGGGTGGGTTTTGCATCTTATATTCTCCCACAGGCGACTGCCCGATATTTCTCAAATCACTATTCACGGCCGTCTGGTACAAAAAGATAGAAAGCCTGGCGTTTGTAGAAGATTCCATATCCGCCGGAGAATCAAACACCATGTCGCTTTCCTCAGATAATTCAGGGATATTGGGTTTTAACATTTTTTTCAAGGTCTCCCCCACGTCTCTTAGCACGGTAAAGCTTGCCATTTATTTTCCCTCAGTTAAGCAGTAATATGGGTCAAGGTCGGACTTTAAAAATGATTTTCCTGTTTTCACAAACTCTCTTTTAGCGGCAAGCATGACGTGGCTCATGCCTATCGCCGAAGATTCTTTTGCGGCGTAAAAGGCCGAGTTTAAGGCAATGTTTTTAATAGTGCCGCCGGTAATCTTTAACCTGTCGGAGAGGAACCGGTAATCTATATCGCTTGCCATTGGAGCGCTCTCCGGGAACACCCCGCGCCATATATGCTCTCTCTCCCTTTCATCGGGGAACGGAAACTCCACGACAAATTGCATCCGCCGCAGAAAGGCCATGTCAATGTTTTTGCTGAGGTTCGTCGCCATGATTACCATCCCCTCGTGTTCTTCCATTTTCTGGAGAAGATAATTTACCTCTATGTTTGCGTACCGGTCGTGGGCGTCTTTTATCTCGCTTCTCTTTCCGAAAAGGGCGTCGGCCTCGTCGAAGAACAGTATTGCGTTGGAAGTCTCTGCGTCTTTAAAAACCTTTGAAAGATTTTTTTCCGTTTCACCTATGTATTTACTTACCACGAACGAAAGGTCGATCTTGTATAATTCCAGGCCGAGGTCGCTGGCGATAACCCCTGCGGCCATCGTTTTACCCGTCCCTGACGGGCCTGAAAACAAAATGTTTAGCCCCTTTCCCAGGAATAACTTTTTGTTAAACCCCCACCGGTCGTAAACGACGTCCTTATATTTGATGTAGTTCGAGATTTCTTTTAAATATGCCAGGCGTTCCGCCGTAAGGATGATATCACCCCACGTGTAATTCGATGTAACCCTTTGGGCCATAGCAGAAAGCTTATGATTCGACTGCAATCTGCAGCCCTCATACAGTGATTCAATAGTGATATTTCCGCTTGAGCCGTTCTTGGGCCAGGCAATGTTTTTGGTTGAAGAAACCGCGTCAACGATTTGACCGCCGGTAAATCTGAACTTGCTCGCTAAGGAATGCAAATCCGTATCTGTTACATTGATGGATTCTTTATCAAGCACGTCTTTCCAAATGTCTCTTCTTGCGTAGCTATCGGGGGCATGGTGTACGGAGTTTATAAAGATATTTTGATTCAGGGTACTTTCTTTTGCTAACTGGTTGTAAGCGCCGCCAAAAAAAGTTATCCAGGAAAGTTCATTCGCAATTTTAAAGAATGTCTTTTTAAACGTTTGGGACTTGTCGTCTTCAGAAGAAAGATGTTCAATCCCCTCAAAATAGATGGCCGCCGGCTGAAGTATGCCTTCCCTGAATATGGTTTTCAAAAGCGTGTCAATCGGTGATTGCGTCTTCATAACCTCTGCCAGATCAACGATAAGTAGGGCAAGCCCGGCCTCCCTGCACAATGCCCCGGCGGTAAACCTCTTGCCACCTTCATCGTTGCCGCTTAAATTAATAAACAATTTCCGCCTCTCCCCTTTTGCTTTTAAATAGCGTTTAATAATGCCTTGAAGACCCTCTTTCTCCACGGTATCAAGCCTGCCGTTGTTCATTTCAACCTCCGGCATCTTTAGCGTTGCAAAAGGGGCTAGCAATGGATCCGGCCCATTTACCTCGAAAAGGTAATGAATTATTCGCTCATCAACCTTCAGCGCCCGCGACGAAATGCCCTGGTCGTTGTCCCTGACCATCGCTTGTTTCAATATCTCATACTTGAACAAATGTGTCTTTTCGAAGAAGTAGCGGAAGACCTGCATCCTTGACTCTAGTGATGACGAAAAAACGTCCGAGATAAAGCCAATGGTAGGTCTTTTTTGGGTAATATCATCTTGCAGATACCCCAAAATCCTCTCGTATTTCTTGTGGACATCAGGCAGCAAACACAACACTAATACGTCCAGTTCAAAGGGAGACAGGTTGAATATATTTTGTAAAACAAAGAGGCTAAGAAACTGTTTCCTGGCAATGGTATTGTTCCTTTTTTCTTCAATTTCCTTCACAAGCCTGTGATATTGTTCTTTTAATCCTTCCGTTTCCGGAGATTGTTCGTGAGTTCTTTTAAATGGTTCCTGAACTATGCGCTGAATTTCTTCGTCACTAATAAACAGATTTTGAAAATTTCCGTTTTCTGCATGGTTCTTTTTAAGGTGTTTCTGTAACGAGATATGCAGCAAGAGTTCAATGCGCCTGCATTCATCAAATAAGTATTCCAGGCTGTTTGAATAAAATAATTGTTGTTCTTGTGTTACTTCCATAGTCTGATACTATTCCGTCAATTATGGGGTGACCTTATCATATTTTGGGGCGCCTTTGACACAGATTATCCAGGCTTTTCCCATCGGTTTGCTTGTTATATACAAAACAAGTGCCAGGTCGCTTAAAAAGCACAAATCTGCTGAATAATATCACTTTGAATTGCGTATTATACGATGAAAACAAGGGGCTGAAATGGTGAGATTATTTTGGTTGTGGGTGATTTTTTGTCAGGTGGTTATTTGCCTGCAACGTGTTGATTCACTATTAGTTAACAAACACGATATATTTGTAGAAAGCCTTTTTCGATGATGGGGGTAGTCGGGTGTTGATGGGAGTTGGGGAAAAGTGTATGAAATTTTGAAAAATATTTTGGAACTGGTGTGATAGTTACAGAAAAGGATGTCAGTTATTAAAAAAAAGTGTCCCATGAGACATTTTGTCTTATGGGACACTTTGTGTCTGAGACATTTTTGGGTGCGTGTGAATATACAAAAGACACCTATATCGAGTGGTACCGACTTCAAAATTATCCGTAGACCATTACCTAGTATCAAAACTCCGGCGTTCCCAAATACACGGGGCTTGACCATGCCGGGAATTTTTCGTCTTTTATGTAAGCCCACGCCCTGATGTAAATATAATGACGTGACTGCGAGAGGGTTACGGTGGTATCGATTTCATGTCCATCGACGGCGTATTTTACACAGCCGTCAACAACGACTTCCAGTTTTTCCACGTTATTGCTTGCCAGCGCGCGTATCCGCACAGAGCCGTTGTGTCCACCCTGTTCACCCATAAAGATGTTATTTCCATCCGTTTGAACGGCAAACAAGATTCCCATCCTCATGCCGGTTGATGTGGCAATGGTGTGGCGGTTCCAGAGGTTTGACCATAATTTACTTCTGGACAGGCCTGGCGCAGTAATCCCTGTAATACCGCCGCGCCTGTCAAAACCGCCGCAGGTGTGTTGTTGCTTGTTTCCCGGACATCCTATATGATTGTCCGTTCCCCCAACGAAGCCTAAAATAAAGTCGCTGTTGCCTTCCAGAACCCATTGGTTATAAAGTACAGGTCTGATGGATAAAGGGTCGCCTTGCCCGCTTCGGGTATATTCAAAAAGTTCTTCTTCCATGCATTCCGTATCACCCACAAGTTCGTCCGGAACCGGTCCTTCTGAATTTCCCCACTTGGAATAGACCTCAACGTGTCGCACAAAATCCTGGTCCATATATCTCCAATCGGTGCGATGGTCCAAGGCGTCGTCCTCCTTTTCGCTTACGTTTGCCGGGGTGTGAACAACCGTGAGAGCTGTGCCTTCATCGCCTTCCCCGGAGGGGCGGTATGCATCCAATGCATTCCAAAGAGCTATTGCGTCTTCAGCAAGAAACTCTGAATTGGTATTTAAAAAACATGCGCCATATTCGCTCAGGGGAAGTTCAGAAGCATTGAGGCTTTTAAAAAAGACGTTCTTGTGGCCGTACCCCTCTACGGACCTGCAAGTGTCTACTCCGTAAGTATTCGTATATTCCCACCCGGGGAAGATGATAAATACCTTTCCTTTTCGGGGGTTCTCGTTGTTATATTTCTGAGCGGTCATGAGCGTACTTTGCCAGTTATTAAGCCCAAGTTTTTTGTGCTTCTTAGGTATCGCATTTTTATTCTGCTCTTCCGCATGATCGCTGAGAGAGACAAAATCAAGATTCGTCTGGTCACGCGCATACTCATACGCCTCGTCGGGGGAATTTGCATTACAGACCGCCGCATCAAGCGAATAGTTCGTATGGCTATGAAACTCTCCCCAATAAATGTTGTCTAATGATAGGCCGAATTGCTTTGCGAAATAGGCCTTATTATCATTGTTGGAGGAATGAGCATTGTCCCCAAAAACGGAACGCATCAAACATTCGTCACCAAAATTGGTAACGTTAAAAAAGGACAGGTACCCTGATAAAGAAAACAGGGTAAAGACTGCAAGCGCCAGAATAAATCTCTTCTTCACGACTACCTCCGTGAATGTAATTGTGAGTGAAATAAATCTAAGGTAACCTGGAAGGGTATTTTGTAAAAAACATCGATAAAGAGATTCCGGGCGGGGGATTGCAACCCGCTAACCGAGATTTCTGACCCGCTCTTCCGAACCACAGATATTGGTGATTTTTAAACCAAAATTTTCATCGACAACTACTACTTCTCCCTGGGCCAACAATTTTCCCCTGACAAGGAGATCTACCGGAGTGCCTGCTACCCTATCTAGTTCTACGATTGACCCTTGCGATAAAGACAGGATGTCCTTTATAAGCATGGTTGTGCGACCTAATTCAACTGAGACCGGCACCGAAATATCCAATATCAGGTCCAAATTACGTTTGTCTTCAGTCTTTAATCCTTCAGTGCCTACAGGACTGATAGGTCCGAATTGAACTGATTGGATTGAAGTCTGATTATCCATGTCCTCCGTTGCGCTCATATTTTTTGCTGATTCCGCGCCTTTGTCTTTACCTTTCTTTTTTTCCTTAGTTGTACCCGTATCCTTTTCCGGTTCCATGTCCTTATCTCTTTTCTATGAATTTGCTGAATAATCTAAGCGTTCTTTACCGCTGGTTATCCGATTTTTGAAAATCAAGACTAAATTTCCCGGCATTTACTGGCTTCAGCATCGAAAACCTAATTTGTTTAGCTATATTCTGCAAGCATGGCAATCGTCCCCGCTTGTCATAACAAAATTCCTTTATTTCTCTGCGCCCTCTGCGGTGAACTATTCCCACACGTCAAACAACGGATGATACCTGGAATGCCAGATTTTTGCTCACCACGCCTGGCTTACCATAGGATTTTACCTTTTCCTCGATCTCCAACCTCAAAAAATCATTAACCTTATTATCCAGCCTTACAACGTCACCCTCTTTCAGGTTAATAAGCTCGTTCAAAGACAAACTGGTTGTTCCCAGGACTACGGAAGTAGTCAACTCTACATTGTTGAGAACGTCTTTAACAATTGCAATTTCGTCCTGCCGGCTTACCTTTTCAGTCTTTGATTTTATCATCATCATTTCCAGCGTTGTGACGGGTATGCACAGAATGATGGTGCCGTTACCCAAATCTCCACTGGTGGCAAAATTAATCGATATCATAACCTCTGTGGAAGGAGCGATTTGCAAAGATTTTATATCACTCTCTATTTTTTCAATCTTCCAATCCAGGTGCGCTATTTTCAGCCAGCATATCTTCACCTCTTCCACAACGCTTAATAAAACGGCATTTACTACCGCCTCTTCTATCATGGTGAGAGGTCTTATCTTTTGGGGTATTCTACCGGGGCCTCCCAATCCCCGGTCTACCATAGCAAGGCAGTAACCAACGTCGAGAGTGAGACAGCCAAGTCCGTTAAAGGGTTTTAGGCTTAGAACGCTTGTGCACATAATATCGGTGAATGAACTGACAAACACCTCGTAGCTAAACTCTTCAATAGCCACGAGTTCTACAACTATTGATGCGCTCAGGTATCGGGAGAGCGATATACCCATGGCCTTTGCCACTTCCTCACTGATTTTTTGCAACCGGCGTTTCTGCTCCCTGGGAAATCTATCGGGCCTTCGAAAATCATAGTGCTGGATTTTTTTGTCTTTCTTTGTCTCAACCTTTTGGCCTACCAATACCTGGCCGGTTTCTATTGCCGCAAGTAATGCCTCTACTTCCTCATTTTTCAGTATTGCATTTGCCATATCACCAAATCCTGTTTTGTAGACACATCTTTACCAATGAGTCAAAGTTCATTGGACAACAAACTCGGAAAAATATACCTGAAGAACACCATTTTCTATCTTTAAAATGCTATCGACATTGCTTTTAATTTCAACCCGAAGGCTTTCTTGTCCTTCCAAACCATCAATATCTTCCAGCGTTTTAGATGAAAGGATAGAAATCAACCGATCTTTTATGGGGATAGCCTTGGCCTCAATTTTCTTTTTTGTCTCTGCGTCTTTTGCTTCCAGATGTACCTTCGCCTTCAAATACCTTCTGGCATTGGAACCACTCAAGTTTACGACAATGATATCCACGGGTATTATCAAAGGCCCCTCCTCAACTTTTTCTTCCTTTTTTGGGGCGGATGAAACGGAGATCGCCTCTCCGCCCGGCAGTACTCCCCGATGCAAGTCAATACGTTCTTCCGTCCAATGCGCTTCCGGCATTTCATGGTCAACCGGTAAATTCCCCGGCAAAGAAGCGTATCCTTTTGAAGCGCACAGAAAGGTACAAGCAAAGCCAAGAGAAACGGCAATGCCCTTCCACGCCGGAATTGAACTTATACAAGTCTTATTTATGTGTGGTTTACTCATATCGCCATTCAAACGCCCGTCAAACATAGTTTTTTCTCCCCTTTTTCTCCACAGACTATTTTTTCCCACTTTTCGGATCACTTCTCAAATATTTTAATTTTTCAGTCAATTTAACGGCAAGCTCCGGGGTGAATGCCTCAAGCACCTTTGCCGATGTTTTATCGTCCATCATCGTTAATAATTTAACCGCCGTGTCATCATCCATTTCCTTTAGGATCATTGCCGCTTTTTCCGGTTTCATATCCTTGTAAACAGCCGCCAGTTTCTTAATGTTCTTTGCCTCCGCATCGGTTAACTGCAACGACTTCTTCTGCATTTCCGCTTTCTGCTCCGATACGGAATCAAGTATGCCGGTCAACTCCCGCTTGAGGTCGTCAATTTGTTTCCTTTCAACGCTTAAATCGGCACGCAACGACTCCAACATCTTTTCTCTCAAATCCAGCAGTTCGTTCCTTTTCGCGTACTCTTGCTTTATGATTGCTATTTCTTTCAGCATTGTTGCCACTTCCTGGGAAGAAAGGGGTTTAAATATCGCTGTTGAGCGCTGTTTGTAAGAAGCCGGCAACTTCGGCTTCGCCTTTTCTTTGTTTGCCGCTGCAAGTGACGCGGTACCCGTTCCGACTTCTTCTTCCACGTTATCACCGGCAGGCGCTGTATGTGCAATAGGGGGTTGTGGCGGAGGTTTTTTCTTCATAAAACGCATCCCCACAACTCCTACACCCATAATAACAATTCCCACCCCTGCAAACATAATAATTTTTTTATTTTTCAGAAGCTTCATACGTTATACTCACTAAAATTACTTGAAAATCTTTTTAAATTGAAATCTTGACGTTGCAATTTCATCATAATTCTTATTTTCTAACCGAAGCATCTGCTCTTTATATTCCTTTTCATGCCGTTCGCGTAATTTCTCAAGGACTTTTCTCCTCTTAAAAACGCCTAATAGTTTATCCCGCGCCATATCAACCTTTTTGGTAGATTCTTTTATTTTAGCGCGTTGTGCGTCCATATCCCTACGAAGCTTTGAAAAGTATACTTCAAACAAGACAAACACATTTGCTTCCTGCGGTTTGCGCAACTCTTTTTCCATTTCGCTTTGTTGCATTGTAAACACCGATTGCAGAAGCGTCAGCAATTTTTCGTCATCCTGCAGTTGCTTTTGCAAAAGCTTCAACTCTTTAACGAGCGCCTCTTCCTTTAACTTTTCGATTTCCAGTAATTTTTGAAATTTAAAATAGAATCCCATAGCCGTATAACCAATGATGGATAATTTTTAGAATTTAGCGGCAACGGTCTTTTTGGCCGCATCATTCTTTGCCAGTAAATTGAGAAGCCTTTCAACCGTTTTTTCGTAATTGCCTTCTTCCGTTACGTCCTGTTTCAGATAATCATTAATTCTGTCAATTGCCGATATGGCAAAGTCGATCTTGGCGCTACTGCCCTTCGTGTATGCGCCAATGTTGATCATATCCTCTGATTCCTTATAGGTGGCGTATACCGTTTTTAAATGATTGGCCGACTTTCTATGTTCTATCGTTACAATGTCATCCATGCATCTACTGACACTTTCCAGAATGTCGATTGCAGGAAAATGATTTTGGTTTGCCAACGCCCTTGACAATACGATATGTCCGTCAAGAATACCTCTAACCGCATCCGCAATCGGCTCATTCATGTCGTCTCCATCAACCAGCACCGTGTATAAACCCGTAATGCTTCCCCTTGCGCCGGTTCCGGATCTTTCCAGTAACTTTGGCAGCAATGCGAATACGGAAGGGGTATAACCTTTGGAAGTAGGCGGTTCCCCAATAGACAAACCGACCTCCCGCTGCGCATTGGCAAATCGCGTAATAGAATCCACCAAAAGCATCACCTGCATCCCTTTATCCCTAAAATACTCGGCAATCGTTGATGCAATGTACGCGCCCTTTACCCTTAATAAGGCTGGTTTGTCAGAAGTAACGGAGACGAGTACGGATTTTTTAATCCCTTCTTCTCCCAGGCTTTTTTCAATAAATTCCCGAACCTCTCTCCCTCGTTCACCAATAAGCGCGATCACGTTGACGTCTGCCTCGGAATTCCTTGCAATCATTCCCATCAAGGTACTTTTTCCGACGCCGCTGCCGGCAAATATACCCAATCGCTGTCCCTTACCGCACGTGAACAACCCATCCAGTACCCGCACCCCCGTTCTGAGCGGGTCTTTTATCCTGTCCCTTGTTAAAGGGTCCGGCGGCGAGCTATAGATGGAGCGATGCTCCCCGGCCGTTAACGGCCCCTTCCCGTCTATCGGCTCACCCAGTCCTCCGATAACCCGCCCCATGAGTTCCATTCCAACCTTGATTTCTAGCGGGGCTCCCGCAGCAATAACCTTGGTTCCAGGGCTGATTCTGTCCACATCACCGATAGGCATGAGGAGTATCTTTTTCCCCTTAAATCCCACCACTTCAGCCGGCACCGGCGTTTGGGCATTATCAAGTTGGATATAGCACAAATCTCCTATCGGCACTGCCGGGCCATGAGACTCGATCACCAGGCCTGCAACGTGCGCTACCCGTCCTGCATGCCTTACCGGGGGCACGGCGTGCAGCTTTTTTTGATACCGTTCAAAATCAATGCGCCGTTGGCTCATTCTTATTCCCCACTAATGCCTTCCGGATTTCCGCCCAGCGTGATTCTACGTGGCTCTCCACACTCCCAAAATCCGTTTCCACCACACACCCGCCGGGCGCAACGTTCCTATCCTCAAGCACCGTAATACCTTCGCCCGCTATTTTCATCCCTTCCAGCGTATCCATCTTTTTCAAATCTTCCGGAGAAATGCGCACGGCAACGAGCTTCTTCTCACCCACGTAAGAAAGCGCCTCTGTTACCGCCTGTTTCATAATATTGACGCTATTATCGCTAATTTCGCATCCGACGGCTTTTTTTGAGATAGCCAGGGCAAGCCTTACAATCTCATGCTCGCTCTCGCGCCATATTTTTTCTTTTTCAGCGGTCATTTGCCGCGTTGCGTCTTGAAACAAAGCCACCAACGATGCGTACTCCTTTTTTAGCCGCTCAAATTCCTCAAGAGAGGATTGTTCGGCCTCCGCCCGGCCTTTTTTATAGGCTTCATCTTTTGCTAATTCAAGCTCTTTCAACCTTTCATCTTCTTTTTCCTGCTGCAGTAATTCCTCCTGTAGCGCAACCTCCTGGGCAAGGTCGATTCGGCGCTCTCTCGATTGCAAAACATGAACACCTCTGACTTCCGGCGATGAGTATATTTTCTTGTTCTTCATACGAATTTATCAACGGATCCTTTCGCGCCTTTCTTTTTAACAACCGCTTCTCCCTTCGCTTCCAGCCGTTTTACGGCATCCACAATCTGCAGTTGGGCGGCTTCCACTTCAGATAGCAACCGTGGACCCAAGAGGTCTTTTTCCTCTTTTACCGAATCTCCCACGCGCTTAGACATGTTGCTGAAAAATTTCTTCTCAATTTCTTCATTAGCGGTTTTTAACGCCAGGGCAATCACACGATTGTCGACTTCCGTAAGTATCTTTCTCAACGCTTCATCTTGAACGCTGACAACGTCTTCAAAAGTGAACAATAATTTTTTGATTTCATCCGCCAGTTCAGGATTTCTGTGATTTATCATGTCAACCACACTCTTATCGGCAGCGCCCTCCATGCTGCTGATAATGTCCGTAGCCAGTTTATACTTCTTCTTTGCGGGCATTTTTTGGCGTTTATCTTCGTTTTTTATCTTTGAGGCAATAACGGTATTCACTTGCATTAGCAATCTCGCCGGGGGCGGGTCCATTGTCGATATGCGCATAATTATCTCGGCCTGTAACTCTGTGGGAAATTGTGACAGCGCCTTCGCGGCGCGGGGCGGGTCGAGATACGACAGGATAAGTGCTATCGTTTGTGGATGCTCGCCGACAATCAGACGCACAATCTCGTCGTCGCTGGCCTCCTTGAGTATCTGAAAAGGCATGGGAAACAGCGTCCCGTCTTCGACACTGGTAAAAATTTCCTCCGTTTTTTGAGCGCCAACGGCCTTTTCCAGCAGCTTTTTGAACGAGGTGTTATCGTATTTGACTATGGTAGTATTTGAATGCAGTTCCTGGGACAAGTCATCCAGCACCCTGTCTACCAGTTCTTTGTCAATATGATTGAACTTCGTCATTTCCGCGGTAACAAGCGCTATCTTTTCATCGTCGAGTTCTTTAATTACACCGGCGGCGGCGTCAGCATCAAGGGTTGACAAGATAATTGCAACTTTTTGTACGCCTGTTAGTTTTTCCATTTTTACTCATTTCTTGCCGCCATATCCGCAGCAATCCACCGTTTCAGAGAATTTGCCACTGTGCCCGGGTTGCTTTTAATCTTATCAACAACCTGCTTGCGTAACACCACCCGTTTTGCCTCTGCAACCTTTTCTACGGTTTCTTCTTCCGAAGGCTCTTCTACCGCAAGAACCGGTTTCTTTACTAAGGTTTCCACGTTTTCCGTTACTTTAGGCTTCTTGAGCTTTTTCATGCTTCTCATCACAAACAACAGGAAGACCAGCACGGTTATGGCAAGAGAACCGTTCTTTGCCATCTTTAGCATAAAATCTTTTTGCTGTTCTTTTTTTACCGCAGTCTCCTCCTGCTCGGTCTGCTCAAAAGGCTGTTCATAGAACTGCACATTTTGTATTTCAAAACTATCGCCGCGGTTAATGTCGTCGATTCCTATCGCCTGTTTTACGAGCGCGGCAATGCGCGTAATTTCGTCTTTGTTTCGCGGAATGTATGCCCGCTGCATCTTGCCGTCATCAGACTTCTTTTCTTCGTACATACCGTCGAGAAGCACTGCAACCGACAACCGCCTGACCATCGCTCCATGATTGGCAACAACACGTTCCGTCTTGCTCAACTCATACTGCGTCTGCGCTGTCTCCTCTTCCTCCGAAGGTCCGGCAGTCTGAATAATCCCTGATTGAGACATATTCAGATTGGCCTGAACCCCGGCCATTCCTCCCCCGGAAAAGGGCGCTCCGCCGGATATTCTGGTCGTTACGGTTTGGACTTTGGGAACCCTGCGTTCAGGGTCAAACTCAACCGTTCTTTCATCTACGTGCCTAAAGTCCAAATCGGCGCTTACACGTACGACGGATTTGCCGGCGCCTACAATTTTTTCCAGGAGGTCCTGCGCCTTAGCCGTAAAATAATCTTCGATCTTCTTCTTCACATCCAATTGATCATTACTTGCTCCGGACGTAGACAAGGGCGACTCTTTCCTGGAGAGCAGATTTCCACGTGTGTCGGTAATGGTAACGTTTTCCGGTTTGAGACCCTCCACGCTCGAACTTACAAGGTGGGTAATACTGGCAACCTGTTCCGGCTTCAAGGCGCTCATACTTTTATTTTTCAGCTTTAAGATAACGGAAGCTGTCGGATTTTTTTCTTCCTCAATAAACAAAGAACCTTCCGGTAAGGCAAGATGCACCTGAGCCCACTCTACATAGTCTAAATG
>CAYJPZ010000023.1:0-29429 GCA_964372185.1 uncultured candidatus Brocadiaceae bacterium
TGGTTTTTTAATTGCTTGTATGCGTAAATGGTGAAGTATGCCGAGACGATTGATAAACCGGCGCCTTGCATGCGTCCGGAAAGTGCTGCGCGTATAGAAAGGGTTGACAAAATAGAGACGCATGCAATGCGTCTCTACATTAACATCGACAATAGAAAAAGTTGCCGAATGCCTAATTAGTCGAAATTATACCATCTGATATAATCGAACGTATACTCAAAAATCTATTAAGAGTTTATTGCCTTCGGCTGTCGGTCATGTTAACATAATCCTTTTGATATCCTTCCAGATCATCCGGTTTAGAATAATCTATGACAGAAAAAGAAAGACTGCTGAAGGCCTTGCGGGGCGAGGCAGTTGATAGGCGTCCGGTCATTTGCCCTGGCGGTATGATGACGATGGCCTGTCGGGAGGTGATGGTAAAAACCGGTTGCCGTTGGCCTGGTGTCCACAGGGACGCGGCGAAGATGGCAACCCTCTCGCTTGCCATGCACGACGAGACGGGTATGGAGAATCTTGGCATTCCCTTTTGTATGACCGTTGAGGCTGAAGCGTTGGGAGGAGAAGTAGAGGATGGCGATGAGGTTACGGAACCCGGCATTGTGCAGTACCCGTTGAGGTCCGTGTCGGAGTGGAAAAATTTAAAACCATTGGATACTCATAAAGACGGGCGGCTCCCCACCATCCTCGAATGCACCAAAATCCTGAGTAAAAGCGCGACGGATACCGCCGTGGTCGGCAACCTGGTTGGCCCTCTAAGCCTTGCCACTTCTCTTATTGATGCAACGTCGCTTTACCGGGCGCTCAAACAAACGCCGGGGGCAGTCCACGAATTCCTCGGTTTTTTAACTGAAAATAGCATCAGATATGCAGAGGCGCTTATTGCCGATGGCGCCGACCTTATCTCTATTGCTGACCCATCCGCTACCGGAGAAATACTCGGCCCCGGAAACTTCGAGGCGTTCGCCCTTCCTTATCTGAATGAGATGACGCGCCATATCCATCGGCTTGGAAGGCCGGTGATTGTGCATATCTGCGGCAACATACATACGATTGCCGGTTCTATCAAGGGGCTTGACGCCGAATGCATCAGTTTCGACGCCCCCGTAGATATCCGGCTAATGAGGAACACCCTTCCGGAAAAGAGGTTGATGGGTAACGTGTGCACCAGGCTTTTACTGAACGGCCCTTCAAGCGCCATACGCAGGGTGTCGGCAAATATATTACACGGCGGCATCGATATCCTTGCGCCGGCCTGTGGCGCGAGCGCCAAAACACCGGTAAAACATATTAAGGCAATGGCGGAGGCGGCGAAGGGGGGGCGGATTTATTGATGCAGGATGCGAGATGCGGGCGGCGGGCACTTTTTAGCGATCTGAGGAGCGGTATGTAAGACGACTAAACAATATGCTGCTCCTTTGGAGCTTTATTGTACTTTGGCGTGCTGGCTATTAATATTTCACCCCTCCGGGGTGTTTTTAAAAAAATAAAATGTTACAAAATAAAGAATTATGAATTCTGCGAAGATAACCTTTTATCCATCAAAAATTACCGGTACGGTACATAAGGGCATTACGGTTCTGGACGCGGCACGCAGGCTGGGTGTTAACCTGGAAAGCCCCTGCGGCGGCAACGGGAAATGCGGCAAGGATATGGTACAGATAAGGGTGAATAATACGCTCGACACGGTGCTTGCCTGCAAAACGACCGTAGAGACCGATCTTGAGATCATTGTCCCCTCTTATGAAAAGCAGGACGGCTTGAAGATCATTGAAGGTTTTTATGGCGAAAACGAAGGCACGCGTAAACTTAATCCTTCGGTGAGGAAAGAGGTGGTGCGTGACGGGCGAGGGCTTTGCTCCACAAACGTGTATCTACATGATACGTTCTCATTTGCAGAGGAGGGTGACACCATCGGTTCATCCTACGGCGTAGCCCTGGATATCGGCACGACAACCCTGGTGGCCTCGCTGGTTAGCCTTAATACCGGCGAGGCGCTGGGCAGTTCGTCAATCCTTAATCCGCTTGTGCATTATGGCCACGACGTCATGTCACGTATAAAATACTCCGTTGTTCAAAAGGACGGACTTTTCAGGATGCACAGGGAACTCATCTCCGCTGTGAATCTCCTCATCGGCCTCTTATGTTCCGATAGAGGCGTGAGTCCTGAACATATTTATCACGTAGTCTGCGCAGGCAACACCACGATGCAGCATATATTTTTACACAAAGAAATCAAGGGTATAGGGGAATATCCGTATAGGGCGGAAACGCTCGATATGGTAACCGTACCGGCAAAAGACCTTGCACTTAATGCCTCACAACGCGCAACATCTACGGCATTCCCTTCCATCTCGGCATATATCGGCGGCGACATCGTTTCCGGCCTGCTGGCAATTCGCCCTGAGTCATGCAAATCACCGGCTATCTTTCTCGATATAGGCACGAATGGCGAGGTGGTTCTATTTATGGAAGACAAGATGGTCGCCACGTCCACCGCGGCGGGGCCGTGTTTTGAAGGAATGACGATAAGCTCCGGCATGAGGGCAGGCGAGGGCGCAATTGAACACGCCGCTTTCAAGGACGAATTGACCCTGGAGGTAGTAGGAAATACCCAGCCAAGGGGCATCTGCGGAAGCGGACTGCTGGATATTATTGCAGAACTCCTGCGGGTTGGCCTGGTTAATGCAAGGGGACGGCTTACCGGCAAGGAAGGCAACGGTGTTTCTGATAAATATTTCACCTATTTGTTTGAGAAAGACAAGAAGCGGCATTTCCGGTTGGCAGACAATGTATCTATTTCTCAGGAAGACGTACGCCAGGTGCAACTGGCAAAGGCCGCCATCAGGGCAGGCGTGGAGATATTGCTTTCCACCTGCGGTATTAGCCCTGACGAACTGAAGACGGTCATTATTGCCGGCGCGTTTGGTTATCACCTGAAGGAGCAAAGCCTCTTCCGGACAGGGTTTTTACCGGCGACAAAAAATGCAAAGATGCTGTACGTGGGAAATTCAAGCCTCGAAGGCGCATTGAGGATGCTATTGGACAAGGAGTTGATAAAAGAATCGGTTCATATAGCCAGAAGCGCCCAGGTTGTAGAATTGTCCCAAAATCCGGATTTTGAAAGCACCTTTGTCCGGGAGATGCATTTCACATCGGGTCTTTCCATAAAATAATGGGCGGAAGAAGGAGGGTAATTATGAAAAGGTTAACTGCAATCGTAATTGTGTCAGGATTTTTAAGTTTCTTTCTATCAGGCGAGGTGCTTGCACTCTCTGATAATGAGGTAAATTCCCAGCACATTGCAGAGGCTGATGGTATCTCAGGGCAGAACGCTGATACGGGAAGCGGCGTAAAGACCAATCACCTTCAGGATGACGCTGTAACGGCAAGCAAAATTGCAAATGGCGCCGTAACATCAGGCAAGATTGCAACCGGGGCCGTGGGTGCAAACAATATTGCCAGTGACGCTGTAACGGCAAACAAGATAGGCTTCTATGGTAAAGTTGTCGTAGTTGCTTTAGAAGGCGGCGATTATACCGATCCTGTCACTGCAATGGATAACTATCCCGCTTGGTGCGGCGCGCTATCAGAAACAACCCCATGTCTCTTAAAAATAATGCCGGGGGTTTATAATATCGGTTCGAATTGTGTTAGAATGCAGAGTTATATTGATATAGAAGGTTCAGGGGAGAACACGACCGTGATTATCGGCAATGGGAACTCTCCGGCTGTAGTGTACGGCGCAGACCATGTAGAAATACGTTTTCTTAAAGTAGAATCAACCGGCGGCTCAGGCAGTATGAATCGCGGTGTCGGCAATAATTCATCTTCTCCTTTTATGTCCGGCATGACAACCACAGCTTCAGGTTGAGCTATCAGGAGTCAAGCTTAACGGTAGCAAAGACCAACACCGAGGCGGCAAGGAGCCGTATCGAGGATGCCGACATGGCATACGAGCAGCTTAACGCCACAAAACTGACGATATTGCAGCAGACGGCCAGCGCAATGCTTGCTCAGGCAAATTCAGGTCCTCAGTCCATACTGAGTCTGTTCAGATAACAACATCGCTTCATGCTGGGGATGGATCACTATCCATCCCCAGTTTTGTTTTAGGAATATATTACCACAATATTCCATCTTCCGCTGTTTTTCTGCGTTTTTCGCGATGTGTCGTTACGCATTTTTCTTCTGTATGGTTATTGGATGGGCTGTTTTTAAGTGTTTGTGAGTCAGCTTGTTAAGTCATGTTTCTTTGGCTTTTATTACAGAATTAATGTGTTAAATTTTAAAAATAGCAGAAATTTTATTAAATTTATAGAAAAATTTGCCGATATAGGATGTTAGGTACCGTAGAAAAGTTTAACAGTTAGACTAGTCTATTTTGAAAACAGCGTGAATTTAGTCATGGGGAATGTTTCATTTATTCTCGTTATGGAATACGGGAAAACAATTAACATGGAGGGTTAAACATGAGTACAAGAATTAACACCAATATTAATGCATTGAATGCCCTGAAGTCGTTGAATGACGTCAATGGGCGTATGGCCATCTCCCAATTGCGTTTGGCCACGGGTAAAAGGATTAACACGGCCGCAGATGACGCTGCTGGCTATACTATAGCAAAGAAGTTTAACGCCAGGGCGGAAGGTTTGGGTCAGGCGCTGAGTAACATCGGTTCTGCTAAAAACCTGGTAGCAGTTGCTGAAGGTCATTTAAACAACATTGTCGATATTCTGACACAGATGAAGACGAAGGCTACCCAGGCATCAGATGATTCACTCGGCACGGCAGAACGCACGTCCATCAAGGCAGAGCTTGCTGCATTGTCAAAGCAGATTAACCTTGAAACTACGCAGGCGACATGGAACTCGAAGTCTATATTTGCGGGTACCGCATCTGCCAACGCAACCGCAGGTGGCACGCAGTTTAAGTTCCAGATTGGCGGTGGAAACAGTGGCACGAGCGACGTGCTGCAGTTTAACCTGCTTAAGACGGGCAACGTCAGTCTCGATAGTAGCAATACAGGCTTTAGCGCTTATGGTCTACGCCTTGATGCAGTAACACCGGGTGGCGCAGCATCGACGCGCTTGGGTGGTGGTACGCTTGCGGGATCGCTTGTCGGTTCTTCCGCATCGGCACAGGCATTGATGGGTAGAATTGATACCGCTATTGCCGATGTTTCTGAGGCATTGAGCTATATCGGGTCCGTGGTGAACAGGTTGAGTTATCAGGAGTCAAGCTTGACGGTAGCAAAGACCAACACCGAGGCGGCAAGGAGCCGTATCGAGGATGCCGACATGGCATACGAGCAGCTTAACGCCACAAAACTGACGATATTGCAGCAGACGGCCAGCGCAATGCTTGCTCAGGCAAATTCAGGTCCTCAGTCCATACTAAGTCTCTTTAGATAACAACATCATTTCATGCTGGGGATGGATTTACTATCCATCCCCAGTTTTGTTTTAGGAATATATTATCACAATATTCCATCTTCTGTCTGGGGATGGATATCCGTCCATCCCCAGTCTTGATTAGGAGGTTTCTCCCATGGCATTACCCTCTATAACATCCGCATACGCTTCCAGATCCGGCCTTAACGCACTGATTTCTCAGTTTATGTCCATAGAGCGAAGACCGTTATCGGTGTTAAACTCACAGAAAACGAGCGTTAATAACTCCCTTAGCCTTTATGGTGAATTAAAAACAAAGGTAAGCTCTCTTCTCACTGCAGCGAGAAGCTTGTCTGATACATCCACCAGCTCTATATATAATGCAAGGGCCAGCAGTTCAAGTGACGAGACAAAGATAACTGCTACTGCTAACACTAGTGCAACCACGGGAACATTCCTCGTTCGTGTCAAGCAATTGGCTACGGGTGCAACGGTACAAAGTACGGGTGAATTGACAACAAAGTCCGCAGCCACAAGTGGTTCGAAGGTAGCTCCGGGAAGCGGCACGATAGACGTATCGAAGAGTTTTGCTAATGCAGGGTTTGCGAACATTCCAGATGGCACAGTAACCATTAATGGGCAGGCTTTCACTTTATCCGATTACAGCACAGTACAGACATTTATGGATGCGGTAAACAGCGATGTTACCGCTAATGCAAATATCTATTATGATAAAACTGCTGACAAATTTACTATAGAGCAGAAAAGTACGTCTACCGACCTGGTTATATCAGAGACCGGCACGAATCCTTTCTTCACACAGGCAAAAATTACTGCCGGTACGTTTACTGGAAATGGTTCTACCGGTATTCAAAGCGGTGTGCTGTTATCGAAGGCTAATTTTGACACAGCCTTGACTAGCACAACTTCGGGTAGCCTTAAAGTCAACGGTATATCTATCTCCTACAATACGAGCACAGATACCTTAGACAATGTATTATCGAGAATTAACAGTTCCACTGCCAATGTGAATGCATTCTATGATAGTTCACTTGATAAGGTAATCGTTAAATCTAAAAATACCGGAAGCACCGACACCGTTACCCTTGCCGACGTAACCGGCAACTTGCTGAGTACCCTGAAATTATCGGGAGCGACTCCAACAAGCGGCACAGATGCGCAATTTACCATAAATAGCACGGCGAGTGGTGACCAAATTTCAAAAAGCACCAACGCATTTACTATTAATGGTATTAACTATAATTTAAAAAATGTTAATGTTTCCGCCTACACGGACAACACCTACACTACGGTAACGGTAAAGCAGGATACGAGCGCTGTGCAGGCGCAAGTTAACGATTTCCTTGACAAATTTAATTCAGTAAACTCGTATATAAAAGATAAATCAAGCGTAAATGCTACCACTAAGACACGTGGCCCCCTTGCTGGAAATACGACCTTTACGTCTTTAAGGATGCAGTTGTTCCAAAAATTTACGGAGCAGGTAACGGGGCTTACGGCTGGCGACCCTAACTATCTCAGCAAAATCGGTATTACCCTTGGCAGTGGATCTAGCGCCAGCTTGTCTGATTCTTCCAAATTTAACGATGCAATTGCCTCAAATTCAAAAGCGGTTGAAAATATTTTTAACTCTACCAACGGTATTGCTAAGAAGATTGAAAGCCTTTTAAAACCATACGTGGAAAGTAGTTCCTCTACGAGAGGGTCAATCATTGATGAGACCAAAACCGTTCTTAGTAACAGGGTAACGTCTCTGGATGGCAGGATAAAACGAATGGAAGAGCGAATGGCAATAAAGGAAAGGCAATATAGCCAACAACTTTATAAGATGCAAGACTTGTTAAATGGCTTAGTGCTTCAGGGAAATCAGATTACATCCATGACTAATTCCTTAATGAGTTATTATGGCTAACCCAGAACGTTGCGATAAACTGAAGGATATTGAAGATATCATACAGAACCTTACTGCTCAGGGTGCCGATTGTAAGCTGTTACTCGACAGTACCTCTGAGTTAAAAGAGCTGTTGTCTGCGGGAAGCAATGAAGATATATTAATAGAGCGATTGAAAGAAAGAGGTACCATTATCGACAAGCTCTCTTTGGTGCAGGAATATTGTGTGTCTGTTAAAGGTTACATTGCTTCCATCAAAAATGGAGAACAGAAGGAGAGAATAATTGGCATGCTCAAGCAAATTCAGCAACAACTCGATAATACGCTCTCTCTTAATACGGAAATTGTTACCATGCTTAACCAATGCATTAGCGAGATTAACATAAATCTTAGAAAGATACGCGAAAGTAAGACCCTTATGAATACCTTAAGAGATCCTGATGCCCGTTTGTCCGTGCACCTTGATGTCTCCGGGTAAACCATTGTTAGACGAGGTCGAAATAATATAGAGATGTGTATGCATTCCCACGCTCTTCAATTTGGTGCGTTTCTTCCAGACGCTTTTAAGAAGGTTTGTGTATTATGAAGACAACCGATGTTACTAATGCCCCTGTTTATGGGATACAAGCAGGATACGCCGTTAAAAGCGAAATTGCAAAAAACACGGCTGATGCAAAAAAAACTGCAAATCCGCGTGACGTGAAAGAGGCAAAAGACACAAAGGACACAAAAGATGCGGCGGAGGAACCTAAGAAAAAGGTTTCCTCTGAGAAGGTTGATCCATCGGAATCTAAAGATTCACCGATCAATACCAAAGTTCAATTTTCTATTGAAAGAGAATTGAATCTCATTGTTACCCGTGTTATGGATGCTTCTACGAATAAGGTTATTCGTCAAATACCGGCTGAAGAAACCATAAAAAGGTTGAAATTGAAATATCAGCAGTCGCAGGTACAGAAAGGGACGTCGACAAATGATGTGGTAGTGTGATGCATATTTATCACCTCTTCTCAATTCAGCAGTGTTTGTTTCTATCAGCGGCTATCCTTAGAAATTCTCCAACCCATTCTGCGGCGATACCCTGCCAACTATAAAATTGTTCACTACGAGAGCGGGCATTTTGGCTGAGGCGTTGCCAGGCTACATCATCGTCCAACAAGGTAATCACGGTTTCTGCAAAACGCCTCCCGAATTCCTCCGTTCCCGGTTCACCTGGCACAAGGCAACCGCTCACTCCATCCATAACTGTTTCCGACAACGCCGCAAGTGCGCTGGTAACAACGGGTGTGCCGGATGCCTGTGCCTCGATAGCGGCAATACAGGATGTTTCCCGGAAGGTACTGGGATAAACCATTAAGCAAGCAGAGGCCATTTCCTCTGCCAGAGAGGATTTTGTCAAACATCCTTTGATGAAAACCCCTGGTTGTTGTGTATGCCGCCAGATTTCATCTACGGATTTTTCACCCGGAGAGTAATAGGTGTACAGGTGTAGCTCGGCAGATGGTATGCGGTTGCGAATCATGGGGAAAAGCTTCAAAAGAACGTCTAGCCCACGCTCAGGACGACTAATGTAAACGAGGCGATGGCGTTCCCTCTTTACGCCCGGTTTAAACATCGCTAAGTCAACGCCGTTGCGTGTTAAGAAAAACCGGTCTTGCTTAATGTGAAAGTAGCGAGACCACTCGTCCCTTTGCCAACGACTAACGGCAAAGATCCGGTCGATGGGAAGGGTGTTTGGTGTTTCTCCTTCTAAATATTTAACATTTATGTCATCGTGTATCCACAGGATGCGCGCCTGTGTCTGTAAAGCGATTTTGAATGGACGTAATGAGCGTGATGAAATAATTATTGGAAATGAATTGAGTTGGCGGTAAAGGTGGAAATCAACAAGATCGCCATAGTGTATTCCATCGTATTCCCCTGGTTTGTCGCAGTTACAAAAGACGCGTACCCTCATCCTGCTTGCAGCCAGGGCTCGCGCCACGTAGATAAGGGCGCTCTCACTTCCCCCAAGTCCTTTTTCTTCCAGGGTTCTACCGTTGAAAGCCGTTGTTCCGCCGGTATAAAACACAACATCTGCTTTATCATCAGAAATAGACAGTCCCAGGGCCGAGGCAGCAATCCTGGCGCCATCGTAGGCAGGAGTAAATTCGACGTCTCTGGCGATAGTATTCCGAAATGATTGATATGCTTCCTTATAGCTGCCCATTTGCAGGTACAAGTAACCCAGGTAATAATGCGGATTTGCAAAGGAACGGTCAATTGCGATACTGCGTTGTAACAAATCAAGCGCTTTGTTTCGCTGTCCAAGCTTATCGTAAAGCACTGCTACGTTAAAGAGGGCGCGAGGCTCATCAGGATTAGCGCGAAGAATCTCTTCAAAAATCGTAACGGCATCAAGCAGCTTCCCGTTCCTGGTCAGATCAATGCCGCGTTGTAAATATTCGTCGGTAATCACCCCTGTTTCCTCTCAATATTTTGTAAAGAGACATTATTTATGCCGGCTTAGTTATTCAGGATTACGGCATAAAGCGAGACCTTGCCGCGCATCGTCCAGCGATGTATCTATAGCTAATGCACGTTCAAACATCTCTCCGGCGCCTTTATGGTCGCCACGCATAAGGCGCCCATTTCCCAACAGCAAATAAGGAGTCACTGAAGAAGGATTGCACTGAAGGGAACGGAAAAAATCCTCTTCGGCGCCTTGAAGATCACCGGCCATACTACGACAACTTCCCAACTCCAAATAGACATGCGCCATATTCAGCTCTACACTGGGAAGTCTCTCTCCATCTCCCTTTGTGACACGTATCGCTGCCTCCAGGTGACGTATTGCCTTTTCATACTGCTGTTCATTCACCGCAAGGGTAGCCAGTAAATAATCCGGCAAGGGATTGACCGGGTCAAAAACGCCTGCCTGTTGCGCATGATATGCCGCTTTTGTAGTGTTTTCCTCTTCTAAATATATCTTGGCAAGGGTAAGATGTGCCTGGCCGACAAGTTCCCGTTTCATATTGCCGCCATCCTTGCTTAGTGTCCGGTGGAGGGCTTTAATTGAAGCATCGCGTTGCCCAAGCTCGCGGTAGGTCATTCCGAGGTTAAGGTGGAGAAATGGGTCGTCTGGAACGCATTTTATTTCTGCCAACAAACAACGGAGATTCCTTTCTGCCCTCTTTTGTTTTTTCACCGCATCAATAGCATAGGCCCAGTGATAAACAACAATGTCACTCCGCAGTACCTTGCCCCCAAATCGCTCAATGGAAGGAAGTATCTGCTCGTGTATTGCACCCTCAAAGCGAATATCAGGATGTCTACGAAAGATACGGCAGTATTCGCTGTAATAAGACGCGGCAATGTTATCCGCCTGTTGAGGAATGCATTGCCGCACCGTGACGGCCATAATGTCTTCTCGTGTTATTACCTGACGAACCTTTGCGGCATTTGCAGCGTCAATGACCTCATCTGCATCAATATAGAGAATCCACCCGCCACGAGCGTAACGCAAAGATTCATTCCTGGCGGCAGAGAAATCATCTATCCAGGTAAAATGATATACACGCGCACCGTAGCTGAGGGCAATTTCTATCGTCCGGTCGTTCGAACCCGTGTCAACGACAACAATCTCATCAACAAGTGTGCGAACGCTCTCCAAGCAACGTGAAAGAACCGACTCTTCATTTTTTACGATGAGACACGCAGATAGTTTATTCATGGTATCGTTGTTATCGTGTGCCTTCGGCACGGGAGCTGTAAAGTTCCGTAGGGAAGATATATTTGGCAGCGCAATAGGGTTCTAAATATGCCATACCTACGGCATTTATGTTTGTATACCATTCTTTTCTACCGATATTTTGTCCCTACGGGACTAAAAATCCAAGTCTCTGTCCCACCGATAAATCGGTGGGCTATTTCCATCTGTCCCTACGTGGCAAAATGCAAATTTACAAGAATTTGGGAATGTACCCCTTCGGCACAGATGGCAGGCAATGCCTACCCTACTATTTAATCATATCATCTTTGCCGGTTACACAAAATAAAAATCCCCCTTGCTCGTATTTTTCGTCTTCTCCTGTTCAATGGAGGCAGGGAAAACGAGCCAAGGGGGATTCGAAAAAATAAGCAACAAAAGCCACCGTCTATTTAAAGAGGCTTAATATTGCCTGCGGTCCTGAGTTTGCCTGAGCAAGCATTGCGCTGGCAGTCTGTTGCAATATTTGCAACTTTGTGGCTTCCAGTTGTTCGTATGCCATATCAGCATCCTCAATACGACTCCTTGCCGACTCGGTATTCGTCTTTGCCGTAGTCAAGCTTGCCTCCTGATAGGTCAGCCTATTTACCACGGAACCTATATAGCTCAATGCCTCAGAGACGTCAGCAATTGCCGTATCGATTCTACCCATCAATGCCTGAGCAGACGAGGAAGAACCGACAAGCGATCCCGCAAGCGTACCACCACCGAAACGAGTCGATGCTGAACCGCCCGTCGTTACTGCATCAAGGCGTAGACCATAAGCAGAGTAGCCCACATTTCCACTATCAAGACTGACGTTGCCCGTCTTAAGCAGGTTAAACTGCAAGATGTCATTTGTACTGCTGTTTCCGGCGCCAATCTGAAACTTAAACAGTACGGTAGCCGCACTGGCAGATGCAGTTCCAGCAAATAAACTCCGGCTGTTCCACGTTGCCTGCTGAGTTTCAAGGTTAACCTGTTTCGCCATTGCGGCAAGCTCCGCTTTGATGGAGGTACGTTCCGCCGTGCCGAGTGAATCATCGGCAGCCTGGGTAGCCTTTGTCTTCATCTGCGTAAGAATCTCGACAATGTTGTTCAAATGGCCTTCTGCAACGGCTACCAGGTTTTTGGCAGAACCAATATTGTTGAGCGCCTGCCCTAAACCTTCCGCCCTGGCGTTGAACTTCTTGGCAATGGAAAAACCGGCTGCATCGTCGGCGGCATTATTAATCCGTTTGCCGGTAGCCAGACGCAACTGGGCAGTAGCCATTCTGGTGCCAATACCATTCAATGACTTCAGGGCATTTAACGCATTAATGTTAGTGTTAATTCTCGTACTCATTTTCAAACCTCCTTGTTTAGAATGTGTTTAAAATAGAAACTGATTTCTTAATTAAAAAACTTAAAACATTTCTGCGCGGTAAAGTTTACAGCATAACACAGTTGCCGGCGGTGGTTATTTCTGTGAACTTTACCTTGCGCAGATTACGCCGCGTTGCGGTTTGCCTCTACCTGCTTTTCACTCGTGCTGACGTGCATAAAACCAATAAATTTTTTTAGTATTTCTTTATCAAAATGCCCCTCCATTTCCTTTACCATCTTCTGTAAAGCTTGAAATACAGGTTTTTCATTATCCTTTTCAATCCTTGACATCTGCTGAACAAATTCACTTACGATACGGGCTATCCGACTATAACAGTGAATGTCAACACCCTTTAAGCCTTCAGGGTATCCGTTTCCATTGAACTGTTCGTGATGCTGTTTTGCAATGAGGCAGGCCTCCATGGGTAAACTACCGCTCTTAGAGAGGATAATAAACCCCATGTCAGGATGTTTTCTTATTTGTTCCATTTCTTCTTTCGTTAATTTTCCAGCACTGTTTACCCAATAACTGTCAAGCGCCGTTTTTCCGATATCCTGAAGGAGTAAACCAATACCTAACGACATCAGGTTATTTGCTGGAATTGCCATATAATATCCAAACAACAAACCCAGTATTGCCACGTTAACGGGGTATTTAAGAACGTTGTCGTCATAGTTCAACAATTCCATGAAATATGATCTTGCCTCCTGGTCTTTTAAGATAAGGTCAAGTGTAAGTACCGTCCAATCCCTTGATCGTTCAATGAAGGTGGGAATATCGGTGTCTTTCGACATGTCCGTCATTATGTTTACGGCAACGTCATAGGCAACCTTAACTTTTTCGTGTAATGCAGTTATTTCATCCCGGAGAACGTGTTCCAGATTTGTTTCTATGTACCTGAGATACTGTGCTTTGCCGTTTTTGGCGACATAAATCTTACTAATATTTTTCTTTACGAATAACTCTTTTCTTTCGTCTTCGAATAATTTACTTCCCTTACAGTAGAGCAAATATCTGGTTTCATTGTTTCCCGTGGTTTGCAGGTACAAATCACATCCGGTAAAAGCGCCAATCTTTATGCTTCGTAATGTTACCGGTAAATATCTAACGTTTTCGTTATAATATGCGCTGGTAAGCTGGCTTAACTTGTCCGGTTTTTTTAACTTATCGCAGAAATTAGCTTTTTCTATGGCAATAGCGGCGTAGACTGCAAGTGTTTCCAAAAATAAAAGATCGTTGTCGGTATAAACGTCTCCACCCCTTTTACCACTAACGCTTATCACGCCGGCTACCTTATTTTGCGCCTTTATGGGAACACAAAGCAACGTCTTTCCATGATACCACTTAAATTGTTGTTTATTAAATCGGGGATCATTTTCAACGTTATTAATAATTACCGGTGTCCCTTGCTTTACCACACAGCCAATCGCACCATCGCCAATCTTGAACACGGCGTTATTTGCCACCTGTTGCGACAGGCCATACGATGCCTTTACCTGTACCTCATCACCGCTAACCAGCACAATGATGCCTGACATACTATCCGTCCCTGAAATGGTAAGGTTATTGAGTAACGGAAACAACCTTTGCATATCCAGCACAGATATCAACGCCTGCCCGATCTCTACAAGATCCATATCTTTAAAATTATCACAAGACTCGTCAAACCGCTTATTGACATTACACGGTTGCTGCAGCATACGATATAATTTGGTAAGACATTTAATATCATACAATGTATCATTAACCGCATTCAGGTTTTCTTGGGTCGTTGGGTTCATCATTGTTGTTGTCATATACCTATTCCTTAAAAGCTAATAACACATAAATGAAATTTTGAGCATTTTGAATCTTGTATACTAACCATGTTTGTTTCTCATATCTTGTTTATTAAGTCAAGCAACATGTATGCCAAAATACTTCCACTGCAATATTCTTTTAAATTGTGTGTTATCCATATTAATGTTGGCATGTTACAACTATGTACTATTTTTACTGAATTACGATGACAGGTCAAATTATTAGACATTTTGTTCCTTGTGATGTATATTTTTTCCGTAATAGTTCATTACTAAACTCATATTTTGGAATTTCAATGTTTGTTGTAGGCACGGATTCATCCGTGCCTGGCTTAACTTGCTGGAAAGGAATTTCAAAGTTTTTGGTAGGAGCCAATTCCCGTTGGCTACCGGTAACTTGCTAATCGTTGGGCATTGCCGGTTGCCTTTGTAGAGACACACTGCTGTGCGTCTTGTGCAATACGATTAGGGGCAAACAGGGAAAAGAGACGCATGCAATGCGTCTCTACATTAAAATGAGGATGCAAAGGAGGCTGAGAAACAATGAAAATGTTGGGGAGTAACGTGCCGTGTTCAAGATGTACCCGATATTACCTTGCTCATCCTGGTTCTTAGAAGAAATAATGCCCGATGGTGAAGCTGTGATACCCTGGACTCCGAAATTCCGATCAATTGACTGATTTCTTTCGACATCATATCCTCGTAGTAATACAACGTAATTACCAGTCTTTCCCGCTCGGGTAACTTGGCAATGGCTCCAGCCAATAAGGCCTTTTCTTCTTTTGTCTCTAAGTCGCTAAGAGGATCGCGTAGCTTGTGATCCATGACTTGTTGGTTTTTGTTTTCCCGGGAATCATCTTTAGATGTTTGATTAAACTCCTCCAAAGAAAGAAACGTGCCAAAACTAATTTCCAACAATAATTTGTCCCACTCTGCCGGTTCCATTTTTAATGCCGCCGCAATTTCCTCCGTTTGCGGCGGTCTATTGAGTTTTTGTTCCAATAACCGATAGGTATCTCTTGCAACGGTTGCCTTATCCCTCATCGTACGAGGCAACCAATCCTGAGACCTCAGGTAGTCCAACACAGTGCCGCGCACACGAGAAATAGCATACGTGCCAAATTTTGTCTCTTTCGTTGTATCATATTTTACCGCCGCATCAATGAGGCCGATAATGCCATATTCAATAAGATCATCCTTATCCACAAAAGACGGTAAATAGACGGTGAGTTTGTTTACTACGTATTTTACCAGGGCAAGGTGCTCCATAATTAGTTTATCACGTTGCGTGTTGCTTTCCTGTTTATAACCCACCTTCGCCTTATTGAGCATTCCCATTCTTGCTTACCTTACCGAGTGCATTACGTTTTTTTGCTGTTTTTTACGCCCCCAACCACCGGGGGAAGAGGTTTATTTATGGTGGTTTGTTCTTCTGATGGTAATGGCACCGTCTTCGTTATGCTTATAACGTATTTGGAGAATAAATTACTTAATATGCCTACGATGCCTGTTATTACGACACTTCTGATTGCCAGTATTGGAAAAGACACATCTGCCATTAACCCAAGAAAACAAGTTGCGAAAAAAACAATTACCATGAGGTATACACGCGCATGAGCCAATAGCATTTCCATATTCCACCTCTCTGTTTCATAAATGTCAAACAGTAATTCGAGTGATATTACATCTGCTTAGCGGGGATATTCAGGAAATAAGCTTCAAGGGGTCTGTCTGTCCTTCGCTAACGAGCCGCCTGAAATATCCTTCAACGCCCAGCGCCTGTGTTCCGTCATCACAATTGATAAATGAAACGGCCATCTTATTGAGACAACTGGCCGCTATGGTATTAGGGAATTCTTTTACGAAGGACTTTTGAAGCCTTGTCGCCATGGTTACATTCGGGTCGGAAAGTATGTATCCAAGACATTGTATATCAATGCCTAAAAACCTCCGCGCCACTGACGAAATGTTTCTCATGGTCGATTCCGCCTCTTCCCGGCTGCTTGCAAGGTTTACCACTAATTTTATGTTAAGTTCCTTTCTTTTTCTTGAAAGGACTTTGATCATGGCGTAAGCGTCTGTTATTGCAGTAGGTTCCGGTGTCGTTATGAGCAGGATTTCATTTGCCGCAAGCACAAAACTTAACACATTCGATGATATGCCGGCGCCCGTGTCTACAATCGCAATGTCCACTTCTTCATCCAACTCACTAAATCCCCTGAAAAGGAGTTCTTTTTGCGCTTCAGTAAGGTTGGTGAGTTCTTCAATACCGGAGCTGCCGGGGACGAACATAATCCCTTCCGGCCCCCGAAAAATGATGTCTTTTACCCCCTTGCGTCCCTCAATAACGTCCTGTAACGTGTATTCGGGATGAAGTCCCAACAGGATGTCCACGTTTGCAAGCCCCAAATCAAGGTCTATCAGTAAAACCCTTTTTTTGTATTTTCGGAAGAGCATTGCCAGATTTGTTGCAATATTGGTCTTCCCAACACCGCCCTTGCCGCTGGTAATGGCAATCGTCCTTACCTTAGAAAACCCCCTGGCCGATCTGTGATCAGTTTCTTTCAAGATTATCATTCCTTCCATTGCCTGTCAATGCGCGCATCTGCTCATTTTTCAGACAAAAAATTATCGCTCCGGCGCTACCCGTCTTATTTGAAAGCGCCGTCACTTCACAATTTTACCACACCCAGTGAATCAATTCGAACTCCGGGTGATATTTCTTTATATGACAACACCGGCACCTGGGGCAAGGCGTTTTCAATGAGACGCCTGATATGACTTCTCACGTTAGAGGATGTTAACAACACCGCTTCGTATCCCGATGACAATGAATCCTTCACCGCTTCTACCAAATTATCAATTAGCTTTTGTGCCACGGTTGGCTCCAGTGCCAACAAATTGCCTCGCTCTGTTTTATGGATTGAGTTGGCAATGGTTTGCTCAAGCTGAGGGTCGAAAGAAATGACCCCTATCTTTCCTTCGCTATTTTGGTATCTTTGACAGATGGCCCTCGACAGCTTCTGTCTCACGAATTCCGTTATTGTCTCTGAGTCCTTTGTTATAGAGGCGCAATCCGCTATGGTTTCCATTATGGTGGCCATGTCTCTAATCGGCACCTGTTCTTTTAATAAATTTCTGAGAACGTCTTGTATGCTTCCAAGAGGCATTGCGTTGGGGGTTAATTCCTCAACAACCGTAGGCGACTCCTTCTTTAAATTTTCAATGATCTTTTGCACGTCATCACGACAAATTATCTCGTATGCATGTTGTTTGATAACTTCGGTAAGGTGCGTAATCATTACCGATGCCGGATCGACTATGGTATATCCGGAGGCCTCGGCGTCTTCCCTTACTGATGCTGCAACCCAAAGCGCCGGCAATCCATACGCAGGATCCAACGTTCTTATTCCATCAATGGGCTTTGTAACCGTTCCAGAGTCAATAGCGAGATAGCACTCCGGGAATAGTTCTCCCTTTGCAACGTCCTGCCCGCGTATTTTAATCACATATTGATTTGCCCCCAATTGCAGGTTGTCTCTTACCCTAATAGGAGGCACGATCATACCTAAATCCCGTGCCATCTGTCTGCGAAGCACATTGATTCTGTCCAAAATACCGCCATTTTTCTGCGGGTCAACTAATGGCACCAGTTTGTAACCAACCTCGACCCCCATACGGTCAACGTGAAGCAATTTTTCAATGCTTTCTTCCTGACGTGGTTCCGGCGCTGCTTTTGCCGTTTCTTTCTCCAGTTCTTCATGTATCAATGCTTTTTTGCCCGATCTCTTGAGGATGAAGGCCAACATCCCAAAAAAGAGGGCAAGTATTATAAATGGCATTTTGGGCAGTCCCGGCACTATGCTAAACAAGGCAAGGATGCCCGCCGTAAAAGCGACTGCATTGGGTTGATTGAGCAATTGGCCTGACAGGTCACTGCCAAGTCCTTCGCTTGACGAGGTCTTCGTAATGATGACGGCAGAGGCCGTTGCGATAATGAAGGATGGAAGCTGCGAAACGAGGCCGTCGCCAACCGATAAAATCGCATAATGTTGTAACGCCTCTGATGCAGACATGCCTTCGCGTAAGCCCATGGCTATTCCGCCAACGAGGTTGATTAATACGATAATAATGCCCGCAATGGCGTCTCCGCTCACAAATTTACTTGCGCCATCCATAGCGCCATGGAATTCAGCCTCTTTAGAAATTACTTCCCTTCTGCTTCTCGCCTGATCCTCAGTGATGAGTCCTGCATTCAAGTCGGCATCAATACTCATTTGCTTGCCGGGCATTGCGTCAAGGGTAAACCTGGCGGCTACTTCTGAGATTCTTGTGGCGCCCTTGGTTATAACGATAAATTGAATTACCACGATGATTAAAAAGACAACCAAGCCAACGATAAGGTTGCCTCCCACAACAAACTCGCCAAACGAGGCTATTACCTGTCCCCCAAAACCATTCAACAATATTTGGCGTGTGGATGCCACGTTGAGCGCTAATCGAAAAAGGGTCAGGAACAACAATATCGACGGAAATGTAGTGAGTTCCAGGGTGCCTTTTGCATGGAGGGTAACCAGGAGCAATAACAGTGACACGGAAAGATTGATGGTTATGAGTATGTCCAGCATAAAAGGTGGAATAGGGATGATGAATACCACAAATATCCCTATTACACCGACAACTAATGCCAGTTCTCCCTGTGTGAACAATCGTATCAAAGGGTTTTTTGAGGCGAGAGTCATTTTATCGGTAGCCATAGTTAAACCTCATCAGTAGTATTAGTTAGAGAAATCTCCTTTAGAGTCCATTTACGCGGCGGGAACTTTTCAACCCCCTCTTTCTTAGCATTAAAAAAAGAGACTGTGGTAAAGCGTTGGAGATTATTGTGTTTCGTCACGTTATTATCTGTCGTCATCGACGTTCCCGCTTTAATTGATATACGTAAGCCAATACCTTTGCAACGGCATAGAACAGTTTTTGCGGCACTTCCCTTCCAATTTCAACCGTTTTGTAAAGTGTTTGCGCGAGTGGTTTATCTTCCACGAGAGGGACTTTGTGCTTCACCGCAATTTCCTTGATACGCTTTGCAAGTAAGTCGGCGCCTTTTGCAATCACCGTAGGCGATTTCATTACCTTACTGTCATATTTTAGCGCTACCGCAAAATGGGTCGGGTTCGTTACGACAACGTCTGCCGTTGGGACGGCCGTCATCATGCGTTTTTTTGACATTTGGAGCTGTATTGACCGTATCTTTCCCTTGATCAATGGGTCGCCTTCCATTTGCTTTCTTTCTTCTTTGACCTCTTGTTTCGTCATTCTGAGGTTGCGTTTGTATTGCCACTTTTGATAAATAAAATCTGCAGCGGCTAAAATAAACAATATCATCGCCAATCGCAATGCCAAACCGTACATCATGCTGAATAGCGTGATAAATATTTGCGCAACGTCAAAATCCAACGCATCTATAATGCTATTAAACTTATCCTTCATGTAAAGATATGACATGCCCGCGAGAACAAGTACTTTTAGCACGGAAAAGAGGAGTTTTACAAACGATTGTGGTGAAACCAGATTCTTTGCGCCCGCTATGAAGTTGAGCTTCCCAAAATTGGGCTTTAACAATTCGAAATTAAGCATAAAACCCGTTTGTACGTAAGAAATGATTAATCCGATAAGCATCAGTCCTCCTAGTATCGGAAATAACATTTTTGCCAGCGCATAAAACTGAGAAAGAACAATATCCATGATTATTTCCTGGGTAAAATCTTTGTAAAACAGATGTCCCAGGGTTGCTTTGAATGTCTTGTCCATGACTTGGTAAGTTAAAACACCCATGTTATAGATCAATACAATGCCGCCCAGTAAACCAACCGCGTTATTCAGGTCAGCGCTAAAAGCTATATTTCCCTTCTGGCGCGCTTCACCTAGCCGCCTACCTGAAGGTTCTTCAGTTTTTTCTTCGTCACCGGCCATTTTTACCCCCTACATCGTTGCCATCAACGAGGTAATGCCCTTTTCAAAGGTGCGGATGTATTTCTCTATAATAGGAATTATCAAGGGCAATGAAATGATGAGCAAAAAAAATCCAATGAGTATTTTTATTTGAAAGGCAATATTAAACACGTTAATTTCCTGAGCTACCTTCGTCATTAATCCCAGAACAACGACCGTCAGCAAAATCGCCAACAGTGAAGGCGCTGACATCTTGAATCCGATGATAAAAAGAGAATAAAACATATTCAGTATCTTTGCGAGTGTCATCGTAGTGAAATGAAATCCCCCCACGGGAATAATGTCAAAACTCTGCGCAGTTGCTTTAATGAACCAGTGATGCCCATCTATGGCAAGGAAAACGAGAATGGCTATCATATTCAGAAAGACGGTTATTACCTGCTCCTCTTCCCCTATTTCTGAAGAGGGATCGACAATCGTCGCCGTGTCGAGACCTATTTGATTCGTCATTAAATTACCGGCCATGGTAACGGACGTAAAGATTATTGAAGCCGCAAAACCAACCACAGCGCCAATTGCAATCTCTTTGACTGCAATCTCAACATACGGCATTATGGCCGTGGGAAGTGGAGGTTGATTTTTTTGCAAGGCCGAATATAAAACAATGGTAAACGTTAAAGCGATGGCAGTGCGCACTTGCATAGGAATGTTTGCATGCCCAAAAACGGGCGCAAAAAACAACATACCTCCAACCCGAAAGAAGACGATCATAAAAAACGGCATATTGTTTATAAAGGTTACGAAATATTCCATAAACCCTCACTGGCAGTATTTAGTCAAATCACCGAATAAGTTTATGGTATAAGAAGATATCGTTCTCAGCATCCATGGCAAACAAAACAAGAATACACCCAAAACGCCAACCACCTTTGGCAGAAAAGTAATTGTCTGCTCGTGAATACTTGAAACTGCCTGGAAGATACCGATAACCACACCCACTACCGTTGCAACGATGAGCATGGGAGCCATAAGAATAAATGTCGTTTGTAACAAATCCTTACCGATACTGCCTACCATTTCCGGCGTCATTGTCAAATCCTCTATAAAAACACTTAGCAACCGTTATGCCGTAATACCGTCGACTTGGATAACCCTGTCAGGGTTTTAAACCCTGACAGGGTATTGGCGCTTTGGAGAGTGAGTGAACTGTTATAAAAAAAGCTTGTTATTTATACGTCATTGCACAACACTGGAAACGAGTGATTGGATAACAAGCTGCCAACCATCCACCAAAACAAACAGAATTAATTTAAATGGCATTGCAATCATTGCAGGCGGAAGCATGAACATGCCCATAGCCGTTAGCACACAGGCAACGACCATATCAATGACAAGAAAAGGTAAAAACAGGATAAACCCCATTTGGAATGAGGTCTTAAGTTCGCTCAGAATAAATGCCGGAATGAGTACGTGTATCGGAATGTCTTTGGGCGATCTCGGCCTTTCCATTTTTGAAACGTTTACAAATAAGGCAATATCTTTTTCGCGCGTCTGCTTCAGCATGAATTTTTGAAAAGGCACAAGCGCCCTCTCAAAGGCGACGTTCTGCGTAATCTCCTCCTTGAGATATGGCTGAAGCGCCTCGTTATTAACCTGTTTCCATACCGGCGCCATGACGAAAATCGTTAGAAAGAGTGATATGCCAATAAGTATTTGGTTAGGGGGCAACGTCTGAAACGACAGCGCCTTTCTGACAAACGACAGCACAATGATAATCCTGGTAAATGCGGTCATCGACAGCAACAGTCCGGGTAGCAAAGAAAGCGCAGTTAAAAAAAGCACGATCTTCAGGGTGCCGGCAATCTCCGCGGGCTTTCCCGTATTGTCGATACTCATGGTGAGATTCATTGGCGATGATGGGTCGCCGGCCGCCTCTGCAACGCCCGCAACGGCAAATGCAAGCACTATTACGCTAATAACCAAAACCAACCAGTGTCTTTTCACTGAAAATGTCCTTAAAGAGTATTTGGTGTTTATGTCCGTTCCTGATAAGCGCGTTTTAAAAACCGCACAAAGTCATTTCCCTGAGTTTCCGTGTTAATCGAATCAACAATCTCTTTTTCCGTTATCTCGGCAAGGGTTTGTATTTTTTCGTGTGTCGCCCCAACCACTAATATCTTACCAGGTATTTTGATAAGGTGAATATATTTTTTTGAACCCAGCGGTACCGAATCCACTATACTGAGATATCGCTTTCTTTTGCCCATACCCGTTTTGATGCCTAACTTGCCTCGTAAAAGGTAGAGGGCAACAACCGTAATAATTAGTATTAAACCTATTGATTCTAAGTACTTAGTTACTTTGGGGAGATTAATTGGTGACTCAACGCCCAGTCTTTCTGATGCTGCCGAAACAGTTCCATAGTTCTTTTCATCTGGTACTACCTCTGTCGCACCGTAGCCTACATTGCAGACAAAGGCGAAACAAAACACCATCGTGACTAAAAATTTTTTTCCCATATAATTTCTCCAACGGCATTTACACGCAAATAGTATGCCTTATTCTTATTGGTTATGTAAAGAGGAGTTAGATACCTACCTTTTGGGAAGACACGTGGGGGATTTGTAGAGGTATGCGATTACAAATAGTATTGAATTGTTTGCACCATGCCGTTTTCGATAATATCCGAAAAGGCTGTTGTTGTGGATTTTTTATACTACAGGTAGAAATTCTAAACAAGATTGCATGATTCTACCGCCTGTAATAGGAAGAATCAAGAAGAATAACTCATTCCTCCGAGACCACCAAGGGTTCCGCTGGTCACTGCACCGTCGAAAAGTTTCGAGGTCACAAGCGGACAGGCAGAAAATGTTTAAAAGGCGCTACATGCCGGATGTTTTCAGATGATTTGCAATCTCCAGGCTTAATTTGCCAAATATCTCTTCCAATTGATTTTTGTCCGGCACATATTGGACGTTGATAGATTCAAGCATTTGAAACCCACACTCCTTTAGCGCCGATTCCACGTGCCTGACCCCCTGCCCTCCCCACCCATAAGAACCGAACGCCAGGCCGACCCTGTTTTTAGGAGACAGGCCTTTCAGGTATGTTAAAAAACCGGAGACCGTCGGGAGCATGTTGCTGTTTAACGTCGGCGAACCTACGCATACATATCTTGCGGTAAGGACGTCGTTCATGATGTCTGAAATGTGGTTATACCTGAGATTTAGCGTCTTTGCGGGAACCCCATGAAATTCAAAAGCACGCTGGATGGTGGAGGCAATCTTTTCAGTAGATTTCCACATGGTGTCGTAAATAACCAGCGCCTTTGCCTCCGACTTGTTGGCAGCCCATTTCTCATATTTCTCCAAAATCAGCTTGACGTGGGAGCGCCAGATAATTCCGTGTGAAGGCGCAATCATGTCTACGGGAAAGGGCGATACCGTCGACAGGGCGTTTTGCACCATGGTGGAGTAAGGCAAAACAATATTGGCATAGTATTTCTTTGCCTCGTCAATGGCGATACCGATGGGGAATTCATCATCAAACCTTTCGGTTGAGGCAATGTGTTGCCCGAAGGCGTCGTTGGAAAAAAGGATGTTATCTTCCTCAAGATAGCCGACCATGTTATCAGGCCAGTGAACCATAGGGGTAAGGAAGAATCTTAGGTTTTTCTTGCCCAGATTAACGGACTCGTTTGTCTTGACGACCTTGAAATTCCAATCCGTTTTCTTATAATGAGCCAATAGTCCCTTCTGCCCATTTGGTGAGGTTATAATGGTTGCGTTCCTGGCAATCTCCATAAGGAGCGGCAGGCTCCCGGAATGGTCCATTTCCACGTGATTTGAAACGACATAATGAATCTGTGATGGGTTAACGAGAGATGATGTGCGTTGCATCATCTTTTCAAAGAGGTAGGGACGTACGGTATCGATGAGGGTGATTTTTTCATCAATGATAAGGTATGAGTTGTACGTTGAACCTCGCTGGGTTGAATAGCCATGAAAATTTCGCAAGTCCCAGTCAATTTCACCAACCCAATAAACACCTTCTTTTAATTTTGTCGGATGCATGATGATTACTCCCAAAATAGTAATTTGTTTACTAAATGCCGTTGCAAAAGCATGAGAAGCAGACTTGTTAGTTATTGCAACTTTTGTACGGTCTTATTTCTCTGAGGGTTTTTATGAGGGCGGACATGTCTGCCGGCATGTCTGCCTGGAATTTCAGGGACTTTTTCATGATGGGGTGGAAGAACTCGATCCTGTGCGCGTGCAGCGCCTGTCGCTCGATTATGGGCATCTCTTCCTGTTCTCTTTCTTTTTGTAATAAATCGGAAAGGCAGCAGGTTTCCTGGCTGCTGTACATAAAGTCGGCGACGATCGGATGCCCTATCGCCTTCATGTGCACGCGGATCTGGTGGGTGCGTCCCGTCTTTGGCTTTAACTTTACCAGGGTATAACCGTGAAACCGCTCTAACACTTCGTAGATAGTCACGGCCTCTTTGCCGATGTCGTGCCTTACCGACATCTTTTGCGGTTCCTTTCTGTGTCTTCCAATGGGTAAATTTATTTCATCGGAGTCCAGGGGGAATTCACCTTCAACGACGGCCAGGTATTCCTTGTGGATGTACCTTTTTTCAAACTGCATAGCGATGTGTGCATGGACGGCATCGCTTTTGATCGTCAGCATAACGCCGGTTGTATCACGGTCCAGCCGGTGCACAATCCCGGCTTTCAGCGGCCCGTTGATCTGTGAGAGGCTTTGGCAGTGAAAGGTAAGGGCATTGACGACGGTGCCGGAAGGATGTCTGCCCGCGGGGTGGACAACCATGTCGTACGGCTTGTTAATTACCATCAAATATTCATCTTCGTAAATAATGCTGAGGGGGATATCTTCGGGAAGGATTTTGCTTTCCTCGATCAACGGCGCGCGGACGGTGATAACGTCCCCGCGCTGTATATCGTAGCTGCTCTTTGTCGTGTGGCCGTTAATGAGGACTGACCCCTCCTTAACCAATTTTTGGATAAAGGTCCTTGAATAGTCGTGGAGACGGGAGGCGAGATACCTGTCAAGCCTCATATCATCGAATATTTTCTTTATTTCGTATGTTACTTCTTTAATTTGGGGGGCTTCCTGCGTCATGTTACCTGATTAACGACAAACGGTATTGAGCCATTGCAGCCCAATTGCTGTTTGGAGAAAGTTCTACAGTCCTGGTGTACAGACGAACGGCCTCATTCGTTTGCCCTGTTTTTTCATAACAGCGCCCTGAGTCCCACCCTTCCTGAGCCAAAAGTGCACTATTTGCAGTGGATGCACCTTCAAACTGCTTGATCGCCTCCTGAAAGAGTCCTTTTTCCTCGTAGGCATAACCCAATGATTGCCGTATGATAGGGGTAAGCGGATGGCCGCTGTAGCCGTCCAAAAAGGCGTTATACTCACGAATGGCGTCATCGTAATTTTTCAAACTATAAGAAATATTTCCCAGGTGGAATAATATCCATGGCATTACGCCGGGTGAAGGGTTAGCCGCTTTAAGGGACTTGTAAGCCTCTGCGGCCTTGGATAAGGCGTCATTCCTGCCTTTTTCGTCCTTTGCGTGCTGTCTTACGGATGCAACCAACTCGCCGTTGACCTTTGATACGCCCTGCCATGCCTCGTCGGTATTACGGCCCTTGTTTGAGACCAGGAAGGTGACGCCAACGCCTATGGCGATTGCGACCCCGATGCCTATCCCAATAATACCCTTGTACTTATCCAGCGTTTTTAATGTGCTTGTTGTGCCTATTGTGCTTGAAGTAGATTCGTTCATTGTCTTTTTCTTTCCAAAATTATAGACCAAGTAAAGATTCGGCTTCCTTAAACATCATTTGAATATCTTCTTCCTCCAGGCCGGCCCCGCGAGCTATGCGCTCCGCCTGTTTGCGTTCCAGCAAGTCGTCAGGGGTGTGTGAATCGGAACCAAAGACGAGCTTTGCGCCAACCTTCTTCGCAACCTTGGCAACGTGGCCGTTTGCATAAGAGTGTCCTTTTCTGCCGGATATCTCCAGCCGGACGTTGTTCATCCTGGCGAATTTTGCATCTTCTTCCGTTATGAGGCCGGGGTGCGCAATGATATCTGCCCCCGCTTCTATGGCTGCCCTGTTCGTACCGGGAAGCACGGGTTCAGTGATGGTTTCACCATGCACAATTACCAGGAAAGCCCCGGATGCCCGCGCCTGTTTAACCATCGACATTATATGCTCCGGCCTAAGGTGCGTCAGCTCCACGCCGCCATGCACCGTAATCTTTGAGATCGCCGATATCTCCTTGCAAGCCCTTAAAACATTGGGCAATACAAGGTCCATGTTGGAATAATCAACGTGGTCCGTTATCACCAAACCGCGAAACCCCTTTGCCTCGCAACGTCTGATTAATTCTGCCGGTAATAGTACCCCATCGGAAAACAGCGTGTGTGTATGTAAATCGATCATGACGATTGCTGCGAAAAATAGGGAAAATTAAATTAACACATCCACAAATTTACGTTTTCATGTTAGACGTAGTCTAAGGCACTTAGCGTATTCTCATTTACTTTGGTATATATGGTAGCAATTCAATCTTAAAAGTCAACTGGTTAGCATAAATGTTACGGTATTACAGAATTCTTTTGGAAATCCCTGTTTGAGAGTTGAATCATAATGCGGAGTATGATAGACTATAAACTCGATTGTACAGGAATTTCCATTTTTTATGCGAGTTTGCGGGCTGGTGTAATTGTAACGTTCGTTACGGCAAAGCGATACGATTTAATACGACACGGGAAACCCACCCCTGCGCCCCTCCCAGGAGGGGAATTCTGCTTGTCTTTTTGTTAAATAAATATATTTTATGAGTAAAAGGTGGGTTTTATCCCCTCCCAATAAAGGGCTACAGTCAGAAATCTCCAGCAAATTAAAAACATCCCCCTTGCTTGCACAGATTCTGATTAACCGGGGAATAACCGATGTAACTTCCGCAAAAAACTTTCTCAATCCCCAAATGTCATTGCTGGGGGACCCATCATTCCTTCCTGATATCGATAAGGCTTCCTTCCGAATTAATGAAGCGATTAAAAACGGCGAAAACATCGTCATTTATGGCGATTATGACGTCGATGGCCTGACGGCTACGGCGCTCATGTACCGTTGCCTAAAGCTGGTAGGTGCACGGGTGAGTTACTACATTCCGGAGCGATTAGAGGAAGGATACGGTCTCAATGCAGACGCCATAACAAGGCTCAAAGAAGGTGGGGCAAAGGTCATCCTAACGGTAGACTGCGGTATCAATGCCTGCCGGGAGGCTGAAATTGCGCGTAGTTACGGTATCGATCTGATCATTACCGATCACCACCAACCCGGCAAGGAAACTCCCCGCGCCTTTGCGGTGGTCAATCCAAAATTAAAAATTGCGGAAAACGGCTTTAAAGATTTCTCCGGCGTTGGCATTGCATTCAAGCTGGCGTGGGCCGTCGGGCAGCACTTTTCGCCTCAAAAAAAAGTATCTTCAGCATTTAAAGACTTCCTGATAAGCGCCGTTGGGTTGGTCTCATTAGGAACCATTGCCGACGTGGTTCCCCTCGTTGGAGAAAATCGCATCCTCACCAGATATGGGCTGAGCGCGCTGCAAAACACGGAAATCCCCGGATTGCGCGCCCTTCTTGACATAGCGGACATATCCAACATAAGCCTCGACACCTTCCACGTGGGATACCGGTTAGGTCCCCGTTTGAATGCGCCCGGGCGTATTGGAAAGGCCGGGATTGTGGTAGAGATGTTAACCACCACCAGTAAAGAACGCGCCGTGGAAATAGCCAATTTTCTTGAGCAGGAAAATAAGCGGCGGCAGGATATCCAGTCCGATATCCTGATAACGGCCAGAAAGAAGGTTTTAAACGAAATCAACCTTGACGAAACTACTGCGATAGTATTGGCAGATCAGGCATGGCATCCCGGCGTTATCGGGATTATCGCCTCGAAAATCGTAGAGGAATTTAACCGCCCAACCGTAATGATTGCCATATCGGAAACTATGGGACACGGTTCGGCTCGTTCCATCCCCTCGTTCCATATCCTGGACGCCCTGGAAAGCTGTAAAAGTAAGCTGCTTTCCGTTGGCGGACACGCGCAGGCGGCGGGACTCAAGATACATCCCGACAATATCAATGAATTTCGTTCTATGCTCAACAGCGCAACCGCCCAAAGACTCCGCAAGGTGGATTTGGTGCCGGTTTTGAACATTGACGCCGAGGTCACCTTTCCCATGCTGTCCAAGGCGTTGGTAACGGAACTTGAACGGCTTTCTCCGTACGGTGAAGGAAATCCGGCGCCCCTGTTTGCCGCCGGCCACCTCAAGATCGTCGGACAGCCGCGCCGTATTGGATCGAAGGGACAACACTTGAGCTTTTACGTCAAACAAGGCGACGTAGCATTAAGGGCCGTCGCCTTCGGTATGGGAGAATTCATAGACAGACTTAAACAAAACGGCAAGACGTGTTCCCTTGCCTTTGCGGTAAAATTAAACACGTGGCAGGATGCTGAAAATCTGGAATTGGAGGTCAAAGATATAAAATTTGAGAATGAATCTTGACTGGGACAGATAAATTTGATATGAGATATAGTCGATTTGTTTTGTGTTTCGGGACGTCTATACCGGTTCATTCGGAGGTTTTATACTAAAATTTGCTGTTGCTTTATTTTTTCCAGAACAATACAAGAATAATTGTGACATTATTTCCCATGAAAGGCAGTGCATTTCATTATCAAAAAGGGTAAAAACACATGACTGAGCTAATCAGCAAGCTTGAGACCAAAAAATGGAATCAAATAGTACAAAAGATGCACCAACTGGCGCAAAGGATAGATATATTTTGTTCGGCGCTCCTGTTTCAGGCAAGAAGACGGGTTAATTACTTCTTTAACAAAAAGGCGGTTCATCATTCTGTAAAGAAAAGATCAGGAAATTGTCTGCGTTGCGGAAGGTGTTGCCACGCATCATTAAAATGCCAACACCTGGAATATGACGAAAACGGACTCTCTTTGTGCAAGGTATATGATCAAAAACCACTCCTATGCTCTCTCTATCCTTATAGCGAAAAAGATTACTTCGATCATTTGAGAGATACTTGCGGATACAAATACGAAGATGCCGCGCTGCAAACAAAATAACAAATTAGGCCTTCGGTGGCTTTTTCACGTAGAGCGAAGAGCTTCCTCGCTCTACAACAGGCCCGAAGGGCTGAAAGGATATAGCCAGGGGT
>CAYJPZ010000024.1:0-17172 GCA_964372185.1 uncultured candidatus Brocadiaceae bacterium
TCGATAAAGTTTATGACGAAATAGAACGAGGAAAGGATGATTTGTATAAATGGACACAACAGAAGTTGCCTTCGCAATTTTTCTTCAGTACAGATAACTCTTCCGAACTACTAAAAAACTATCAGTCGCTGATTAGGTGGAGTTCTTCTAATACCCAATTTAGTGATAATGCTAAAACAGAATTTGCACAATACTAATGAAGCTGATGCCTGGGTGATTGCTTTTGCACTTTCAAATAGATTAACTGTAGTCTCCCAGGAGATTTTCAATGCGAATATTAAGAGAAAAATTCTCATTCCAAATATCTGTCACGAATTTAACGTAAGACATATAGATACTTTTACTTTTCTTCGAGCGTGTGGTTTCAGCATGTAATTCAAATGCTATCTTGCCTTAATAACACGGATAATTTACATTTTCACTGCATCATAATTGACAATCACCAGGTTAACCACAATAAATTTAATAAAAATGGATATGATTTGCTTGCAGGAACGCGGGATTCAAAAAAGGGGTTGGTAAAATACATAGCCAATCAAGCAGGTAAATCAACAACTGCACCCGGCGTGGTTTGCAGTTCCAGTGCAAGGTCTTTTACCATTTGTAAATCGTCATCAACCTTTCGGCCTTTTGTCGTCAGGTAATTTCCGATCATCATGCTGTTGGCGCCCGCGTAAAACATCCACGATTGGAGGTCACGCAGGTTCTTTTCACGCCCCCCGGCAATCTTAATCTCCTTGTTCGGCAGGACAAACCGAAACACTGAAATGATTTTCAACGACTCCATAGGCGTCAGGGGAACACGGTCTTCCAGGGGCGTGCCTGCAATAGGGTGGAGGAAATTGAGGGGTACCACGTCAACCTCCAGCATTTTCAGGGTAAAAGCAACATCCAGGCGGTCTTCTATACCTTCTCCGATGCCAAAGATTGCTCCACTGCATATCTCCAGCCCGGCCGCCTTCGCAACGCGGATGGTGTTTATGCGGTCATGATATGAGTGGGTGGAACACACCTTCGGAAAGAAGGCCTCCGACGTCTCAAGGTTATGGTTGATCCTCTTTAACCCACATTTTACCAAGGTCTCCGCTGATTCCTTTGTCAATATGCCAAAAGAACCGTGGGGCTGTATATGGGTATTCTTCGCGAGGTGTTCGATTGCCTTGCCAATCCTGTCAAGATCTTGCGCGTTGCGGATGCTGTGGCCACTCGTCACCATGCCAAGTGAGCTTGAACCGGCCTGCTCGGCGCATCTGGCGGCGTCGAGTATTTGGGGACTGCCAATAAGGGGAAATTCTTCTATACCGGTTTGGTGGCGGGTGGATTGAGAGCAGAAACTACAATCCTCGGTACAGAGTCCCTGTTTGGCGCTAACGATGGAGCATGCCTTTACCGAGTGGCCAAAATGCCGTAACCGTATGTGATTTGCCCAGTAGAATAAATCGTAAATACTGTCGCCGTCCAATTGCATGAGATAAAGGGCGTTATTGCGACTAATCGTCCCATGCAGCAAAGAGTAACACGCAATCTCTTTTACCTGATCGTTCATGTGTTCCTGTATTTTAAATAAGCCGACCGGACGTGCTGCCAAACAACGTCAGGCCGCTCCGACCGGACGTACGTCATACAATCCGTTCCTTCAAAACTCCACGTTGCTATATTACGAATACCCGCATGGCAGGCCACGTCCACGGCCGTTAGTATCTCTGCTTCTCTGTTTTCCGGCACCCGGTACCCTTGTATCCATATCTGCGGTTCCTTGTTATGCTTCCTGGAGAGAGCAACCACGTCGCGTGACACGCTGCCTACAAATTCAACCACGTCCTGCTTGTAGCCATACCAGTACGGGTCGCTTCCAAAGATATCCATACTGGCGATCATGGCGACCTTTTCCCACTCATAGACGCCGTAGCGCGGATCAGTCGTCGGGAAAAGGCACACGGCGTTTTTCAGACCCTTCTTTGCGGCCGCGTTTGCAAGAAATTCCAGGAAGCGAATAATCGTCATCTGGCGAAACGCCTTCACGTCATCGGTAAAATCCATGGGCATCTCGTAGCCGTGCGTTTCTTTAAAAAGGTCTTCACACGTCTTGCAGGTACACCCCCATACGTCCCTTTTCTTATCTCCAAACAGGGGGGAGAATTCTCCGAAGAACAAATGCGGCTCGTCCCAGAACACGCCCTCTGCACCTGTTTTAGCGGCAAGTTCGATCCAGGCCAGCATGTAATCCTTAAACGTTTTAGAGTTCAAACAGACCTTTGAAATCGTTATCTCGCCTTCAGGGAAGCTGAGACGTTGCCTGCATTGGGGGTACATACTTACAAACTGGGAAAAAGATTCCCCGCCAAACACGCGCCCTATGCCCCACGGATCGAGAAAGACCTCCAGCCCGGCCTCGCGGCTTACCTTTACCACGTCAACCATTGTTCCCGCATGGTAAGCAACGTCGTGTTCACTCATCGTGTGGACGACGAAATTGCACCCATCGCCGGCCATCTTTTTCATATCTTCCCGGACGTGACGTAATATCCGGCTGCCAAAATAACTCGTTCCAAGTTTCATAGAAGGTTAACCCTGTCAGGGTTGACTTACAAATTTCGTGCTTCGGATTTTATCTCTTCCGACTCGTTTAGGTTAGAATTTTAGATTTTGGATTTTTTATTCCAAAATCCGCAATCCAAATTCCAAAATCGGCTTCTGGCATGTTAACCTTGTTATCCAAATATGTCAAGCAAATCCATCGCCGGGATATTTTTTTTCTTGCTTAGAAAACAGCAAATTGTTAGTATACCTTTACAAATTCTATGAATATTTGGCTCTACCATGCTCGTGCTTGAGGCGTTATTTTTTAGGACCTATAACGACGTCTTGGGAACCGACTTTGATAGTTAAGGGTACGAACAGTACAACACTATCAAGAGGTAAACCACCCTGAAATACGGGTCCAAAAGATTACCTCACACGGCATTGCGGTGGAGCCTTTTTTTATACCTTATCCTTCCTCATTTACCCCACACCACTTATTGTAACCATAGTTTTGTGCCTGCGGCTATTATAAAATAAAGATGGAAAACATCAAATACTTTGTCTGTATCTTAAATATTGGGGAATTTTAAATCAGCAATAGGGCAACCCTTTAGGGTAGCAAACCTTTGTACGTACTCAGGCAGGAGCAAGGCTGAAGCCTTGCCCTACGTGTTAAAAAGTTGCCGAGGACTCATTTATACGCAAGGAGATGGTGATGGTTTACGAAAGGCAAAAGTATCTTCAGCATACCATTAAGGCATTTATCAGAAAAGGTGAAGACTATTACGTAGCAGAGTGCCATGAGATTGCGGTTGTTACCCAGGGAAAAACCCTTGATGAAACGATTGACAACCTAAAAGAGGCCGTTGCGTTACATTTAGAGCATGAAGACTTATCGGAACTGGGCTTAGCGCCAAATCCGACTTTATTAGTAACCATGGAGATGGAAGCAATAGCTAATGTCGCCTAAATTAAAAAGACTTTCAGGAAGAGAAGTTATTTCAATTCTAAGCAAATTTGGGTTTGTTTTTCTTACTCAAAGAGGCAGCCACATAAAGCTCAGGCGCATTGGTTCCACCAAAGAGAAGCAAACATTAACAGTTCCATATCATAATGAGCTTGATGTGGGAACATTACGCGCCATAATAAGACAAGCCAGCCGCTATATTCCTGAAGAACATCTAAAACCATATTTTTATGCATGACGATAGATGTTCGCCTCGTTCCCAGGGTACAGACTGAGACTGAGAACGAGAACGAGAAAGAAGCCGAATTTATACAAAGGATGGATTGTAGAAACGCCCTGACGGGGGATAAAGGGGGTGGAATGGCACAAGTAAAAATCATAGCAAATGTATAACGTGAATTAGCAAGACGAAGTCTCCCCGAATTGCGCTAAGTCCAAAAATGTTATCTTTGAATTTCTTAAATACCTCATAATTATGGAAAAATTACTCAAACTATCACCCCTCTACGATGTCCTTAAAAAGGCCGAACAGGGCGAACGGCTGACCTTTGATGACGGGGTGCGACTTTTCAAGTCGAACGACATCCACCATATCGGTCACGCTGCAAACGTCGTTCGTGAACGGAAAAACGGCAATAAGGCATACTACATTACCAATCGCCACATCAATTACTCCAATATCTGCAAGAATCGCTGCAAGTTCTGCGCTTTTAGCAGAGAGAAGGACAAAGCCGGCGCCTACGAGATGGACATGGATGAAATTATCGGAAAGGCCGTGGCTGCCGCCGATGAAGGCGCAACGGAACTCCACATCGTGGGCGGGTTGCATCCCGACCTACCCTTCGATTTTTACGTAAAAATGATCTCAGCGGTTCACGAACGATGCCCCGACGTGCATATCCAGGCGTTTACCGCGGTCGAGATTGAGCATCTGTCCCAAATGGCAAAACTCTCCGTGTCTCAAACGCTAAAAACCCTTAAAGAGGCCGGGTTAGGCTCCATGCCGGGCGGCGGTGCAGAGGTGTTTTCCCCAAGCATCAGGCAACAATTGTGCCCGGAAAAACTCAGCGGAGAGGGTTGGTTAAAGATTATGCGTGAGGCGCATACGCTGGGGTTGCGGAGCAATGCCACGATGCTTTACGGCCACGTGGAAACACCTGAAGACAGGGTAAACCACCTCATAATGTTACGGGAACTTCAGGATCAAACCGGCGGGTTTATGTCCTTTATCCCGCTGGCATTTCATCCTAAAAATACCGAATTGGCAAACCACTTCAGCACTACGGCGATGCTTGACCTGAAGGTGACTTCTATAAGCCGGTTGATGCTTGATAACTTTGACCACGTCAAGGCATTCTGGATTATGCTGGGGATTAAACTATCTCAGATTTCTCTGAGTTTTGGAGTGGATGACATTGACGGCACGGTGCAGGAAGAAAAAATCACCCATGCCGCCGGGGCCGAGACGCCGGAGGCTTTGTCCGTTCAGGAAATCATAAGGCTCATTAAAGAGGCCGGTCGCGACCCTGTGGAGCGGGATACGCTGTATAACCCCGTACAAAGGAAAGAATCATTAAGCCATGAGAAACGTTTGATTGTTGATACAACTGAAGCATAACGTATGATTGTTAACTATTTCTTCCGACTCGTTCGGGTTATGAGGGTTTATAAACAATGTCTACTTTTACAAAGCTTTTTAGTCCGTTTAAGGTTGGTTCTCTCAGCATAAAAAATCGCATGGTGATGTCCCCTATGGAAACCCATCTGTGCGACAAAGATGGGTTCGTTACCGACGAGATTGTTGCCTACTACAAAGAACGGGCCGTGGGCGGCGTGGGTTATATTACGGTGGAAAACACCGGGATCGACCCCGTTGGCAGGATCAATGACGGCATGTTGTGCATACACGACGACAAGTTTGTCCCCGGATTGAAAAGGCTGGCAGATAGCGTCCATGCCGTCGGCGGGAAGATTGTCCTCCAACTAAGTCACGCAGGAAAAGAGGCGCTGCCGTTCTTTACGGGGGCAAAGCCCGTTTCCGCCTCGGCAATACCGAGTCCTTTAACCAAAGAGATGCCAAGGGAATTGACGGTTGAAGAAGTCAGGTCGCTAGTCAATAAATTTGCAGACGGGGCTGTCCGCGCGGAGCAGGCGGGATTTGACGGCGTTGAGATTCACATGGCGCACGGCTATTTAGTAAACCAGTTTCTTTCCCCGGAATCCAATATAAGGACGGATGATTATGGGGGGGATACCATTCGCCGCGCACGGTTTGCCAGGGAGATTGTCGAAAATATCAGAAAACGCACCCCAGGGGATTATCCCGTCATCTGCCGCATCAGCGCTGACGAATATACCGAAACGGGAATCAAGTTGGAAGAAGGCAAGGAAATAGCCAGGTTGCTTGAAAAGGCTGGCGCGAGTGCCATACACGTTTCCGCGTGCAACTATGCGTCTGCATTCTTCAACATACCGTGCTATTATCTGGATGAGGGATGCTTTGTGCATCTGGCGGAAGGCGTCAAGTCCGCGGTAAAAATACCGGTGTTGACGGTGGGTAGAATTGTAGACCCCGTTATGGCGGAAAAAATTCTGCAGGAGAACAAGGCAGACCTTGTCGTGCTGGGGCGCACGCTCATTGCCGATCCACACTACCCCAACAAGGTAAAGGCTGGCCGGCTTGACGATATAAGGACGTGTCTGAGCTGCAACCGGTGCATTGAGAGTATCTCAGACAAAAAACTGGTATGCACGGTTAATCCTTACATAGGAAAAGAGGAGACTTCTTCCCCCCCAAAGACCGCTAAGCCGAAAAAAATCCTGGTTGTTGGAAGCGGCCCAGCCGGGTTGTCAGCCGCGCATCTGCTGGCAAGCAGGGGCCATAACGTTACCGTATGGGAAAAAGAATCTCAGCCAGGTGGAAGCTTCCGTTATGCCGCAATGGCGCCCGGGAAAGAGCCTATGGGCAAGTATCTTGCGTATTTGATAAACCAGGTAAAAAAGATAAACGTCAGGATACAATTCAACACGGAGGCAACGGCGCAATCTATCAAGCAGTTTGGGGCGGACGCCGTCGTCCTTGCGCATGGGGCAAACAACGTCCTCCTTGAAATCAAGGGCGCGGAGGGCTGCGTTGCGATAGGCGTAAAGACTGCCTTTGCAACGGCTGATTCACTGGGCAACAACGTGGCAATCGTGGGAGGGGGGCCGGAGGGTTGTGAGCTAGCGGACTTCCTTGCTTCCAGAGGCAAAAAAATTACCCTGATAGAGATGCGACGCGTTCTGGGACTGGAATTAGTTGCGCACCCCCGTTACCACCTTGGTGAGCGCCTGAAGAAAATGGGCGCCCGATTATACATAAACACAAAGGTCACCGAGATCGGTCAGCACCACCTGGTTATCAGCCGCCGAAGAGAGGCAGATCAAAGGCTGGATGGTTTTGACAATTTCATTATACCCACGCTTCACCAGCCAAACGGCGCCCTAGCCGCCGCTATTCAACCCTTTATCCCGGAGGTTTACAATATCGGCGACTCCGTGGAAGGCCGCACAGCGCTTGAGGCAGTTGCCGGCGGCGTGGAGATTGGAGGCAAACTCTAAAAATGGTCAATCAAGGTAAAAAAAGAACGGTCGTTATTGGACTGGACGGCACGCCGTACAGTTTTATAAAAAAGATGCTTGCGGATGGGGTTTGCCCCCATTTGGCAAAATTGGCGTCGTCAGGCTCGCTCCTGGAGATGAAATCAACGCATCCTGCGATATCGTCGGTGGCGTGGACGTCCTTCTCGACCGGTGTAAATCCGGCAAAGCACGGTATTTTCGGCTTTATGGAGCGGTCTCCCAACACCTACGACATCTACTTTCCCAACTCCAAACACGTTATGAGCAAGACGGTATGGAACATCCTGCGCGAACATAACAAGCGGTCTGTCGTAATCAACGTACCGTCAACGTATCCCGCACTGGAAATGAACGGCGTCCTCATAGCGGGCTTTGTGGCGATTGATCTTGCGCGCGCCTCGTATCCCAATTCCATCGTGCCGAGGCTTAAGGAAATGGGATACAAAATCGACGTTGAAACGCAGCTTATTGCGGAATCCAAAGACAAATTACTTGATGATATATTTTTAACCTTAGAAAAGAGAACCCAGGCGATGCTCCACTTTCTGAAAAACGAGGACTGGGACCTCTTTATCGGTGTTTTTACCGAAACGGATAGACTTCACCATTTTTTCTGGGATTCCTTCGAAAGAAAAACTCCCCATTTTGGCATGCGGTTTCTGGACTATTACAAAAAAGTTGATGATTCCATCGGCAAGATTGTTGAAGACCTGGGCGATAACGTAACCCTTATCCTCCTGTCCGATCATGGATTTTGTGAACTAAAGCAGGAGGTATACATCAATTACTGGCTGAAAACAGAGGGATTCCTTAGTTTTAAGACCACCTCGCCCAAATCGCTATCCGATATAGCCGCCGGGTCAAGGGCGTACTGTCTTGATCCGGGCAGGATTTACATTAACATGAAAGGGCGGGAACCCAACGGATGCGTATCCCCGGGCGGCGAATACGAACAACTGAGAAACACGCTCACAGCGAAACTCATGGAGCTAAGAGACCCCGAAACAAAAACCACCCTGATTGATAAAATACATAAGTGTGAAGAGATTTACCGGGGCAAATACAGCGACCGGGCGCCGGACCTCGTTATCGAGCCAAAACATGGCTATGATTTGAAGGGGGCATTCTCCAAGGAATCGCTCCTTAGCAAAGGCAATTTTACCGGTATGCACACGTACGATGACGCCTTTGTGTACGTAAGCCAAAAAAATATTGTTAAGAAGTCCGTGGAGATTATTGACGTAACCGCAACCATTTTAGCGTCACTGGGTATCCCGATACCTGCCGATATGGATGGCGTTAATATGGTAAAATGGAGTTAATAGTTATTGGGTTTGCTCCGCTTAACTCAACCGCACTGAAATGGTTTGACAAAGTTTAATAGAAGGGGGGAAAAGCAATTTGTTGCTTTATGCCCTGAATTAGACGTTATAAGTCAGGGGTATACCATAGAAGAATCTGTTTTGAATTTAAGAGAGGCATGTGAACTTTATATTGAAGAAATGGGAATTCCTGAAGGTACCAGTTCTGAAAAGATAGTTAGGCCTGAAAGGCCGACAGGATATAGCGGGGGGTGAAGCCCCCTGTGAAAATAACAAAATAATACAAGCCCCAAAGAGGCGACAGGGTAGTTTGTTTTCGTGATCAAAACAATAATAAATTCCAGGAAAGATACGTGTCCCGGCCACGTTAAGCATCCTTTTCTGTCGCCCCTTGAGGGCTTGTTATATTATTCCATTTACCAGGGGCTTCACCCCTGGCTATATACTTTCAGCCCTTCGGGCCTGCTGTAGAACGAAAAGAATCTTCGCTAAGTCAAAACGAAATCGTTCGAATCCATGATGCGTTCACAATAGTGGCACTGTAGTTTTATGGGGTTTTTGTTGAGGACGTGTAGTTTTGGTTTCAGGTTGTGGTGGTTACTTACGCAATTGGGGTTGAAGCATTTAACAATGCCTTCAATCGTTTCCGGCACGGCGACTTTAAATTTCTTGACGACGTCGTAATCCTTGATGATGTTGACCGTTGCGTTGGGCGCAATGAGGGCGATCTTGTTTACCTCCTTCTGGTCAATAATCTTCCCGCCAATTTTTATAATTCCTTTCTTCCCAAGACATTTGCTCGTTAAATTCATGCCGACGAGCACCACCTGTTCTTCGTTCTGGATGTTTAGGATTGTTGCAACTTTTAGGGTGCTTTTGCTGTCGATATGATCGATTACGGACCCATCTTTAATGGCGGAAACGTCCAGATTTCTCATTCGATAGCCCCCAGAACCGACGCCAGGAGCGCCTTTCTCACGGGAACGCCGTTGCGCGCCTGATGGAAGTAAACGGCAAAGTCCGTCTCGTCCAGGCTTTCGTCCATCTCGTCCACACGGGGCAGGGGATGCAGTATCTTTAGGTCGTCCTTCGTCCCCATTTCTTCAAGTTGCGCCTTGCTGAGCCGGTATACGCCGCGCACCTTTTCGAATTCAACGGGGTCTGCAAACCGTTCCTTCTGGATCCTCGTGCAGTAAATCACGTCCAGCTTTTTGCTTATGCCGAGCAAGGACTCCGTTTCGTGGCAAGTCACCTTACGGTGCCTGAGTTCCTCAAGGCAGTCTTTTGGCATCCGCAGACTGGATGGAGAAATGAAGTACATCTCCGTGCTAAAGTGTGACAGGGCGTACGCTAGTGAGTGAACCGTTCTGCCGTATTTCAGGTCGCCCAGGAAACCGACGGTAATACCTTCCAACGTCCCTTTTGTTTTTCGGATGGTATAGAGGTCCAGAAAGGTTTGTGTGGGATGTTGATTGGCGCCGTCTCCCGCGTTAATTACCGGCACGTCGGCGACGTCGGCGGCCAACCGGGCGGAACCCTCAAGATAGTGCCTCAGAACAATGATATCGCAATAGCCGTCGATAATCTTTACGGAATCGCTGAGGGATTCTCCCTTCGCCGTAGAGGAAGCGCCTGGCTCCGCAAAGCCGATTACCGTCCCGCCCAGCCGGTTCATGGCTGATTCAAAGCTTAGCCTTGTCCTTGTGGACGGTTCGAAGAATAACGAGGCAAGCATCTTGCCTTTCAGGATATCGGAGTGGTTGTACCCTTCCATGTGCTTTGACAGGTCGAGGATGTACAATAACTCTTCTTTGTTGAAATGCCGGATAGAGATAATATCCCGTTGTTTAAAGCTTGCCATGGTTCCCCAATCTGACATTGTCGGGTTATTGTCTTTGAGTGGTTGAAAATTTTATACTACCAGGATTTTAACATTTGGTGTGTTCGGAATAATCCTATCAGACATTTTTCGAGATTACAAGGAAAATCGGATATTACAAGAAAGCAAATCGCACGGCTGCGGCGTGTGAATTTTATTGACAATAAACATTTTTATCCGTTATAGTAAATCCTCTTTAAATCTTCTTTACATAAACGTTTTGGACGCTTTATGATGCGTCAGTTTTTTCCCGTCGAAAGGGTAAAGTAAGAAAAATCTATAGGTAGGTCAATCGTCCCCGGTTGGCAGTATGATTTTTCCTTATTCCTCATTCCCCTGAATAAGGAATTTTGTTGTGACGGGCAGGGACTCTTGTCCTACCCATTTATAACGGTGTATTGAATTACGAATATCAAACAGGAAACAGGAAATATTATGAAAACATTCAATGTAGGCCTCATAGGAATGGGGACGGTCGGCACCGGGGTTGCAAAGATTCTTTTAGAAAAAAACTCCCCCCTTCACGAAAAACTTGATTGCGTGCCGGTGTTAAAAGGCATTGCCGACAGCAACCCCGAAGTGAAAACCAGATTAAACCTGTCTTCGGAGGTTGTTTTTACTCATGACGCAAAGGCGCTTCTCAACAATCCCGATATCCAGGTTGTAGTGGAGCTTATTGGGGGGGTGCATCCCGCAAAGGAGATTATCCTGGAGGCGCTTCAGAAAGGGAAAGACGTGGTGACGGCAAACAAAATGCTTTTGGCCCTGCACGGTACCGAGCTTTTCGGACAGGCGCGCCGGCACGGCAAGAGCATCTCCTTTGAGGCGAGCGTCGGCGGCGGTATTCCGATTATTGCCGCGCTGCGGGATGGGTTTATTGCGAACAGGATTCAATCTGTCTTAGGCATTGTAAACGGCACGACAAACTACATTTTAACCAAGATGACCAAAGAGGACGTAAAGTACAGCGACGCCCTCGCTGAGGCGCAAAAGCTGGGCTATGCGGAGAAAGACCCCACGATGGACGTTGAGGGCATTGATTCGTCGCACAAGCTTGCCATATTGGCGAAGATCGGCTTCGGCGTGGACTTTGATTATGAGCGCATTTATCATGAAGGCATCAGTAAGGTGGAGGTTTCCGACATCGGCTACGCATTCGAGCTTGGATATACCTTAAAGCTGGTGGCGATTGCGAAAAAGGCGGACAACATGATTGAGCTCCGCGTACATCCAACCCTCCTCCCCCACGACCACCCGCTTTCGTCGGTGAATGGCGTCTTCAACGCGATTTGTATAGAGGGCAGCGCGGTAGGGGAAACGATGCTCTACGGAAGAGGCGCCGGCCAGATGCCTACGGCCAGCGCGGTGGTGGCAGACCTTGTGGACGTTGCGCTTGGCAGGGCGGGTATCACCTTTGGCGCGATGAAGATGTTTTCCGGATCCGGCGAACGCGTTCCCATATCCGATATCCATCAGATTAAAACGAGGTATTACCTGCGGTTTTCCGTCACGGACAAGCCGGGCGTGCTGGCAAAGATTTCCGGCATCCTGGGTAATTACGACATCAGTATCGCATCTGTTATCCAGCACAAGGCGAAGGAAACGGGCATTGTCCCGCTTGTTCTGTTGACCCACCTGGCGGAAGAAGGCAACCTGCAGAAGGCTCTGAACGGGATTAAGCAACTGGACGTGGTGAAGGATGACACGAAATTCATTCGCGTGGAGGAGTAGGGTGCTGGGTTGCTTTATGTTTAGAAAATGGTCTTGTAGGGCAAGGGGACACAAAAGAAAGCGCTGTTGAAAAACTTAAAGAGGCCATAGATTCTTTTGATGATGTCCATAAAGATGAAAAAGACGTTTGTGCCACACCGCTATCCATAAGAGAGCTTCACGAATTTCTGAGTGTGGATGAAAAAGAACCTGTCGCGGAATCTTATGAATTAAGGGCAGTATATGCCTAACAACGTCCCGTCGCTGAAACCAAGAGAATTAATTCGTCTTTTGATGCACGGGGGCTGTAGCTTTTATAGAAAAGGAAAAGGCGATCACCAATTATATGTTAGGCTTTTATATGGTCGCTGGTTCTATTTTCCAGTCTTTATTTAAAGTTCTAATCATCATGCAGTCTTAACTTTTATTGGTAGAGATTCGGCATCAAGCGTCGTAAGGTCAAGAATATTCTGAGCATGGTCAATATCGATTCCGACTGGCTTTCCCTCAGCATCGAAGTCGACTACAATCCCTGGAGCAAGTTCACGGGCTTCTGCTCCAGGACGTTCAACAAGATGAATGTAAAGGGAATCGGTGTCAGCATGATAACTAAGTCTCATTTCAGTTCACCTCCTTAAAATCTCGGTCAAAAAAAGCGTTGTGAATAGTCTTCTGGTCTGGAAGTGTCACAACGCGAAGATATTTGTTTCCGTATTCTGGGACTTGACCCCAAAAACGAAATCGTCCATCAGGTTGCTCTTCTATATACCTTCTGAATGAGACGACTCGTTCACACCACTCCTTTTTTAGATATGGTCGTTTTGCCAGGACATCTTTTTCAAAGTAATTCGTATGTTTAAACATATCAATACCATATAGGAACCAAGCCTAACGATTAAGCTCACCTGCCCAAAACCACAAGCAGATACAGCCTGGGAAAAACTGAAAACTTTAATGACAATGCCACTTTGAATAAAAAAGTTGCTGGTTTTGGGTCAGGTGGAGCGACTGGTTATGTGCGATTTAACCAATAACCTGGCTTTCTGCTATTGTGCATTACAGCAACGACATAAATTATATTACCGTTCTTTCGATAAATCACTGAGAAAGGAAACCTGGAAAGTAAGAATCTTCTGAAACCTTTTTGAAATTTTGGCCATGTTTGAGGGAATTCAATAATTGCTTGATAGGCAGATTCAAGTTCGTTTATGAAATCTTCACCTAAGCCATCCACCTTTTCTTGATACCAAATGTAAGAAGCCTTTATTTCGCAGGAGACATTAGGGTGAAAACTTAATTTTAACATCCCGGCTATCCTTTAACCTCTTTCTTTATATCTTCCCAGGATACGGACTCAACTTTCCCAGAAACTAGTTCTGCGTACCTTTTTTCAGCCAATTCCGACCACGCTAAATCAACCCCTTCATCTTGCTCCGTTTCAAGTGAAGAAATTAGACAATGAGCAACAAATGCCTTTTCGTAAGCATTTAAATGTTTTACTTCTTCAATGACATGCTTGATATTTGTGGACATAATCCAGTCCCTCCTAAAATATAATTAAAATACTCTATTACGATAACTGATAAGCACATAACGTATTGCTGTGGGGCGCGCGGTCGTTTTGCGCGTCCCTACTAGCAAAATGTTATATTTCAATTATCTTCCCTTAGTAAACAGTTTTTTAATATCAACGGAAATTCCGGCATATCCCGGTTTAAAATTAATCGAACTAAAAAGCCGTTTGAACCAGCTTGCAGATGATTTCTCAACATTTTCGATAAATGGAGTAATGGTTAATGGTTCACCATCATCGTAAGATATTTCTTCTATACTTTCGGGAGCGTATATTTTCAAAAAATCAATAATTCTCGTATTGCACGAGCTGTAAATGGCAACATACATGGAATTTATTTTATCGTACGAAGTGTTTTTCTCCCAATTTTTATGGTCCCATTTTTTATATTCCCATTCTAAAAACTCACACATGGAATAATAATTACCTAAAATTTCTATACGTTCTTTATTGAGGTTTTTTTTCTTTGATATTTCTTCAACTAACAGGTTGTAATGTTTAGCAAAATCAAAATAAGGCATATCATCAATCATACCATTTAGGACCCTATCAAGATCATGAAGATGATTGTTGATTACCTTGCAAAGTTTTTTAATATTATTTGCCATTTTAAAATATAACGCGAGCCATGAGCCGCGCCGCCACAACTCCTTGCGGAAAAATGACCGACGCTATTCGGCGTCGGTCTCGATGGCATTGTTGTACTCTCCTTTACTTCTATGTGATTCTGCTCTTTTATCACAGTTCCGCAGCTTCGGCTAAAAGTCTGTCAATAGTTCTGGCGTGGAATGGATACAGGACGTTATCATTATCGTTCGTACGTTTTATGATAAAACAGGGCGACGAATTGTATGTTCCTTGTAAGTAATCGGTGTAAAAAGAATAATTCCTTCTTCATTGGTCACATCAATTGCCTGATATTCTGCATACGGAATAGTGTTGACGTTCAATTTCTTTAAAATAATTCTCCCTGGAAAGCATGCCTGTAAGGATCTCCAACCTCCTATTGCGTTTTCAATATTGTTTCTTGTTTTAGAATCGGTATTGAATACTTCAAGCGATCTCAAAGGTGCGCAAGGGGAATCGGGATTTAGAAAACAAGCGATTATAGAAAGTTTCGGGTGCGCTTTCAAGAATGACTTCATTTGGTCAGGAACTTCGTTTACCAGATAGCCATTCGTTATTCCAATGAGTATAATTTCCTGGCGGGGCTGAAAATCTTTCATTCTGATGAAAAAACCGAAATCTTTATGTCCGATGGTTTTACTATCGCGGTCAGGCAATATGGATTGGAGATCAAATTTATATAGCCCCGTGACTTCCTCTATCACTTTCAAGCGCTCACGATGACGATGTGTTTCAATGACTCTATCTTTGACGATGTGATCAATAACAAACCCTAAAATCAATGCTGCAATCACTCGTAGGACATCATTTAAGAAATGATATTCCTTATTAAAAATGGATAGAAAACTAACAATAATTAATCCCGAAAGTGTTGGAAGCCCGATCTTAGGATTTCGGAGTTTGTTAATTAGGCTGTCAATAACGCTTTCCATTTATTAGGCCTCCTTAACTGTAATGATATGACTAATTTGGTTCATATTTCTTACGTACAACGACAAAGCTCACCTGCCGCTATGGAGCGCAGCGGAATAGCGGTCAGGTGAAGCGCCTTGTTAGCATTTTTCTTCATACTGGATAATCTTTAGAATCTTAACATACAAAGACGGTATTTCATTTTTTGCAACATCCCAAACTATGAAATAATCAACGCCAAAGTAGTGGTGAATCAACTTATCTCTCATCCTCGCCATATTTTTCCAATCTATCTCATTATGCTGATTTCTGAAATCTTCAGGAATATTTTTCGTGGCTTCACCAATTATTTCCAGACTTCTAACAAAAGCCCTCTTTAGCGTTTCGCTGGAATAAAAGTCATTTTCAGAGATTTTAGCCACTTCATCCCTTAAAAATTTTAGTTCTGCAAATATGTGCCTCAAGTATTCAAGAGGCAATTTTGACATTTTCCACTTCCTTCAATATATATGGACTGATATAAGGACTTAAACTTTCTTGAGTGATTAATTCATAGTCTTCTCCAAGACTGTCATCTAACAAATCACATAACATCGCAAAAGTCTTAAATGATTTTTTATTCTTCTTGAATTCAACAAGAATATCATAATCGCTGTTTTCCGTATCTTCACCTCTTGCTACAGAACCAAAAATACCAACAGATAGAACTCCAAGCTCTTCCAATTTTTTCTTATTATTTTCGATAAATTTATAAAATTTTTCTTTTCTCGTCATTTCATCATCTTTCTTAATTTTTTAAAGCTAACAATGATTATACAGTCTGTATAAAACGGCAAACACAGACTGTTTCGATATATATAAGAAGTTGCCGTTTGTTCTTGTTATTGGTTGTAACTTATTTAACATCAAGCATTTACTACCTGTTAACTAAATTGACCATTCCGGTTTATACAGTCTGTATAAACCAGCCTACAGGCCATCGACTGGACTTCTGACACCGTGACCGCCTTTGTTCAAGACATGGGTGTAGATCATTGTTGTGCTAACGTCTTTGTGGCCAGGAAGTTCCTGGATGGTGCGGATATCATAACCAGCCTCAAGCAAATGCGTAGCAAAGGAGTGACGGAAGGTGTGGCAACCAGCGTGCTTGACTACACCCGCATTGCGGACTGCTTCCTTGACTGCCCGCTGAAGAATAGTCTCGTGGATATGGTGCCGCCCTTCTTCACCGGTCACGGTATTCTTTCACCGGTTTTCCTGCGGAAAGACCCACTGCCAGCGCCATTCCTTCGGCGCATTGGGATATTTGCGGTCGAGTGCGCCGGGCATTTGAACGTGTCCCCAGCCTTCGGCCAGGTCTTTCTCATGGATCGCCTTGCCTTTCTTGAGACACGCCTGAAGCGGTGCCTTGAGCGATTCCGGAAGCATGGTGATCCGGTCTTTCGCTCCCTTACCGTCGCGAATGAGTATCTCGTTCCGCGCAAAGTCAATATCCTGAACCCGCAGGCGCAGGCATTCCATTAGGCGCAGCCCCGCGCCGTACATAAGCGATGCCATGAGCCACTTGTCGCCCTTCAAGTTCGCAAGAACGGCTTTCACTTCATCGCGTGTCATAACCACGGGCAGACGTGTTGGCTTGCGGGCGCGTATGACCTTGCCAAGATCGCCGACTTCGCGATCAATCACATGGCGGTAGAGGAACAGAAGTGCAGAGAGCGCCTGGTTTTGCGTTGAGGCACTCACCTTTTCCGTCACGGCGAGATGGGTGAGGAAGGCGTTGGTTTCCGGCTCAGCCATTTCCGCTGGGTGACGAACCTTATGGAAGAAGATGAACCGCTTGACCCAATGACAATAGGTCTCCTCTGTGCGGCGGCTGTAATGACGGGAACGAAGAGCTTCACAAAGACGGTCCATGCGTTTCGGCTTCCTGTCCGTTTCCGATGTGTCTGATGGACGTTTGATGGTTATGTTCGAACTTGTTGTTACGGAACGAGCTTTCTGCATGGTCTTCACCCCTCGGCGAAGGCAATCAGAGATT
>CAYJPZ010000024.1:17182-29223 GCA_964372185.1 uncultured candidatus Brocadiaceae bacterium
ATTTACCGTTTTGCAATGTCAAGCTTCTTTAGAAATGACGATATACAAAAATGAAGAAGAATGCAAGTTTTTTTTGGTTTTATCTGGAGAAATAACGGGGAGCGAATCTTTCCTTGTTGGCCAATAATTAGCCAACAAACTCAGGCAATTCACCGCGAAATAGCGTCAGTAAAAGCCTGGCTTACATTTATAGCTTGTTTTCGGTAACTACTCAGGTCTGTCTTACACAAAGCCACAAAGGCACAAAGAAGGGCTTTAGACCTTGGGTTTAAACCAAAAAGGTTTTTTGTATTTCTTCGTGTACTTTGTGCCTTTGTGTGAGAATTAAGATGTAATTCCGGCAGTTGCCGCTGTGCGAAGCTGTTGCCCTGAGTAGTTACGGGTTATTTGGATAAAACAATCCGTAACTTAATGTCTCAGGGGAATGCCCGAAACTGTTTACGGTTTTGCGTTGCACCCTTTACCGCGCATAACCATAAAAGCATATCCGGACTCATAAAAGCAGACAAGGATTAAATTCCCTTGAATGCCTTGAAAAGACTGATAAAATAAAAGCAATGTTTCGCTGTTAATTTGTCAATGCGTTACTTTTTATTTTCTCGTAATAAAAATCACGGACAACATGGATTGGGATGCTCTGGACAAGACGGAATGGAGCAGGCGTTCCTTTTCCCAGCGTCCCGGTGGTTACTCTTCCGACTTGTTCGGGCTAGGAGGTTTTTGGTGAAATACTGTATTATTATCCCCGACGGCATGGCAGATTATCCTGTGGATAAACTCAGTGGCAGAACGCCGGTAGAGACGGCGCGCACCCCTAACCTTGATTTTATCGCACAGAATGGCCTCCTTGGCACGGTTCGAACCATTCCGTCCGGGTTTCCGGCCGGGAGCGACGTCGCAAACCTTACGTTATTAGGCTATGACCCCAAGAAATATTATACAGGCCGGGCGCCCTTAGAGGCGGTCAGTATGGGCGTCAAACTAAACATCACTGACTGGGCGTTTCGCTGCAACTTTATTACCGCTAACGAGGACGTCCTGGAAGACTTTTGCGCCGGACATATCAAAACGGACGAAGCGGACGTCCTCATTAAACTGCTGAGTCAGGAATTGGGCAGCGATACCATTCAATTTTACACGGGCAAGAGTTACCGGCATCTCATGGTCTACACGGGCAAGCAAAAAATGAATGCCAAATGTTTTCCGCCGCACGATATTATGGGAGAGTCCATTCAGAAGCACCTTCCGAAGGGGAACGGCAGTGAGATACTGAAAGACCTTATGGCCCGTTCCCGCGCTATCCTGTCAGACCACGATATAAACAAGGTGCGTATAGACCTGCAGGAAAATCCTGCAAATATGGTCTGGTTATGGGGACAGGGAAATCGCCCTGATATGCCCACCTTTGAGGAGCGGTTTCAACTCACCGGCGCGGCTATTACTGCCGTGGATTTAATCAGAGGCATCGCCGGATGTATTGGCTGGGATATTATCGACGTCCCCGGCGCAACCGGCTACCTGGATACGAATTACGCCAACAAGGGGCAATATGCCATAGAGGCGTTGGAAGACCACGACGTGGTGCTTGTCCACATTGAGGCGACAGACGAGGCGGGGCACGAGGGCAACGTACACGAAAAGGTGCTGGCGATTGAACAGATTGACAGCAAGATCATCGGCCCCATTCTCAACGCTAAAGACCGATTCCGCCACCTGCGCATACTGGTGCTACCCGACCATTATACGCCCATCGTTAAACGGACGCACACGCCGGAGGCCGTACCTTTTGCGGTCTATGGCTCAGGTATAGCGAAGGGCGCAGGCCTTGCCTATTCCGAGGCGAATGCCAATGCGTCAGGCCTTCATATCAAGGAAGGGCATCGGTTGATAGAACACCTGATCTCAGGCTCTTTCTGACGGTGACATCTGTGGAAATATGAAGAACGTTTATCACTTAGACCTCAACGCAGAAAAGATTCAAGGCGCCAAAATTGCCCTGTTGCCGGGCGACCCTTTCCGGTCTCAAACTATCGCTGGAACGGTTGCCCGCACCTATAAAACGGATTGTCTGAAATTAGCGTGGAAGAGGGAGTTTTGCACGTACCTTACCGGCATAAAGAATCAAAAGATACTGGTCACCTCAACGGGGATCGGCGGCCCTTCCACGTCCATTGCGATTGATGAGCTGGCGCAGCTTGGAGTAACCACCTTTATCCGGGTGGGAACGACGCGCGCTATCCAGGAATACATCGGTATCGGCGACGTTGTTATCACCTCCGGTTCCGTACGTCTTGACGGCGCATCGACCAATTATGCCCCCATTGAATACCCGGCAGTCGCGCACCATGAAGTCCTCAACGCCCTTATCAGCGGTGCGAAAAAAATAAACGCACGGTATCACGTCGGCGTTACGGCCTCTTCCGACACCTTTTACTCCGGCGAGGAGCGGCAGGACTCATTCAATAAATATATCCTGCGAAGGTTTCAGGGAAGCACCGCGGAATGGCAAAAGCTCCACGTGTTGAACTATGAGATGGAGTCATCAACCGTCTTAACCCTTACGGCCTCGATGGGCTTGAGAGGCGGTTGTGTAACGGGGGTAGTGAATAAGCAAAACATGCAGGACATCAGCGCCGAAAGCCTGAGGGCCGGCGAAGAAACTGTCGTAAATGTAGCCGCAGCCGCCCTGGATTATATGGTTCCCCTGTAGCTCAAGGCTTCAGCCCTGATGGACTCCGGCTTCAAAGTGGCGGGTGGGCTGCTCTTGCTGCTCTCTGCCATCCACGATTTGCTCTTTGCGGAAAAGGGGAAACGGGAAGCTGCTTGGTTTTTGACTTTACTGAAAAAATTAAAATCTTCTTCGCTGTTGCTTTATTGGCTTTCCGATGGGAAAAAGCAATTTCCAATCATCTTTTACTCAGGAAAGAACCAGAAGGTGGCTATACGGTAATTGTTCCTACTTTACCAGGATGTATTACCTACGGAGATACTATTGAGGATGCAATCAAAATGGCAAAGGAAGCAATTGAGCTGTATATAGAAAGTTTGAAAATGCACCCCCGGTGCCTGTACCAAGTGCAACGTCCATCAAACCTGAAGGTTTGAGCTACACAACATTTTACAAAGATGGTGACTACTTCCGGGTTATGAGTGAACTGCAAATCCTGCACATAGGGCATTGGCATAACTTCCTGTTTGCCTTTATCCCGCTATTTATAGCCATCGACGTCCTCGGCGTGCTGCCCATCTTTATGTCGTTAGTGGAAGGGATGGAAAGACCTCAGAAGACAAAAGTGGTGAGTCAGGCCATCATTACCGCCATTTCCGTTAGCATCGCGTTTCTTGCCGTTGGAAAATTTGTCTTTTCGGTGCTGGGAATCGAGGTGTACGACTTTAAGGTAGCGGGGGGACTCCTCCTGCTGGTCTTTGCCATCAACGATTTGCTCTTTGCAGAAAAGAGGCGGCGGGAAGTTACCTCGACGATGGGCGTCGTCCCCTTAGGAATCCCGCTGGTAGTAGGACCGGCCGTCCTGACAACGATCATCGTAACCGTAGACACCTACGGTTACATTCCAACCATCACCGCGCTGGTAGCCAATCTGCTTATGGTATGGATCATATTCCTGAAATCGGAATACATCTACCGGCTGATGGGTGACGGCGGCTCCAAGGCGTTCGCCAAGGTTGCGTCCCTGCTGCTTGCAGCCATTGCCGTAATGATGATCCGGCGAGGGCTTCTCGATATGCTGCTTTGCCTCGGCAAGGTATGAGATTCAGCCTTTTTTAGGGGAAAAGGTTTTGTCCTAGCCCTAAAACAAGCGAGGTTTTTTGGAATGCGGGTTTTGCCGGAACGGAAATCATTTTAACTTCACTTTTGGGGACTATTTTTTCTTATCGAATCGTGTTTTTGACTGCCCGGTAGCATTCATACTCCATTTGCAGGGGAAAAAACTCTTCTAACGTCTGACAGGGAAGCATTACCACGGTATTGAGAAACCGCCGGAATTCCATCTTTAACACCTGCTCTCCCCTTCCTGCATTTGGCATCAACATGCCAAACCATGCCTTGAGGTTCCAGGCCAATGATGCTATTACCATGTATGCCCGGTTGCTCACCAAATCCCTTACCTTTAATGGTGATTATTGATGCCTTCAGGCCTTGCCGCCCCGGCAAAAACTATTTGTGTATTTTTATATGATGTGTTATGATTTTGAACATAATTGCTATTCTGATGGACGTCGCATTAGGCCAATTGCGCTCGTTCGTATTGGATTTTTTGATAGTATACTTGAGGGATAAGATATGGCTAAAAAAGCCGCCGGGGGAAAGAAGTCTTGCTCCTTTTGTGGGAGAGGTCCTGACGTTGTAGGGCGTTTAATACAGGGCAGCGAGGATGTTTTTATCTGCAACGAATGCGTTGATGCGTGCAACACCCTTTTGAAAAAAGATCAAAAGACGGTGCCGGTGAAACCTTTAGAGAAGACGCCCACGCCGTCCCAGATTAAAGAACGGTTGGACGAATATATCATTGGGCAGGATAAGGCAAAAAAGACCCTTGCCGTTGCCGTATATAACCACTATAAACGCCTTATTACGGCAGCCGGAAAAGATGACGTAGAACTGGAAAAGAGTAACATACTGCTTATAGGGCCTACCGGCTCCGGAAAGACGCTCCTTGCCCGCACCCTTGCCAGGATAATTGACGTCCCTTTTGCAATCGCCGACGCAACAACGCTTACGGAGGCGGGCTACGTGGGGGAAGATGTGGAAAATGTGTTGTTGGCGCTGCTGAGAAACGCGGATTTTAACCTTCCGCGGGCGCAACAGGGTATTATTTACATTGACGAAATAGATAAGATCGCCAGGAAAAACGCCAATTCTTCCATCACCCGGGACGTCTCCGGTGAAGGTGTTCAGCAGGCATTGTTGAAGATGCTGGAAGGCACCATTTCCAATATACCGCCACAGGGTGGAAGAAAACACCCCGAACAACAATACATTCAGATGGACACGAAAAACATCCTCTTTATCTGCGGCGGCACCTTTTCCGGAATAGAGGAAATCACCCGGAGGAGGATCGGCAAGACCACCATCGGCTTCGACTCGGTAAGGTTTGATAAGGGCGAAGAATCCCTGGCCGACGTGCTGTGCAAGGTGGAGGTGGAGGACATTATTGATTACGGTATGATTGTAGAGTTCGTCGGACGGCTGCCCATTATTGCGCCCTTGATGCCGCTTACCGAGGAAGACCTGATCAAGGTGATGACGGAGCCGAAGAACGCGATCGTCAAGCAATATCAAAAATTCTTTTCGATGGAAGACGCACAGTTGGAGTTTACCAAAGAATCGCTCATAGAAATCAGCAAAAAGTCGATGGAAAAGAAGACCGGTGCAAGGGCGTTACGGTCTATTTTCGAAAGATTTATGTTAGACGCCATGTACCACTTGCCGTCCAATAAAGAAACGGCCACCTTCCGCGTCACGCCTGAGGTTGTCAAGGGTGAAACCCCGCTCATTGCCCAGCAATACCGAAAGACGGCATAGCGCGCAAGTCGTCATGTTGCATTTGCAACATGACGACTTGTTCGATATTCGATATTGAGGTTCCTCTGCAACCAAAAGTTGGGCAGGGTTAAAATCCACTTCAAAGCCTTATACAATATGGAATACGAGATTTTGCAAAAAATATTTTTGCTGAAAAATTGTAAAAATTTATCTCTTAACATAGTAACTTAATACGTATGGGAATGCATCCGGAGCAAGGCTGAAACCCTGCCCTATCTTGCCAGTAGCATGAGCCTCTGTAGCTCCACCGCCGCATCCTCTTTTTTACCCAACTTACCGTATAACGTCGCCAGGTTTTTGTGAATAATGGGGTTAAAAGGATTCAGGTGGTTTGCCTGTTGCAGGATTTCAACGGCGGCGGTGTATTCCCCCTTGCGCAGGTAGAGTTCACCCAACGAAAGGTACGTCGGGGAATATTCGGGATAATAGGCCAGGGCGGTCTTTAACACCTCACCGGCCTTGTCATACTGGTTGTTCATGAGGTAGGCCGTCGCCAATTTGTTCTGTATTTGCGGAGAGATAACGCCCGCCTTGTTGAATGCCTTTTCATATTCCACGATAGCCGCTCCATGCAAACCCTCCCTGCGTAAGAGGTCGCCGAGTATGGCGTGTTTTTTGGCGTCTTTTACCTCTATTTCGGCGACGCTCTCCACGTCATCCACAATCGTTGACGTCTCTTTTAGCTTGGTCGGAAGCACCTGGATGCCGTGAATTCGCCGGAATGGTTTTTGTTTCAAATCCTGCAGCCACCCCTTCTCAAATTCGGCAAACGAAACGCCCATAACTGCGGACACGGCGTCCTCGGTTGATTTGCCGTCCTTAATGCTATCCAGGATGGAAACAAGCAACGGATAACCGCCACGGTGAAAGAGATAGTCGATCACGGTAAAGACCTCGGCAAAGGCAAGGGCTGTATCCTCCCTCTTTTTCAATTTTGCCAGCGAGGGGTGCATTTGCCCGAAGGTAATGAAATAATCCTTTTCAATCGCTTCGGCCACCAAACTCTCCAACGACACGGGAAGCGCGGGGGGTAAGCCTGCAATCCAGCGCCCTTCCTCATACTTCGCAAGGCCTTCATGCAGCCAGATAGGCACGCGGTTGCGGGTCTTTTTCATGATTACGTAGTGTACCAGCTCATGGCTAAGGGTGTCGAGCCATTGGTATCCCCTGGGCTGTAGGCGCGGGCTGGTGATGATTACCCGGTTAAACAGGCAGATAGCGACGGTGCCGGACGTTTCTATCTCCTCCTTGGTAAGCGTGGAGATCGTGCAAAAGCTTTCGGCGTCGGGAAACACCTCAACGAGAACGGGCGGCTTGGGGAAATAGTGAAGGTCTTCCCCGATGGCGTGGTAGGCCTTTTCAAGGGCGTCCAGGGCGTAGTCGGCCAGGATGGCGTCCTTTTCTTCATGGTACCGGAAGAGGAAGTGTTCGGTCTTAACCTCTTTAAACTTGTCCGTCGTTTGGTAAACCTTGTTTACAAAGTCATAAAATTCCTGTGCCTTTTGCGCAAGAAAGGGTTCCTTCGCGGCCTCTTTTAATAAAGACAACGACTCCTGATAATTCCCTTCGTAAAAACGCACCTCACCCGCAAAAAAGCACACATAAGGGTTTCCCGGCGCGTGCTGCAGGAGGAGTTTATTGGCGACCGCGGACGCCTCTTCCATCTGCCATGTCTGTAAGCACTCTTCCCCGTAAGTTACTTCGTCGATGATATCAAAAAACTTCTCATGCCGGGCATCCGCCGTAAATTCAAAAGAAACGAGGGCAATCAAGACGATTACCAGCGTCATTATTATTCTTTTCTTCAATTATTAATTCTCCAAGAATCACAGAATCTTCCATGTGTCCCTTGCAAGTTCTGTCGAAAAACCCCTTAATACCACCCGGTAGGACAGGGCATTGCAAAACTCCGGGTAAGCTATGCCCTTTTGCGTAACGAACAAAGTTCATTGGTGGGCAATGCCCACCCTACCCGGCTAAAAAAGATGTTTTTTGTAGGGTAACACTACACCTTCTTCAAACGCAACACATTCAATATTTTCCTCTTCAAACGAGGGTTTTGCTCAATCACCTTCGTGACCCTGCCCTGAGCTACAAAATCCAAAGCCGATTTAACCAGATTTAACATGCCTCTGGCGGGCCCGTAAAGGCGGAAGAGCGCTACGGGCGATATCAGGTTCTTATAATTATAAATATAAAGCTGTAATTTGGCTAGCTCTTCTCGTGAATAACGCGCCGAGGGGAAATTTTCTTTGCAGTATAAAATTCGCCCTTGCTGCGTGGGGTCAAACCATATCTCGTCATTAATTTCACCGGTGTTTTTCAGTTGAGTATAAAGAGGAGTGCCGGGAAAGATGGTCATGATCGGCGCCTGAAAAACATCAGGATATGCCATCAATTTCTTGCTCGCCTTAAAGTCGGCAGGGGTTTCACCTGGTAGTGAAAGGATAAAAGAGCCGACCAGCCACAGGCCAAGCCGTTTGCATTCGGTCATGGTCTCGATGAGTTGCTTTGAAGTAATGCCCTTCGCAATCGCCTTCAACATACGGTCTGAGCCTGATTCAACGCCCAGCCCCACGGCAACCAGCCCCACCTGGCACAACCTTTGGATCACCTCCGGCTTGGTGTCTCCCCGGATAAGCACCCTGAATTTGACCTTCAGCGCCCTTTGTTCAAGGAGGTCACAAAACTCCATTACCCATTTTTTGTTCACCGTGAAAAGGTCGTCGTAAAACCGGAAATATTCGACGTTATATTTCTTCACGATGCGTTCTATATGGCCGGCGAGCGTTGCCGGACTCATGGGACGCCAGCTCCGCTCCCAGTGGTCATTGGCGCAGTAAATACACTGGAATGGACATCCTCGCGAAGAGATAAAATACACCTGCCGAAGATGCCGGAGGCTTGCCGGCGCCTCGTTGTCACCGCCGTAGTACGACATGTCCGGCAGGAGGTCGTAATCCACGTAAAGGGAGTCAATATCCGCTAATAGCGGGCGTTTCTGGTTCTGAATAATCTTCCCGTCCTTGCGCCAGGTAAGGCCGGGGATCGTCGCCGGGTCGGTTCCCTTTGCCAGGTCAAGCAAGGATTGTTCACCTTCCCCCCTGATAACCGCATCCACAAAGGGGTAGTGTTTCAATATCAGTTGGTCGAGTGAGAAGCAGTGCGGTCCGCCCACCACGAGGAGTTTATCGGGATATAGTTCTTTAACCCTTTTCGCAAAGTTAAAACAATAGTGGCGGGTATCGGTGTAACAGGCAAGGCCGACGACGCCGTAATCCACGATTGCCTTTAAGACGCCTTCCACACTCATTCCCTGCGGAAAGGGGTCGATTACCCGGCACGTTACGCCGCCATGGTCACGCAGGTAGGTGGCGATAAAACCAAGGTTTAAGGGCGGGCTGTGAACGGCGCCGCTCGTCTCCCAGTTAGACCCCTCGCCAAAGTAGGGGTTAATAAGCGCAACTTGCATAGTAAGCCATTCCCGGATGCGTCACCACGGATTACCCCTGGCGAGCGCAAACAGCCATTTGAGGGGTTTGAGCGCCCCGCGTGCGGCAAGAAAATTTTTAAAATTAAACAAGGCGTCGGAACGCAACATGACGTAATGTGCCATTGAGTAGACCAGGGTCATCAACGCCTTCCAGCCGTTTCTTTTAAAACTGTTGCCAAAGGATTTTACATTGATAAGGTCGTACGACATGGCGATCTTCCGCATCCCCTCATTGACAGAAAATTCCGCATGGGGAAAGGTCTCTTTGCAATAATAGGTGTCTGAAGGGATCGAACGGTCAAACCAGAATGATTCCTGCATAACCCGTTGCTCAATGAATTCCCGATAGTACGAGGTTCCCGGATAAATCTTGAAGAACTGGATGTTCAGGACGTCGAAATATCTGAACAAGTCCATCGTCTGCCGCCGGTCATACTCGTCTTCATTGGGGAAAAAGTAAATAAAGAACCCGATAATCCAAAACCCCAAATCCCTGCAAACCTGAATCGTTTCAAGCACCTGGCGCCTGGAGACACCCTTGCCTGCAATTTTTAACAGCTTATCGGAGCCGGTTTCCACCCCAAATCCCACCACGTCGCAGCCTGCTTTTTTGAGCAATTCGAGGGTATCCCTGCGCGTGCCAACCCGTATATCAACCCGAAAATTCACCGATAATTTCCGTTCGATAATAAGTCTACACAGTTCCTGAATCTTCTTTTCGTTGGCGGTAAACAGGGGATCGTAAAAACGAAAGTAACCGATCCCCCGCTCCTTTGCAAGTCTTTCAATGCGGTTCACCAGGTCAATGGTCCCGGCGCCGCGCCACAAACCGCCGCCCAATTCCGGCGCCGCGCAAAAACGGCATTGGAAGGGGCATCCCATGGAGGCCATAATGGGCAGATGGTTTTTCTTGAGCAGCCGGCCCGGCACTTCAAAATCCTTCCAGTTGGCGATCACGTCTTCAATAAAGTCGTAATCGACGTCCAGGCAGTTAACCTTCTTGTCCCTTACGATGGGGTTTTCAATAATGCGTCCGTCTGTCCCGCGATAGACAAGCCCCGGCAGGGTAGAAAAATCGCTTCCCCGGAGAATCCCCATGAGTGCCTTTTCACCGTCGGAGCGGATCATGAGATCGACAATAGGATACTCTTTTAAGAAGGCGCCGCCCAGGGACGTAACGTGAGGTCCGCCAAAGATAATTATCTTGTCTCGTCCCGTCCCTTTCATTGCCAGCGCAAGGTCAACGGAAGAAAAACGCGACTCGGTGTAACAGGAGACGCCTATATGTGTATAGTCCTTTGCAATATCCACCACCCGCTGGAACGAATACCCTTGCAACGACGGCTCCAAAACCCGTACCGGTATACCCATTTCCCTGCGCACCGTGGTAGCAAGCACAAGGAGGCCAATGGACGGCGTGTAAACACGGCCTTCGAAGTAGGGGTTTATAAGCAGGAGTTTCATTTTATCTATCATTTGCTTTCCAGAAAACTTTTAATCTTATCGTGAATATCCGTTGCAAAACGATAAAATTCTTTTGCATCTCCGATGGTCGGCTTTCCATAAGGCAGAAGCCCCAATTCTGATGGATAACGCGCATCTATATAGAGCTTGTCGAGCATATCTAAGATGTCTTCATCAACGCTAACGCCGCATATCCTCTTTACATCTTCATAAAGAGTCATAAGACTATGAATCTTCGAAACCCCCAATTCATGTTCTTCTAAAACTGCCTTAAAACACTTTTCTATACACTGTCTGGACAAGGCCGTCCAAGTGCATTGCTTCCAAACAATATAACCCTTTTCGGATTTAGCGGTTTCAATCTTTCAACGAGTTGTTTTATAAGACCGTCATCGAGCATGTTTGCTTCCTCAGTTTAAGACAGACACGGATATTCGAAAGTTTTTAGGTAATTTACGGAAGCTTATGCAACACCTGCCATGCTTATCTCTTCAATGGAGGAATGCTTCCTCCATTTCTTAACATGAATATATATTACAGGCTGATTTGTTTCTCTGTTTTTTAGAGATGTCTCTTTATGCCAATTATTGAACCCTTCTTCCTCTTCAATCTGGAATATAATGAGTGCATTAGCTGGGATTTTGTCTGCAAGTTCCTCATTTTCCATCAAGTATCTATGAAATTCTGTAGAAACCATTGCCAAAAATTCAGCATATTTATTCATCACTTGCTCCTTTCATAAATTCTTCTTTATATTTTAACCAGTTTTTGTTTATATCCCAATCCCCATAAGTTAAGGCACTTTCAAAGCTTAAGTCCACTTCTTTCTTTATCTGGCTCCCTTTCATATCATATTTGTCTATATGCGAAAATCCATGAGAACAATCATATCTTACTGCAACTTTCCATTCACCTTTAACTTCTATTTCTAATTGAACACTGAAATAGGTGACACTTCCCATCTCTGTTTCATGATAGTGGCGTTTTCTTACACCGTCATCAAAAACAACAACAAAATCAACTATCTTTCTCATCGTTGTCGAATTCTAAAAATCTGTATATACGGAAGTAAAAAAAATCATTTTATGACTAGCTAACACTACGTCTGAAAATGCAGAAACCGGTTTTAATTTGGTGATTGTTATGTATACAATGGGTGTATCTTTTTCGGCTATATTTTGCGCTGTTTTTCTTGCCCAGTTGTTAAAACCCATCATCACCTTCCATCACTGGAAGATAAACTATATTATTCCCCACTACCTTAGAAACGACCATGTCTCTGATAACATTCCAACTTCTCAATAAAATGCAGTCCAGAAAGGCCTTCAGGCAATGCAAGGAGGAATTGGCTTATATCCACTGGCTTTTAATCTCTTCGTAATGTTTTTTTAAGGTCTCCGCCTCTTCCCACTGCCAGTAATCTTTTTCAGCACGAAAGGAATAACTATCCTTTTCAATATTGTTTATGACTATCGGGTTAACTCAGCATAAGCAAAAGAGAATCTGCTGCCCATGTTA
>CAYJPZ010000025.1:0-18525 GCA_964372185.1 uncultured candidatus Brocadiaceae bacterium
GCGACGGCTTTATTCAACACGACCGCTCCGGTTTCTCCAGGCAAATCGAGAAAGAATTGTCTTTAGCTTCTTTCCCTTCCCCCGATGAGCTTTGGAAGATGTACAAAAGGTATAAAAAGATTGAAACCCTCGAACAGAAGGAGATCGCGTCTTTTGACTATTTCTTTGACGGCTCTGGACGCGCACCTCGTTACTATCAACAGATAGCCATTAACCGAACCGTGGAAGCCATCGCCCGCGGGCAGAACAGAATCCTGCTTGTAATGGCTACCGGAACGGGTAAGACCTATACTGCTTTTCAGATAATCTACCGCCTTTGGAAAAACAGCAGGAAGAAGCGGATACTTTTTTTAGCAGACCGCAATGTGCTTATTGATCAAACCAAGCGCAATGATTTTAAGCACTTCAAAGATCGCATGACCGTTATAAAAAAGAAAAAGATTGATAAAGCATTCGAGATATACCTTGCACTTTATCAAGGGTTAACGAACTATAACGAGGATAAGGACGCATACAAAGAGTTTAGCCGGGATTTCTTCGATCTTGTGGTTGTTGATGAGTGCCATCGCGGAAGCGCGGCCGCTGATAGCGCATGGAGGGCGATACTAGTGTTTAATTGCAATAGTACACAAGATATCTTGTTGCCTCGAATACCCATAGAATAAAGGGATTTTTAGAGAGAAATACTATCAACAATTTATGCAATTAGACACTAGATTATTTTAGCTCAGCGACACATATCGGCCTTACTGCAACACCGCGGGAAACAAAAGAAATATCAAACATCGAATACTTCGGCGATCCGATTTATACCTACACGCTCAAGCAGGGCATTGAAGATGGATTTCTAGCCCCTTACAAAGTCATTCGAGTTGGCCTTAATACCGACCTTGAAGGCTGGCGTCCCGAGATTGGCAAAAAAGATAAAAATGGCAATGAGGTTGACGACCGCATTTATAACACCAGGGATTTTGATAAAAATCTCGTGATTGATGAGCGGACAAACCTTGTCGCCAGAAAGGTGTCGGAATATTTACGGAAAACAAGCCGATTCGATAAAACGATAGTGTTTTGTGTGGATATAGAACATGCCGAACGGATGCGGCAGGCAGTTGCCAGTGAAAACCCCGACCTTGTTCTTGAGAACCATAAGTACGTCATGCGCATTACCGGTGATGACGAGCAAGGCAAACGCGAAGTGGATAATTGAGCGTTATCCGGTTATTGCTACCACGTCGAAATTGATGACCACCGGCGTTGACGCGCAGACCTGCAAGTTGATCGTGCTTGATTCAAACATCAGGTCTATGACCGAGTTCAAGCAGATCATCGGACGCGGTACCCGTATAAATGAGGACTATGATAAAACGTTCTTCGCAATCATGGATTTCCGTAACGTGACGGAGCTTTTCTCTGACCCCGATTTCGATGGATATCCGGTTATGATCCGCGAAGTTAAGGGTGAAGAAGAATTAACTGAGCAGGATATTCATCCGGAAGAGGATCAGGAGATCATTGACCCGGAAACCGGCCTGCCTGTGGATTTTGAAGAAGAAATACCGGACGAATACACCTTTCCGCCGAATGTTGTCCAGGGCGGCGAAATCGTGTCCGAACCCCGGCAGAAAATATATGTGGCCGGGGTGTACGTTTCCGTGTTAAATGAGCGGGTTCAGTATCTTGACGCAAACGGAAAACTTGTCACCGGAAGCCTCAAAGACTATACAAAAAAGAGCATTTTACGGGAGTTTCAATCACTAGATGATTTCCTTGCGAGATGGAACGGCGCTCGTAAAAAGAAGGCCGTTATTGAGGAGTTGGAGTCACAGGGAATTATCCCGGAGAACCTGATGGCAGAGGTAAAAAAGGAATTGGACGTCTTTGACCTTGTCTGCCACATTGCGTGGGACGTGCCTGCGCTTACCCGGCGGGAGCGCGTGGAAGCGGTACAAAAGCGCAATTACTTCACGAAATATGGGGGAAAAGCGCGGAAGGTTATTGAGGCTCTCCTGGATAAATATGCTGATGAGGGCATTGAAAACATAGAAGACCTTGCAATTTTGAGAATAGAACCGTTTAATCAAATCGGGACGCCCACGGAAATCGTGCAGATTTTCGGCGGAAGAGACCAGTATCTTCATGTTATTGAAGAACTGGAGCATGAACTCTATACAGCGGCGTAAAGAGTTCTCACGAAGATCACAAAGCTCACGGAGAAAATAATGAATGAAAATGAATTAAGTGAAAAAATTATTGGATTGGCTATTAAGGTTCATTCTGCCTTGGGTCCAGGTCTGTTAGAATCCGCGTATGAAAAAGCGCTTGTTTTTGAGTTGAGCAGAAATGGTTATAAAGCAGAGGTGCAAAAAAGTATTTCAATAAATTATGCGGGAATAATCATAGATGAAGGATATCGGGCAGATATCGTTGTAAATGATATCGTTTTGATAGAGTTAAAATCGGTTAAACAAATTGAAGACATTCATTTGAAACAACTTCTTACCTATATACGTCTTTCAAATAAGAAATTGGGATTACTCATCAATTTTAATGAAATTTTACTAAAGAATGGTATTCGGCGAGTTATCAATGGAAGTATATAGAACTTTGTGAACTCTGTGTACTTTGTGAGAGAAACAAGATGAAAAATATCGGGAATATTATAAAAACATTACAGAACATCATGCGCAAGGATCCGGGCGTGTCCGGAGACGCACAGCGCATTGAGCAGTTGGGATGGATGATCAGCCTCAAAATCCTTGATGATAAGGACAAAGAGATAGCACTTCTCGATGACAAATATGTTTCAGCAATACCAAAGAAATCGCAGTGGCGCAATTGGGCGGCTGATGATGAAGGTATGACGGGCAACGAACTGAAAGAGTTTATTGGTGGGAAATTGATTCCTCAACTGAAAAACCTCGATGTAAGTTCCGGCAACAAACGCACCCTTATCATCCGCGAGATATTTGACGGTACCAATAACTACATGAAGAACGGGACTATCATCCGTCAGGTGCTTAACGAGCTAAATCAGATTGATTTTAATAGTTCGGAAGACCGGCATGTGTTTGGCGATATCTATGAGACGATCTTACGCGACCTTCAAAGCGCGGGAAATTATGGAGAATTTTACACCCCACGCGCCTTAACAGAGTTTATTACGGAAATGATCAACCCTCGTTTAGGCGAGAAAATACTGGATACTGCCTGTGGTACCGGCGGATTCTTAACCAGCGCCATAGAAAATATCCGCAAACAAGACATAAAAGGTGTTGATGACCTCAAGGTACTTGAAAAGAACATTCACGGCATGAAATTTAAACCGCTTCCTTTCATGCTCTGTGTTACCAATCTGATATTGCACGACATTGAAGTGCCGAACGTGGATTATACCGACAGTTTAAACCGCGAATACACCTCCATCGGGCAAAAAGATCGGGTGGACGTCATCCTTGCCAATCCACCCTTTGGCGCCTCAGTTACTGACGGGGCAGAGACCAACTTTCCCCAGAATTTCCGGACAACGGAAAGCGCCGATTTATTTTTAATGCTCATGGTGCGGTATCTGAAAGACGGAGGCCGCGCCGGGATAGTTTTGCCCGATGGCTCGCTGACCGGCGACGGCGTAAAACAGCGCATCAGCCAGCACGTATTGGAAAACTGCAACCTGCACACCATCGTGCGGTTGCCTAACTCAGTCTTTCAACCGTATGCCAGCGTTGCTACAAACTTACTTTTTTTTGAGAAAGGCAAACCGACGAAAGAAATCTGGTACTGGGAACACAAACTGCCCGAAGGCGTTAAGGCGTACAGCAAGACGAAGCTGATTCAGAAAAGCGAGTTTGACGGCCTTAAGAAGTGGTGGAAGAAACGAAAGGAAAACGAGCAGGCATGGAAGGCGTCTATTGATACGATTGCCGCGAATGGCTATAACCTCGATATTAAGAACCCGCATACACCAGAAGAAAAACACGCATATTCAAGTGCGGAACTGGTGACCATGCTTCACGATTCGTTCCGCAAAAGCGATGAGCTTTTGGAGAAGCTGAAAGAAGAATTAAAAAACGCCTGAAAAAAGATGGAGATTAGCAATGGACGAAAATCAAAACATATCTCAAATTATTCTTTATCAGACCGAAGACGGGCAGACCAGGCTTCAGGTAAAAATGGAGAATGAGACCGTCTGGCTTACGCAAGATCAGATGGCAGAACTCTTTGCTAAAGGCCGGTCGACCATTACCGAACATATACAGAATGTTTTTAAAGAAGGCGAACTTGATGAAAAATCAGTATGTCGGGAATTCCGACGAACTGGCTCAGACGGTAAAGAATATGTTGTGAAGCATTATAATCTTGATGTCATTATTTCGGTTGGATACCGGGTTAAGTCGCTACGCGGAACACAATTTCGGATTTGGGCCACACAACGGCTGAAGGAATATATTATTAAAGGTTTTGCTCTGGATGACGAACGATTAAAGCATGGTGGTGAAAAGGCGCGATACTTTCAGGAACTTTTACAGCGTATTCGCGATATTCGCAGCAGCGAGCGAAACTTTTATCAGAAAGTGACTGATATTTATGCCACCAGCATTGATTATAGAAAAGACGACAAACTGACTGCGGAATTTTTTGCTACAGTGCAAAACAAGATGCACTATGCCGTTCATGGGCACACAGCGGCGGAGATTATCGTCAAGCGGGCAGACAGCACAAAACCTCTTATGGGGCTAACCAATTTCAAAAGCAATTACATCACTGCGCATGATATAAAGATCGCTAAAAACTACCTTACCGAAGATGAGTTAAAACGTTTAAATCTTATTGTGTCTTTGTATCTTGACTTTGCAGAATTGCAGGCAACCAACGGCAGGTTGATGAAAATGAAGGATTGGTTAGAGAAACTTGACCAGTTCATCCATCTGAGTGAGCGGGGGATACTGACTCATGCGGGAACTGTAAGTGCGGACGATGCCGCGAAAAAAGCGGAACAAGAATTCGACAAGTACAGAAAAGAGCAGGATAAAAATTACATTTCTGATTTTGACAAAGCGGTGAAGATGATCGAAGCAAAAGGAAAGAAGCTTCCGAAGAAAAAGGGGCAGAAGAATGCGTGAGTGGAAGAGGGTAAAAATTAGTCAGTTTTTGAAAGAACGGGAAGGCAGATATGACCCGGGTGATGAAGCTGTGCAGGGTTTGAAAAGGCTGAATAAGATCGACTTTTCCGGTGAAATTCACCTTTCTGATAAAGGTTCAAAGACAGATATGATCATTGTCGAACCTGGAGATATTGTTATTTCCGGGATCAATGTTTCAAAGGGTGCTCTTGCTGTTTATCATGGAGAAGAACCAATTACGGCGACTATTCATTACTCATCCTATGCCTTTGATGAAAGGCAAATAGATATAGATTACTTTAAGCGATTTGTCAGGAGTCAGTCCTTTATACAAGCTCTTAAAGATCAGGTCAAAGGCGGTATAAAAACAGAAATAAAACCTAAATATTTTCTGCCTCTTGAAATTCACTTGCCGGATATTGAGTCGCAAAAAGAGGTCGTTTCGTTTTTCAAAAGAATTGAAAATGAAATGGGTGATTTAAGCGGAGAGATAACTCACCAACAATCTTTTCTCAAACAACTTCGCCAGCAAATATTGCAGGAGGCCATTGAAGGAAAACTGACGTCCGAATGGCGGGATAAACATCCTGAACTTATCAGCGGCGATAATCACGCCTCAAAATTGCTTGAGAAGATCAAAGCCGAAAAAGAGAGGTTGATAAAAGAAGGAAAAATCAAGAAAGACAAACCGCTTGCACCGATCACTGACGACGAAAAACCTTTTGATTTACCTGATGGGTGGGTGTGGTGCCGGTTGGGGAATGTGGCAGTGCATTCTCTTGGTAAGATGTTGGACAAAGCAAAAAATCGCGGAATATATCGTAAATATTTAAGAAATTTGAATGTGCGCTGGTTTACTTTTGATTTGTCTGATTTGCTCGAAATGCGGTTTCGTGAGGAAGAGGTTGAGCAATATACTGCCAGGAAAGGCGACTTGCTTATCTGCGAAGGAGGATATCCTGGAAGAGCAGCTATTTGGGATCAGGAGTGTGATATCTATTTTCAAAAGGCAGTTCATAGGGTTAGGTTCATTGTGCGAGATATGAATAAATATTTTTTGTATTTTCTTTTCCTTTCCGACATGAATCGATATTTGGAAAGATATTTTACAGGGGCAAGTATTCAGCATTTTACGGGCAAAGAGTTGCATAATTTTGTCTTTCCTCTTCCGCCTCTTGCGGAACAACAAGGTATTGTCGAGCGGGTAGATAAACTCATGGCCATGACCGACGAATTGGAAAAACAAGTATCCGAACGCAAAGAACAGTCCGAAATGCTGATGCAGTCAGTTTTACGAGAGGCGTTTGCAAAGGAGTAATTTTAAATTTTAATCTGAATTTTTTCAAATTTATATTCTCTGACAGCCTTAAAGAAATGATCCTTCTACAGACTATTTTCTTGAGATTGCAAAAACATTCACAGAAGAGGGTGGGAAACAAAAAAGTCTTCGTGTATAATTAGTTTGTTTGCGTATAAGCCTGTGGGGTCGTTAAGCGATAATATTTTTACGATTTAACTGACACTATAAAAAGTACATGGTTAGAACATTAATCAAAAAAGCTTTTGAGAAATAGACAAGAATAATGAACAGCGATTTAATAAAACAACTCTTTCGATCATTCGTTGGCAAGGACAATGATTCGTTTTTGCAAGCAGCAAATGAATTAATCAAGAATGAAGAAAGAAAAAAACATAGACTCCTTGTAAAGGAATTGAAGGATATTTTAAATAACAATGGCGGTATAGGCATTCCTTCCGAAGGCTATCAAAAAAGGTTTAAAGAAAACATACCTATACCAAGAGATGGAGATAAAGGATTTCCTCTTCTTGAGATAAAGGAGTTTCATCTAGATTGGCCAGATGTGATTTTGGCAGATGATATTGTCGCTGCCTTAAAAAGAGTACTACAGGAATATGACAAATCAGAGATTCTTGCAACTTACGGCATAAAACCGAAGCAAAAATTATTGTTTTGTGGCCCTCCCGGAACAGGCAAAACACTAACGGCCCAGTTAATGTGTTCGTTACTCGGATATCCAATGGTTTATATCAGATTTGATTCTATTGTTTCATCTTACCTCGGAGAAACTGCTACAAACCTACGGAAAATATTTGATTTTTTTGAACAAGGCAAGTGGGTTGTTTTATTTGATGAATTCGACGTAATTGGAAAACATAGAGACGACCACTATGAACACGGTGAAATAAAAAGAGTGGTAAATAATTTTTTGCAGATGATTGATAACTTCACGGGAGATAGTTTGATAATCGCTGCCACCAATCATCAGCATCTATTAGACCCAGCCTTGTGGCGGAGATTTGATGAAATACTGTATTTTGACATTCCTGATGAAAAAAGAAGGATACTTATCTTCGAAAAATATTTGAAGGTAATAACAAAAGACAACTCTCTAGATATTAAAATATTATGTAAACAAACAGATGGTATGACCCCTTCTGATATTGCCTTGATTTGTTTCGAATCCATTAAAAACAGTGTGCTAAGCAATAGGAACAGCGTTGAAATCGATGATCTGTCTTCCGCCATTATTGAACAAAAAAGAAGAAAAGATGTTAAGGGGCGTACGAACGGAGTTAAGTAAATATGCCAAAGCAATATGAACATTTAAGACTGCCAAAAACAGTCCAGGAATACGATAGAAAAAAACATGGTGGCGGTGGATATGAGATAATTGAGGGAAGAAATAAAAATGATTTTTACGAGACACAAATAAAAACATTCCAAAATCTCAAACAAGATCAGAATATTTTAAAGAAACGTTATCGTGAGTATTTTGATCCTTCGCTTATCTTTAAAATGGAAATAAATCAAAATGTTGACGAGCAATCATTCCGAACTGAGCTAAGTCGCATGGGCATAGAAGTTATTTCTCCCGCCCCTGATAAAAAAGGATTTTGGGTTGTTTTTGCGGAAAACATAGCATTGGATGAATTCTCAAAAAAGCTAAAAGATTATTCGGAGGAAAAAAGGCAATATAAGTTTTTCAATGCCATTGAAACCCTTATGGATATTCCTCCAAAAGAAAAAATTGGAAAACAGTTAAAGCAAAATCCTTTAGGCAAAGACGAATTCAGTTACCTGGATGTAGAAATATGGAAGATGGAGAAGCAAAAACTCCGTCATTTCATTGAGGGAGATGACAACCTTGCAGGATTGGAAAGATTTATTAAGGATAAGAACGGTAGAATTACGGATAAATTAATCACCAACAATTTTTGTCTTTTACGGGTTTATGGGAATAAGGCCATTTTTGATGAAATCGCTGTGTTTAAAGAAATTGCATTAATAGATAGACCCCCCAACCCGTATATAACCGTTTCCTCACTCAATGTTCCTAAGGAAGAATTGGAAATTGGGAATCCTCCGTCCGATAGTGCAATAGGGATACTTGTAATGGATTCCGGCATTGTTTCCAACCATCCACTATTAGAAAAAGCTGTTGGTGATGAGAAAGCTATAGTAACAAGACACCGTAGTAAAATCGAAGAAGATAAACCAACAGACGATGTTGGGCACGGAACCCAAGTGGCTGGCATAGCCTTATATGGCGATGTAAAGGAATGCATTGACAGGAAAAACTTCGATCCCGAAGTCTGGATATATTCAGCCAAAGTTATGTTCGTTGAAAAGCATCCGGATGGAACTGTAGTGGCGGAATATGACCATGAAGAACTTCTTGAGCATCAGTTTGAAAAAGCCGTTAGATGGGTTGCTGAGAATTACGCGAATTGCAAGGTTGTAAATATTTCTTTTGGTAATTTAGATAACAGAATATTTTCCGGTAGAAAACAATTTAATCTGTCTTCTTTAGTTGATGAACTTGCGAAAGAATTGAAGATCGTTTTTGTTATATCAACAGGCAACTACCGCGATTTCGACTTAAATGCATATCCGGCTTATTTCCAAGACGGAACCAATGATAATGCAAAGATCATCGAGCCTGCTTCATCTTCATTAGCCTTAACCGTTGGATCAGTTGCCCCACCCTATGGTCCTGATGTGAGAAGCCAATCGGATATTTTATCTTCTCCGGCAAAAACATTCTATCCTTCACCTTTTACAAGGGTTGGACCAGGCTATAAGGGTATGGTAAAGCCTGAATTGGTAGAAGTAGGTGGTAATGTAATAACTGGACGTCATCAACCAACCAATAATATTGGTGGTAAAATCATTTCTTTGAATAAGGACTTTATCCAGGAAGGGAGATTATTCTCCGCGGATATTGGCACAAGCTTCAGTGCGCCGAAAGTTTCAAATTGTATCGCCCGGCTGTGGAATAAATATCCCGGTTATTCTACGAATCTGATCAAAGCGATTGTTCTGTCATCTACAAGCATTCCTGCTGAAAGACCGGGTTTTTTACAAGACATAAAATTGTCCGACAATAAGCAAGAAGAAATAGCAAGCCTACTTAATGTTTATGGATATGGAATACCTTCTTTGGATAAGGCAACGTTTTCGCTAGATAATAGGGTATTGTTAATAGCAGACGATAAAATAAAACTTGACTCAATTCATTTCTATCAATTTTATCTTCCGGAAGAATTTATTAATGAACGGGGGAAAAGGCAATTGGCAGTAACCTTGGTCTTTGACCCATTGGTGAACAAAAATAGGATTGACTACCTTGGATGTATAATGGAATTCCATCTATTCCATTCTCTCGAAATTAAAGAGATTGAACAATGTTTTAAGCAGTTAAAGGTTGATAACGCAAGCGAGATTGCTATTCCTGAAGGCATTAAGTTGAAGAAAATAGATTTAAACCCCGGTGTGGATTTGAGAAACTTAGGTGTTCACCAAAAAGGCATTAAAACGTGGAAAATAAAACCAATACTTGACACTAATAAACCGCTTGTCCTTGCGATTATAAGTAAGAACAAGTGGACAACCGACAATAGCTATTTGCAAGACTATGCTGTTGTAGTTACAGTTGAGCATGAAAAAGAGATAGAGTTATATGCTAGGATCAAGCAAAGAATTCAGGAAAGGCTGAGAATCCGATAATGGGTTTAATTTTAAGTCAAGAATGGGTTAAGCGTATCCATAAGTCCATTTTTTGCTGGGTGTGCTTACTTTACACCACCTATCTTACCTAAAAACAGAGAAGTTTTTGGATTTTAACGGAAAATATGGCTAAATATAACATTTACAAAATAGAAAAAGACAAGGAATCGAACTTGCTTGAAAAACTACAAACCGTCGGTCTCTCTCTTGCCGGGCAGAAAAGTGTTAACGGCTTTACTCTTTCATTTTATTTTTCACAAGAACCAAGAAAAGCAAAATAATCATTTCTTATCAAGAAAATAGCGAATTTGAATACGATGTAAAGTTTATTATAATCTTCAGAAATCAGATATACTTGCATTGATCCTGTGATAAAATTTACTGCACAAAATAGAAATAAAGGAGGTATGTCGTGAAGACATTACAAGCTGAATTGCCGGATAAACTTTATGAACAGGTTAAATTGCTTATAGACGCCGGGTGGTTTCAGGACGAAAAGTCCGTTGTCACAGAAGCTTTGCGTCGTTTTCTAGAAACTCACAAACCGGAGCTTATGGAGAAATTCATTAAAGAAGATGTTGAATGGGGATTGTGTGGAAAGGACTGATTATACAACCATTCAGAATGCCATATTGGATGCAGGTCCAATAATTCATCTTGAAGAGATTAGCAGCCTTAGTCTTTTATTGGATTTTAAAAGACTAATAATTCCTGATGCGGTATGGTATGAGGTCGCGTATCACAGACCGGCTGTTTTCGAACACAAAGATGTTAATTTTGAAAAAGTTAATGTTGTATTGGATGAGGACATACTCTCCGTTTGTAGGTTATTTTGTCTTGATACTGGAGAAGTAGAAGCAATAGCCGTATGTTCTCGATATCCAGATTCCATTCTCTTAACAGATGATGCCTCGGCAAGGCTTGTAGCTAAAACTCTAGGAATAAGGGCTTATGGCACTATTGGTGTATTATTAAGAGCTATAAGAAGAAAATTGCTTACCCCTCATGAAGTCATCGGAAAACTGGAAGAAATTCCGTTAAAATCAACACTCTTCATAAGACGTAGTTTGCTGCGTGAGATAATAGTAGAAGTTAAAAGGGTCAAGTAGGCTGGGTTAAGCTCAGCCTTGCCATATTCAGCGCGCAGTGTGCGGAAAACCTTTTTATGTCTATCCGGGAGCCTCTCAACCTTAATTCCTTCACTTCAAACGTCCCATCAGAAACAACGGCAACGTAAACCAAACCAACGGGTTTATCCTTCGTAGCGCCGCCCGGACCGGCAATACCGGTGATTCCAATGCCGACGTTTGCCGAAGACCTCTTCTGTACCCCTTCAGCCATCGCCCTTGCCACCTCCCGGCTCACGGCCCCGTGTTTGATAATAAGTTCTTCCGGAACGCCCAAAATGCCGGACTTTGCCCTGTTGCTGTACGCAACAATGCCCTCCAGAAAAAACTCAGAGATACCGGGAATATTGGTAAGTTTGTCTGAAACCAGCCCGCCCGTACAGGATTCGGCAACGGCAATGGTCTTGTTGCGCTTTTTCAAAAGTACGGCAACGGCAGATTCCAGCGTCTCGTCCCCGGTTCCAAATACCGCATGGCCGAGCTTCTGTCGTGCGTTTTGCTCGACGGCATCAAGGATTTTTGCGGCAATTTCCCCCGTAGGCGCGGTTGCAAGGACACTTACGGACACGACGCCGTCGTGAACCAACGTCATCACCCTGGCCTGGCCATTGCAATCTACCAAAGAATCTTCTGCGGTACGCTCGGATATTCCAAAGGTATGTATGGTTCTCGACAACGCACAACCTTCCCCGGACGTATATTTGGTGCGTGCCTCCAGGTATTTATGCAGCATGGATTGCATCTCGCCGGGGACGCCCGGCATGCAGACGAATTCCGCGTTGCCGTGCCGGAAGACAAACCCGGCGGCGGTTCCATTGCCATTAGAGACCACGGTTGCGCCTTCCGGAATCAATGCCTGCTTTTTATCTGCATCCGTAACCTTTCTGTGGCGGCTTTCAACTATTTTCTGTAGGTGAGTATACGATTTCTCATCCAATACCAGCGAAACGCCAAAGAAATCCGACAAGGTCTCGCGCGTTATGTCGTTTGCCGTTGGGCCTAGTCCGCCGGTAGTAATGATTAAATCCACCCGTTCACCGGCAACCTTCAGGGCGGATTTCAACAATTCTTTATCATCGCCAACGGAGGTTTGAAACAGCACCCTAATGCCCTTTTCCGTCAAGGCATTTGCAATATACGGGGTATTGCTATCGGTAATCTGCCCTAAAATAATTTCGGTGCCTATGGTAATAATCTCTGACGTTGTCATGTAAATCTTTTTAAATCCTTTCGAAAATTCCATGAATATGACTTTACCAATATTTCGTTCCTAACGGAACTAGCGCTTAATTGCAATAATAAACAATAGTATCTTTTCAGCGGCAAACTTTGTCAATGATAATATTAATGATAACCAATTCAATGACTAAGGTTTACGTTGCTTTTCCTTGATTTTCCCACCTTTTAGTGTTACCCTTGATTCCACTTTTTAACTGCAGAAGTACTGTCTCCTGGATACTTACAAGAGTCAAAAAATACGATTTTACCATAGTGCGACTTACCAATAAAAACAGGGTTAATCAACAAATTCATGAATTGGTCTCTAATGGTACTCTGTATTTTACCCGTTATGGGGGTTGCCACCTCGGTTACTTTAGTTGCCGGTACGGAAACGGCAAAAGTGGACGCTGTCTGCCGTTCAGCCGAATGTATACAAGCGTTGATCGATAACGGGCAACTCGAATATGCACAACAACTGCTGGAACAAGACCTTTCCCGTCCTTACAACACGGATTCGCTGCCATTGCTGCATGCGCGCGCCTATCTCTACCGGCACAAGCGGGACTTTGTTTCCGAAGCGGACACGTGTCATGACATCCTGCAGCTTGCCCCGAATGACCAAGCGGCATTGCGCGGGCGGGTATTTGCGGTATCGAACATGGGTGCGCCGCACTTATCCGTTGCTTATGCAGAGCAAAACCCGGAATTGTTCTCCAGAGCCGAACTGCTCAGCCTGCAGCAGGCAAGCGCAGGGAGGAACATCAAATGGGGTTTAATCGAGAGCAATGCGGACATAGGACCAAAACGCTTTGAAACTACCGACAAGGCGCTGGCCCAAAATGCCGTCGTTCTAGCTTTACACGCACGCTATGACGCAATTGACACTCCGTCCGGCCGGTTGACAGAATTCGACCGCATCGTCGGACTGTGCAATCGGGTACGAATGCCCGAAGCGATCGCCCTTTACGAGGAACTCAAGGAGCGCCGTATCACAATACCACCTTACGTGCTTGCGGCCGTTGCAGAGGCGTATTTGTGCCAACGCCAACCCAGGCAGGCGCGTGATCTTTATCGTGAGGCGCTGACCTTAAGCCGAAATGATCGTGAATACCCCAATCGGGAGTGGCAGATGAACCTGTTTTATGCCTACATTGATACGAATGAGTTCGATGCCGCCCGCGAGCTGATCGACCAACTCGGAAAAGAACTACCGCCGGTTCTGCACAAGGGAGTGCCTGGCGTTGAGGTAGACAACGAATTTTACGAGCAAGCGCGCGTCAATGCTGCCCGCGCGCGGCTTTACGCCGACAAATTAAACGAATGTCAAACACTGCTGGAACAAACGATGCTTGCTGCCCCGCACGGCCTCGATGCGCGCCATGCCTATGGCGACCTCTTAATGGCCAGGGACCAACCGCGTGCCGCTCAGCAGCAGTATGCAAGCTTGCTCATTGATGACCCTACCAATATGCATCTCGCGATTGGAATCGCAGAAACGGCATTGACGTTAAATGATTTTGATACCGCCAAAACGCACCTTGACACCTTGATCAAAAACTATCCGGAAAACTCCGCTGTACAGCAATTACAGCAGCATTTTCAGGCCTATCAACACCCTATTCTGTCCATATCATCTTCCGTTGGTAAAAGTTCGACCGGCGGTGGCAATAAGGGAAATCAGGACTGGATGGTCGAGACAATGTTCCATTCTGCAACCTTCAATCAACATTGGCGCATTTTTGAACACTCCTTCGATGCGGAGGCCGTTTTCGGAGATGTTATCGGAACCCGGCATCGGATCGGCATTGGCGCCGACTATCGTTCGCCCTTTTGGCAAATAAGCGGGGAACTGAATCAGGACATAAACGGCCTGGATACTATCGGCGCCATCCTCAATACATCCTGGTTGCCGAATGACCAGTGGCAGCTTAATACGGGAATAGAATCCGATAGCAATAATATCCCACTGCAGGCCAGCGCCGCCGGTATTACTAAGGATGCGCTCAACCTCGGCATGTCCTATAAACACCAGGAATTCCGTGTTCTTAGCACGAATCTGAGCTACTCGTGGTACAGCGACTCAAACCGCCGTATTGAGGCCGGCGCAAGTTGGATGGAACGTTGGTTGTGTGGACCCGTTTACAATTTGGAAACGCATTTAGGTGTTTTTACTTCTGATAATTCCCTGGCAAACGCCGTGTACTTCAACCCGAACAGCGATCTTTCCCTCGACGCACAGATGATCAACGAATGGACGTTGTGGCGAAATTACCAGTACAATTTCAAAAACCGCCTTGCACTTGGGTTAGGACAATACTGGCAACAGGATTATGGATCAAAGGGCATAGACATCCTGCGCTATGAGCATGAATGGAATTGGGGACCCTACCGCGCCCTGAATTATGGGGTTGCCTATGAACGCCATCCTTACGATGGTGAGACCGACAAGCACATATCTGCGTCACTAAACCTGACCTGGCACTTTTGAAAAGAAAACGTGATGCGTATTACAACCCGGCACTTAAAATATTACTTAGTAGTGTTACTGTTTGCAGTAGCCACGATCAGTTTATCCTGCTATTCTAAACCATCCCTCGTCACCAACCTCAAGACGGAGATACCGGAAGACCCTTACGCATGCGACGGCCTCAGTTTCAGGGTATTTTGCTATCACGACGTGCGTGACAACTTGCGGGACACCTTAGAATCGTGGCCGGAACGGTCTGCGCTGGATACGTACGATCTCATTCAGCAATTCGAGTGGCTCAGAGAGAGCGGATATCATATCGTCAGCCTGGATGCTATTCTGGCGGCGCGCAACGGCGGCCCAAAGCTTCCGGACAAAGCCTTGTTGCTGAGCTTTGACGACGGTTATCGCAGCATGTACACACGGGTATTCCCGCTCCTGAAGCTATTTAACTATCCGGCAATCCTCAGTCTGGTGGGAGAGTTTATGGAGGAAGTGAGAGATGGCCAGGTGCTTTGCGGTGACCGCGGTGTGCCGAGGGATCAGTTTGTTACCTGGCCGCAGGTGCGGGAAATGATGGCCTCCGGTTTGGTAGAGATGGCCTCGCACTCATATAGCCTGCATAAAGGGGTAACGAGTAATCCACAAGGTTCCATGCCACCCGCCGCAACTACCCATATTTATAACGCGCAAGAGCAACGGTATGAAAGTGACGCCGATTACTACGCGCGCATCCGGGCCGACCTGGCTAGAAATTCCGCCATGATTGAGCGCGAGACCGGCAAGAAGCCGCGCGTTATGACCTGGCCATACGGCGCTTACAACATGCTTTGCGTTCAAGCGGCTGAGGCCGAAGGCATGACGATTACTATGAACCTGGAAGCCGGTCCCAATACCCCGGACGTTCCGTTCTATCGTACCCGACGCGTTATGCGATACTTCCCTGACAGGGTCAGGGAACTCAAGGATGACCTACAGCAACAGTCTCAGTATGCCGGGGAAGAACAGCCACTCACCCGTATTGTTGCGGTTGATCTCGATGCTATTTATGACCCCGACCCCGTCCGACAGGGAAAAAACCTCGACGATCTGATTGAGCGCATTTATCGTCTCCGGATCGATACGGTTTACCTCCGGGGCGTATCCGACGCGGACCATGACGGAAGCGCCGAAGCGGCGTATTTTCCCAATCGACACCTACCGGTGCGCGCCGACTTGTTTAGCCGTGTGTCTTTTCAACTACGCACCCGCGCCTCTGTTCCATTTGTCTATGCCTGGCTGCCGGTATTGGCGTTTGATCTGCCACCCGATCAGCCGGTAGCCAAATCAACCGGTACGACATACATACCAACGTCCGATAATGGAAAAGCCCCGGTAGTCCGGTTGTCTCCGGCTGTGGCAATCGCGCGCCAAACCATCAAAGAAATTTATGAGGATGCGGCGAAAAATGCCCCTGCACAGGTCGGCGGCCTTCTCCTTGACGATGATATGGGACAGGGCAAGTTTGATACCGATTCTCTGACGTGTTTTCTTCATGAGCTAATAGACGTTTTCAAGTTCTATCAGCCCGACGCCCTCACCGCGCGTGTAATTCCCCCCGATTTGGTATTTGAGCAAAATGACACGAAAGGAACGACACAATCCTTTTCGGAGATTGTCAAACACTATGATTTTGTCACCGTAGCAGCCATGCCCTCCGGCAAGGACGCAAACAACCCGGAGCGCTGGCTGAAAGCGCTGATAGAACGGGTGGCACAAACACCCGGAGCGCTTAAAAACACGGTGTTCCTGCTGGCAAGTGTGGACAGGCAAACGCTGAAACCCATCGACAGCAAGCGCCTCGCCGCCCGGCTTCGTTTGGTGCAACAAAACGGTATACGCAATTTCGGTTATTACCCCGACCTGGCGTCACAGGACCATCCGACGTTCTCCGTCATCAGGCCTGTCATAACACTGAAAATGAATCCGGGACGCCTGCCATGATGGAAGTATTAAGTTACCAGGCGCTGCGCCTCATCAAATTGGTATTCGGATTTACCTATTATTATCCGCTGTTCATGGCCTATTTGTGGATGCTGGGGGCGTTGTTATTCTACCTGCGATACGAGTTCCGCAAGTCGGATTTTCCCGTAATTAAATCCTGGCCCAAAGTCAGCATTATCGTCCCCTGTTATAATGAGGAAGAACACGTGCGGGAGGGAATAGAGCATTTGATGGGGATGCGGTATCCGGACTACGAGATTATTGCCGTCAACGACGGCAGCCGCGACCGCACCGGCGTAATTTTGGATGAACTTGCGCGGAACAACAGCAAGCTCCGGGTAATCCATCATGCCAAAAACCAGGGAAAGGCCGTCGGCCTTAATACGGCGGCATATCTGGCGCGGAGTGAATACATTATCGGCATCGACAGCGATGCGTTACTGGACCACGACGTCATCCCCTGGTTTATCAAACATTTTGAATTGAATCCGCAAGTAGGCGCCATTACGGGTAATCCGCGCATCCGCACGAGATCGACGTTGCTTGGCCGCCTGCAGGTGGGTGAATTTTCCTCCCTCGTGGGGCTCATCAAGCGCGCGCAGAGGGTCTTTTACCGGCAATTGTTCACGGCCTCCGGGGTAATCACGGCCTTTCGCAGGAGTGCCCTGCAGGACGTCGGTTATTGGAGTCCTGATATGCTGACGGAGGACATGGATATCACCTGGAAACTCCAATTGCGGCACTGGGAGGTAATTTTTGAACCGCACGCATTAGCGTGGATACGGATGCCGGAAACACTGAAGGGATTGTGGAAACAGCGGCTGCGATGGGCCATGGGCGGGCTGCAAATTATCGGCAAGTACAAGGGCATTTTCCTGCATTGGCGCACCATCTCGGTCTGGCCACTGTTTTTCGAACATATCATCAGCGTCCTCTGGGCGTGTTCTGTTACCGTGGTATTGGCCGCTTACGGCTTTGATCTGCTAAAATTTATCCACCGGATTATTTTAGCGGTTATAACTACTTCAATGACGGCAACCACTTCAACGACGGCAATGACCTCAACGGCTGTAACTACTTCGGTGGATATGATGACCTCAATGCTACCGGAGTATAGCGGCGTGATTATCGGCACTACCTGTTTATTGCAAATGCTGCTAAGCATGCTCCTTGACCACCGCTACGACCAAAAGCTCATGCGCTACTACCTCTGGACGATTTGGTACCCGTTTGGCTTTTGGATGGTGAACATGTTCACGATCATTGCCGCCATCCCAAAAACGCTGTTGCGCAAGCGAGGTTTGCGCGCCCGGTGGGTAAGCCCTGACCGTGGCGTGGATTCCTGATCAACGATAAATTCCTTACATTGTTTCCCTCGCAGAGTAACGTAAGAAAAATCTCCGGCATATCGGGCACGGACAAACGGGATTTGTCCATGCCACCCAATATTCCGCACAAAATAACGCATCCGGCTGCATTCCCCTCCTGGGAGGGGTAGGTTTCCCCATCACTTTGCCTCACACACCTTATAATCATACACATCCGCAAACCCGCACAAATAAAATGAAATTCCTATAC
>CAYJPZ010000025.1:18535-24840 GCA_964372185.1 uncultured candidatus Brocadiaceae bacterium
TCTGTGAAATCTGTGGTTCCCGTAGTTTTTTTTCACACTTGCCCCGGTTTTTTATCAGGGGATTTTAAAAGCGCGTCGCGCAGCACCTGTATGGTATGGGTACATTTCACCTCAGACCCTTTTGTGGCCAGGAGGTCTTCAATCTGGAGCCTGCATCCGGGACATCCCGTCGCCACTATTTCCGCACCGCTTTTCCCGATGGCCTTTGCCTTGTAATCGCCTATTTTCATGGAGAGGTCATAGTGAAGCAGATTAAACACCCCGCCGCCGCCGCAACACCGTTCCGGGTTTTCCATTTCACGAAATGCGGTTGAACCCTTCAGGATGTCTCTCGGTTGTTTTGTGATGTTTTGTCCCCACGAGAGGTGGCATGGGTCGTGGTACGTTGCCTTGACGTTCAGAGGGGCTAGCTCGTAGGTAAAATATTTCTCGATAAATTCAGACACGTCGTAGAGCTTTTCGATGAACTTCCGGGCGTCTTTTCCCAGGATGTGATGATAATCCTTTTTCAGCATCCGCCCACAGGTTGCGCAGGCGGTAACGATGAAGTCAACGCCGGCATCCTCAAACACCTTTACATTGGTCTCTGCAAGTTTTCTGGCCGTCATCGCGTCCCCCAGCGACCGTGCCGGGATTCCGCAGCAGACCTGCTTCTGCGGGATGACCACCTCGGCGCCAAAATGCTGCAGTGTCTCGACTACCGCGTCAGCAATATCGGGATAGACGTAGTTGATGAGACATCCCACGTAAAACCCCACCCTTCCCTGGAAACCCTTTTTTTCTCCCTGCGCCGGCGAAACGCGGGTTGGAGAAAGTTTTTTATTTTTATATTTCTTCAGCACCGACTTCTTGGCCAGCGTGGGCACCCATCGTCCCCCCATAAGCATGAGCGGCAGGTGCCTCATGGTGCCATGACGCTTCAGAGGAACAAGGCGTTGAAAGGTACTGACCGTCTTTAAAAGGATATCGAAGAGCCATCTGCGCGGCAAAAAAAACCTGAAGATAAAGCGCGGCACGAGCCATACACCGAGGTTTTTTGCCAGATCGTCGATCATACCCTGTATGATTACATCGTAGTCTACCCCTGAAGGGCATATACTGGAGCATCGAAGGCATTTCTTGCAGGAAAGGAGGTAGTCACGGAGTAATTCCGTATGAAAAATTTCGCCGTCTCGCAGCGCCTCGGCCAAACTGATACGGCCCCGCGCGACCATATATTCTTTTCCCGTTTCCAAAAAAACAGGGCAGATCGAACGGCATTTACCGCATTTGGCGCACTTGCTGATCTCCGCCTCCCAGGTATTAGTCGCTTGTTGATTCATAATTTCCAAAACCGAACGAGTCGGACGTAAAAAACTATGGCATGCCGGTTCAATCTACAAAATTGATCCGGCAGGAGTAGCGCAGGCTTCCAGCCTGCTGTCGTCCGTACATACAGCAGGCTGGAAGCCTGCGCTATATACTATAGCACAAATTTACTATGATTTGTACACGGTAAGTGATATTATTTTAACGGTAGCTTTTATGGAAAATTTGTTATGCAATTAAGCTGTTTGAACGCATTTTTTAAATTCTTATAGCACAGGCTCCTGTTTTTCAGGAAATACAGGGAGAACCCCTTGTATTTCCTGGTTTAAATATCGAAAACATGGCTTGTTTGGTTATACACAAAATTGCGGAAAAAACGGTTCTTCTTTATGTGGGGGTTGGTTTTATGCCGGGAATTAAGCTTCTTTCTTCGTCATTGATTAATAAGATTGCCGCAGGCGAGGTGATTGACCGTCCGGCGTCTGTGGTGAAGGAACTGGTTGAGAACGCCATTGACGCTATGGCGTCAAGGGTTGACATTTACCTGGAAGAGGGGGGAAGAAAGGTAATACGGGTCGTGGACAACGGGATCGGGATGGATGCAGAGGACATCGGATTGGCCTTTCAAAGCCACGCAACGAGCAAGATAAAAGATGCGGACGACCTGTTTGCCATCCACACCCTCGGATTTCGTGGCGAGGCGCTGCCGAGTATCGGCTCTGTTTCGCAATCCAGCATTATCTCACGGACAAAGGGCGCCATTCACGGGGCGGAAATCAGGATTAACGGAGGCGTTCTCAGCGAGGTGAAGGAGTGCGGCGCACCGGAAGGGACTCAAATGGAGGTGCGCGAACTTTTTTTTAACGTCCCCGTCCGCAAGAAATTTTTGAAAACGATACCAACGGAAATGGCGTATATTTCAGAGGTATTAACGAAATTTTCCCTATCCTATCCCGCCGTACATTTTACCCTGACGCATAATAACAGGCCGGTGTTTAATCTTCCGCCCGTGCAGGACACCGCCGACAGGATTGCGGCATTTTTTGGGGAAGATATGAGAAAACAGCTTATTCCGGTGCTATTACGGGAAGAGAAGTTTTCCCTCTGCGGTTACATTGCGCCCCCTTTTTTTGACAAGGCCAATGCGCGGATGCAGTTTATCTTTTTAAATGGCCGCTATATCAAGGACAGCGCCATTTTTCGCGCAATCAGCGAGGCGTATCACGGAAAGTTGATGCCGAAGAGGTATCCCGTCGTGTTTATCTTTATGCAGATCGACCCATCCGAGGTCGATGTAAACGTCCACCCAACGAAGATCGAAGTGCGTTTCCGTAATTCCAGCATGATTTATCATTATGTGCTTTCCACGCTGAAAGAAGGCTTGAGCAGGTCGCCGGTAAAACCTATGGGGGGATTAGCTCCTATTCAAAAACTGGAAAAAGACGCGGTAAAGGCGGACGACGTTGCCCTTCCCCAAAAATCGTTATGGGATTCATTCCCGCCGGGGAAGACAGATGAACCGCGTGCGCCAAAAGAATATACAAAGGAAGATGACTATCTTTCAACCGCTCCTCAGCGTGAAACCGAATCTACCGATCCATACCCCCCGGCGGAAAACGACAATGCCGTTTCCGCCCGAATGCAGGAAAAAGAGGAAACGCCTCAAGTCCCTCACGGTGAACGTACCTCTCCAAAGATTAACGACGTTCCTTTGACAAGAGAAGCGAATATGAGAGAAAAAATATACATGCCGGAAGGCAATAAGCCACGGAGGTATTTCCAGGTGCACAACGCTTACATTGTGGAAGAGACGTCCGGCGGTTTGAACATCATTGACCAGCACGCATTGCACGAAATCATTTTATATCACGAGATAGAAAAGAACGTCCACGCCTCGAAATTACCCAGTCAGCGCCTGCTCATACCGGAACTGGTGGATCTCAGCCCGAAGGATTTTTTCAGCATTATTGCCCTGAAGGAACATCTTGGGTCGCTGGGGATTGAAATCGAGGAGTTCGGGCATAATACGATAGTGATCCGCTCCTTTCCCCAACTGTTGAAGCGATTGAACGGCAAAGAGTTTCTGGAAACCTTGTTGATCGAGCTTGGCGAGGGGGACGTCCCCAAAGGCAAGGATAAGACGCTGACTAAACTCATCAGCGTCATGGCGTGCAAGGGCGCCGTCAAGGCCGGGCAGAGGCTGGAACCACAGGAGATGGGCGAACTTCTTGAGAAGAAAAGAAGCATGAGCGCTTTTACGAACAACTGCCCGCACGGCAGACCAACAACCCTGCATTTTTCATTGGACGATCTGGAAAAACAATTTAAAAGAAAGTAATCTTTGGCGGGGCAACGTTTCAGACGGAATAAAAACGGCGGGAACCAGGGAATCACAGTTTACACAGATTTCTGAATTAAACCGGCAGAAACAGGCCCGAAGGGCTGAAAGTATATAGCCAGGGGTGAAGCCCCTGGTAAATGCAACAATAGAACAAGCCCTGAAGGGGCGACAGAAAAACTACTCAGGCAGATAGGCTGAAGGCTGAAGGTTTTTAGGGGTAAATTGTACCCGATTACACAAACCTTCAGCCTTCAGCCTAAACACCTGCGTAGTTACCAGATTTCCGTGATTTTTGAATTTCCATAACGCTAAAATCAGGAGTACCATAACCTATGTCAAACGGAAGGATAAGGATATTGAGGAATTCGCAGATTATTATTTTGGGCGTCTGTATCGCGGCAGCGACCATCGTCTCCAGCACAATCTTCTCGAAGGGATTTATGAAGGTAATGCGGTTCTCCCGCGAGGTGATTACCGTAACCGGCTCGGCTCAAAAGGAGATAACGAGCGACTACGCCGTCTGGTACGGCGAATTTTCCCGGCGCGACGCCGACCTTGCTACGGCATACCGCACGTTGAAGGACGACCTCGAAAAGGTAAGAACACACCTTATTTCAAAAGGGGTGAAAGAGACGGATATCACCGTTTCCCAGGCATTAACGCAGACGTTTTACAAAAAAAATGAAAAGGGCAACGATACCAACGAAATCGAGGGTTACTGCCTGAAGATGAGCGTCTGTGTCCAATCGAATGACGTATATGGGTTAGAGAAGATGTCGCGTGAGTCAACGGAGTTGATAGACCAGGGCATACACTTTGAATCCCATCCGCCTGAGTATTTTTACACAAAACTCGAGGAGTTAAAGATTGAAATGCTGGCAAACGCAACCGAAAACGCCAAGATGCGGGCTGAAAAAATGGCGCAGGCAACCGGCAACAAGATCGGCAGCATCCGTTCGGCCAAGATGGGGGTTTTCCAGATCACGCCGGTCAATTCGACCGAGGTAGCCGACTGGGGCGTAAACGACACGTCGTCGCTCATAAAAAAGATGACCGCCGTAGTAACCGTAAGTATCGCCATCGAGTAGCGCAGGCTTCCGGCCTGCTGACGGGTGTTTGCAATACACATATTGCCGTAGGTATAATTTAATCGTAATGGTAATCGCCGAATTAATATGGACGCTTCTCTCCTATTACAGAGATTTTGATTTAGTTGAAAGTGTAAAAAGAGAAGAACCGTAACTGAGTTTCAGCGTTAAAGAGTCGATGAGTTCACGTTTAAAAGATGAAAGGATACCGGATGTCAGAAAAGGGATCAGAGAAAATATCACGCAGATTTTTGTTAAAGGTAGCCGGGGGATGCGCTGCATGGCTGGGATTAAACAAGTTGCCGTTCGCCCGGGCGCAGGCATCGGACCAGGCAATCCAGCCACTGCCGGATTTCACCGGACCCGGCGTTAATCCTTACTGGGAGGCGGTGGGACCCTTTGTCGTTCACCCTCAAAAACTCCCCCTGATTCAGATCACCGACCGGCCGGTCCAGTTGGAAACCCCCCGGAATTACTTCCTTACCCCATTCACCCCCAATGCCGCATTTTACGTGCGGTGGCATTTGGAGGGTATCCCAAATGCCGTGAACCTTTCCGAATGGCGGCTTTTCGTGGAAGGGCATGTTGAAAAACCGTTGGCCTTATCTTTGTCCGACCTCATGAAACGATTCAAACCGGTCTCTATTGCCGCGGTCAACCAGTGTTCCGGCAATAGCCGCAGCCGCTTCCAACCCCGTATACCCGGCAGCCAGTGGGGTAACGGGGCCATGGGCAATGCCCTTTTTACCGGGGTAGCGCTTAAGGACGTGCTTAACGCCGCCGGGGTAAAGACCGGCGCGCTCCAGACACAGTTTGAAGGGCTGGAAAAAGGACGTGGGCTAACGAACAGCGTCTCATACAAGTTTCTGAAATCCCTGAAGCTGGACGATCCGGTCATCGATGAAACCATTGTGGCTTATGCGATGAATGGCGAGCCGCTTCCTATGCTGAACGGTTTCCCGGTTCGCCTCGTGGTTCCCGGTAAATTCTCAACCTATTGGATCAAGGCCTTAACCTGGATCAGGGTATTAACCGAACCGGACACCAACTTCTGGATGACAAAGACTTACTGCGTACCCGATACGCCCGGTGGCAACACAACCCCAAAGGACGTCAGGGAAGGCCGGGTACCTATGGTGCCTGTCGGGACGATGCCTATCCGTTCATTTATAATCACCCCGGACGGCTCGTGCAAAATCCCTGTAGAAATGCCGGTAACGGTGCGTGGTATTGCCTTCAGTGGTTATGGGGCGGTGGTAAAGGTGGAGTTTTCTATGGATGACGGCGCAACCTGGGGCATGGCCAAATTAGGAGAAGATTACGGACGCTACTCTTTCCGCACCTGGGAAGCAGCCTGGGTTCCCCGGCATACCGGCAAACATATACTTGCCGTGCGGGCAACGGACGAGAAAGGAAACGTCCAACCTGACGAGGCAATATGGAACCCCAAGGGCTACCTGTGGAATATGATCGAGCGGCAGGAAGTAACCGTGGATACCGCCGGGTAGCGTAGCGGGGCCGGAAGCACGGGCTCAAAAAAACAAAAAAAAATTTCGGAAAAAAAAAAA
>CAYJPZ010000025.1:24850-29088 GCA_964372185.1 uncultured candidatus Brocadiaceae bacterium
GGCTTCCAGCCTGCTAAAAAAACAATCTTCCTTTTGGACAAACAATGAAATCAGCAGGCTGGAAGCCTGCGCTACTCTGCGTTGAACCAGTACCTGTTTTTTCGATTTCAAAACCATAGAAAGAGATTACCATGAAAAAAACACTCTGCCTCCTGATAGGACTGCTCATAACAACGTCGCATAAACCTCTTTTGGCAAAAACCAACCTGCACGGACTGGTTCGCAGCGGACAATACGCCAGGGGTGAACAGCGCACTATGCCTCAGCCTGAGACCGCAAAGCAATCGGTAGATGGCGTCTACAACGTAGGTACCTACCCCCTTTATACCCCGGAGTTGCCTCCCGGCGAAGGTCGTGAGATGATACAAGGTTACTGCAACATGTGTCACAGCATAACGTACATCACCATGCAACCCCCGCTCCCTGCTACTACGTGGGCAACCGAGGTGTTCAAGATGATTGACACGTACGGGGCATTAATTCCGGAGGATGAAACAAAGCAGATCATAGCCTACCTGCAATCACACTATACGCCGGAAACCAGAAAAAACACAAGGTAGCGCAGGCTTCCAGCCTGCTGATTACTCTCGTTACCAAGCTCCACAGACTGCGCCACATGAACTTTTTTATTCTAAAACATGCATTTTCCGTGTATTCCGTGGTTACAAATTGCATTTTCTACGATACGTTGGCGTGCGGAATAGTTTGTATGGCAAAGGGTAGTGAGGCAGGGATTTTGTTTTGTAAAAACGTTTGGAACCACGGAACACACAGAACACACGGAATACAATGGAACGCACGGATTTCAAGATACTTGAGGAGAATGCGCAGGCGTTTGTTTTGCTATAGTTCCGTTAGGAACAAAATATTGGTAGAGGATAAACGGAGAAACCGTGTTAGTTCCGTTAGGAACGAAATATGGGTAGAATAATTGCATTTCAAATATATCATGCCTACGGCATTTATGTTTGTATACCCTTAATATTCTACCGATATTTTGTCCTTACGGGACAGTAAAAAAACAGACAAAGACTGAATATAAATATATAGCCAAAAGCATCTGTTTTTGAAAAAACGAGGCTAAATTCCTACGTATTTACCGGTTTCATCATCGAAGGTCTGATTTGTTTGGCTATAAGATGCGCAAACAATATATCGCTCCTCCGGAGCTTTATCGTATTGGGCGTTTTAGCTATTAATATTTCACCCCTCCGGGGTTGTTTTTTAAAACTGCACTATAAGCGCCTTTTCAGCATTTAAGGCACCTCCTTACCGGCAGGTTCTATCCCACTAAAATCACTTTTCTCTTTCCCTATTGGTTTAATATCATCTCTCTTGAGTAAACGGAATACGTTTTGATCAACGTGCCGCTTCAATTCAATATCCACGTACAATGTCTGGTTCGGTTTTAAAAGTTCTCCAAGGGGAATACCGTCAGAGCGGAATTCGGCTGGTTTGTAATAGGAGAAGCCTTCCGATGGCCGCGCGATTATGCGGAAACCAATTACGCCATCCGTAATGCTCATCATTTTGTTATGGTCTACATAGTACGTTAAATGGCTTGCGCTCACCCGGTTCCGCTGCCGATCAACAAAAAAGCCTGGTTTAAGTTTGTCCGGATCATAATCTTTGCTGCCGAGCAATAAAATGTCGAAGTCGTTTATCGTATTGCCCCGGTCGTCTCGAAGCCTGAAAAAGACCATAGAGTATCTGTCTTTTGTTTTATCATCTTTATCCTGCGTTTCTTTAGACAGTTTTTCCATACTATCATAAATAGCCGCGTACCGGGCTGCATCATTTACCTGCAAGCAGTCGAGGATATTCTTTACTACCGGTTTGTCAGAAGCATTTTCTTTGGTTACACTGAACATAATTCCCATTTTTTCCCCGGTGTGGCTGGCTCCAGGAATAATTGCTATAGGCGTTAATGGCGCAATTTTTGACGTTTCTTTAACGATTTCAAGGCTACAGATGCCTTTCTTCGCGTCGATTATTGTATTCGATTGACGCAAACGAATAAACTGATAGTTCATGTTAGTACCACATACTCGCATTACACCATCCGACCCCTTCTCCCCCGTATACGAATTCAAATGGTCGTACAATTTTGCATCAATGCTTTGTCCTGTGATAACAAAGGGGAAAAAATTGTTTTGAGCAGGGTTATATGAAAGCCATGATTCGTTGAGGCGCCATTGTCCTTCGCTGTTCAGTTCCAGCCAATCCAAAACTTTTTGGCCCGGTTCAACGCCCTGAAACCACGTCACCATCCTGCACAACCGCCCTTTTCCAAGTTGCGCCAAAGCAGAACCATGGTTGGCAGGCGCCAGCATGATGAGGCGCCTTAATGGACTCTTTCCCAAATTATCCGCGCCGTAATAGAGTTGCATCCAGGTTCGAATGGCTGGGCCGCCGGTAGAATGGGTAATGCAGGAAAATGGTTGATCCCCAACGGCGTCAAGTCGCGCCTTGTCAAAGGCACGGGCAATGTCGTCCATAGTAACTTCGTCGTGAAATGATATGTACCGGCCTAAATAGATATGTTTAATGTCAAGTTCAACATCGGGAGTTGTTTTCTCTGCAACAGCTTGTAATGCCTCCGGCAATTGGCCATAGCTCTTCATGTCTGTCACGCTGTATCCATGCACAAATACCAGTGTTATTATTCCCATACCTATACCCCTTTCATAAACAATTGTGTATTTTCGTAACTCGAGATTCTATTTTTTTACCTTCTTCGCCTCTTCCGTTGCATCATTGCTCTTTACGGTTTTTTTTCACGCCATAAAGAAATGGTTCCTGGAGACGGGGACTCCTGAATTTGGGAAATCTATTAGAATTATGGGTCGATGGTTGGTTCAAAAAGAAAAAACATTAAAAAAGTGCCCGATGAGACAAATGTCTCATGGGGCACTTTGTCTCATACAGGCTTTCAAAGAAAGTAAAGAGGTGTCCATTATTGCCATCGTTATCGTCAATGCCGTTATCGGATATTTGCCCAGGAATACCGGGGCTGTAAAGCTGATATTGGGACTGGGCGCACTTTGCAACAACGCATTTCTGAAAAAGGCGCTCCTGATGTCATCCTGAAGGATTGTACGGAAATCTATAGCAAAGGAGTGGTGCACGACCTTTCGGAATAAAAAAGTTCATTTGGCACAATCTGTTCACTCAACCCAACCTACCAGGCTCAATTTTGCCTCGGTTTCAAGCATGATTCTAATCCGAGATTGGTCATCAAACGGACGGTTAAAACAGCCGTTGTCAAGATAGATTTTCATATTATTAACATCTTTACAATTATGTATATTTGTTTACCTAACGACTGAGTTAATGGGCGCGTCCCCCTTTTGAGCGCATTGTTAGGCCAATTCATCTAAGAGTATTTTGAGTTCGATAGTACCTGTTTGTGTTGCGAAAAGAATTGAATTGCCTGCATCGTATTCCTGCTTTTCCATCAATGAATGCCAAATGTAAATGAGAAAGTTTTTTTCTTTGTTAGGAAGTTTATTAGACAAAAATAGGCATGTTTCTTTTGCATGGCCATAGCTCGGAAAATCGGCAAAATGCCAAAAGGGATGGTCTCTATCCCATCGTTCAAAACCTTCTTTTATTATCGTTGTCATTGTTGTAGATGGCATAGTCCATTCCCATTTTATTATACACCTAACGCCACGGCTCAGGCGCGCGGCTTTTGCGCATCGCCTGGAGCCGGTGGTTGGCATGCGCGTCTTGATGTTAGTTTCAGAAAAACTTGGCAAATCGATCTTCGAGATATCTCAACTCGGCAATAAACCACTTCTTCAATGCGCTGCGATCTTTTGCATTAGTCGTATCGCTCCGTCGTTCTTCGTCTAAAGTCTGAAGATCAACCGCTTTGTCGTGGATTTGAGTCAAGTACTCCGATATGTCTTTGTTGAAGACGAAGCGGCTGCCCGTAGTCTCACTGAGGAACTTAAGGCGATCTGATTCATCCACTGTGGGGTTCACGATTACTGCCTGCATAAACTTGCGCGTTGCCTCAAACCTGCGGAAACAGTGATCGAATCGTTCCAATTTCAAACGTTGGTGATTTGTCCCCCATTGTAGCAATGCGATGAGAATGCCCAGCGCCGCAATCGCAGGCGTGAGCAAGGCTTGGCAATAATCAACCCAGTCTCTTGTCGGTAAAGTCTGTGGGTCCATATACATTGTTTCTTCCTGCCAACAATGATTATACAGTCTGTATAAAACGGCAA
>CAYJPZ010000026.1:0-29013 GCA_964372185.1 uncultured candidatus Brocadiaceae bacterium
GGACACGGTGTACCTCTATCGCACTGTCTGCAATAAATTTACTGATATCATTTTCGTTCATTGCATCAAAACCATTATCGCAAAGACGCAGAGATGCAAAGAAAATCTTTTGATTTGGTTTCAAGCTTTTCTTGCGCCTTTGCCCCTTAGCGTCTTTGCGTTAAGCCTTTAGTCTTATACCGGTTCAAAATACGTATCCAGATTGTCCGGGTTAAATATCTGATTTGCCCAGAAAAGGACAATCATTTCACCATCGGACAAATTCTCGATATGATGCGTGTATCCGGGGGGGATGTCAACAACCTCGATCTTTTCATCAGACACCAGGTATTTGATCACATCCTTGTTAAGAACATGGCGGAAACGGATTGCCGCCTTTCCCTGAATTACGCAGAACTTCTCAACCTTGCTGTCATGGTAATGATTGCCCCGTGTTATCCCCTTATATGTCTTTGAGACGAATATCTGCCCAAAATGCTCCGACTTGATCAGCTCAAAAAGCGAACCCCTATTGTCAGTCTTGATGTCCAGTGGATATGAGAAGTTCTTGGTATCAAGAAATGAAAGGTACGTTGCATGCAGGCATCTCATAAAATAGTCAGACAGATCAGGAACCTTGAGGGTCGTTCGCAAATCCCGCAGGCTATAGATCTTTGCTGCAAGCCCACCAAGGGTAACCTTGAATATCCTGTCAATCTTATAGAAACATGTATCCTCCGCGTCCTTACCCTTTCCCGATGGGGGATGGGGTTGATCCAAATGACCTATAAAGTGTCGCACAACATCGTCAATATAGACCAGTTCCATTTCATAATTAGGATCTGAAATATTAATTTCGAGACCGCGCGCTATATTGTGGCAGAAGGTAGCCACCACAGTATTATAGTTCGGCCTTGACCATTTTCCGAAGACACCCGGCAGCCGGTAAATATATATCGGAGCACCGGTCCTTTTCTTGTAGCCAACCAGAATATCCTCAGCCGCCTTCTTGCTCTTCCCATACGGATTATCACGCTCGGCCTGTATGGAAGAAGTAAGGAGTATCGGCACGACGCTCCCGGATCTCTCCAGAATATCCACGAGTGATGCCGTCAAATGTGCATTGCCGGTCTCAAATTCTGCAGGATTCTGTGGCCTGTTTACACCTGCAAAGTGATAGATAAAATCCGCATCCCTGATGTGAGATTCAAGCAGGACAAGGTCATCATCAATATCAAAGGTCTTTATGACAACATCATTATTTCTTCTGAGAGCTTCGGTCAGATTTTTCCCGATAAAACCTTTTGAGCCGGTAATGAGAACATTCTTCATAAAAACCCCTTATAAAAATGAATTTTGAATTCTTAATTCAAAATCCAAAATTAAGAATTACTAAACCTTGATTTCGTTTCTTATGAAATCGAGTTTCAGCAAAACATCCTTCACTTCATCTTTGTTCAACCTTCTCGTATTGTGCGAATGATAGTCCTCGGCCTGGGATACCTGCTCTTCACCCTCAGTAAAGTACTTGCCATAGTTCAGGTCCCTCTCATCACAGGGGATACGGTAATACCCCCCAAGGTCTTTAGCGCTTGCCATCTCCTCCCGCGTTAAAAGGGTTTCGTACAGTTTCTCACTGTGCCGTGTCCCGATGATCCTGATCTCATTATCGGCGTTGAAAAGTTCCTTTACGGCCAGCGCAAGATCCATAATCGTCGATGCCGGCGCCTTCTGCACGAAGATATCACCCTGCTTTGCATGCTGGAAAGCATAGACAACAAGATCAACAGAATCCTCCAATGACATAAGAAACCGTGTCATCTTGGGATCTGTTATGGTTAACGGCTTACCTTCCTTGATCTGCTTTACAAATAATGGAATTACGGAGCCCCTTGATGCCATAACATTGCCATAGCGCGTACCACAGAGTACCGTCTTTTTGACATCCGTTGTTCGGGCTTTAGCAATCATCAGCTTTTCCATCATTGCCTTCGAAATGCCCATCGCATTGATCGGATAGACCGCCTTATCGGTACTCAGGACGATCACCTTCTGGACATTATTGGCAAGAGCAGCATTCAAGACATTCTCCGTGCCAAGGACATTTGTCCTCACCGCCTCCATCGGGTAGAACTCGCAGGAAGGTACCTGCTTTAATGCAGCCGCATGAAAGACATAATCTACATCCGGCATAGCAAAATTAATGCTGTCGTAGTTCCTTACATCGCCAATATAAAACTTTACCTTTGGGTTCTTAAGCTCAATCCGCATATCTTCCTGCTTCTTCTCGTCACGGCTGAAGACTCTGATTTCTTTAATATCGGTATCTAGAAACCGCCGCAGAACAGCGTTGCCGAATGAACCAGTTCCACCGGTAATTAATAGTGTTTTATTTTTGAACATATATCCCCTTTAATAAACCGCATTATTATACCCCTTCTTCCCAATCTCCCACCCTTTCAGCTTCTTTCCTTTGTGTCTTTGTGTGAAAGGGAAAATCAGCAATGTTTTCCGGTTCTCTCAGTCTATTGCAAGATACAGTTTTATTCTCTTTCCAACTTCCCTGATAATATCTTCTTTAAGGGCGCCAACATATTTTTTCAGGCGCGCCTTGTCGACCGCCTTCATTTGTGGTATCTTTAATTTGGAATCAACTTCAAGCCCATCTTTCAGCGTGTCTTCCCATTCCCCGTAAGTATCGAAATCCTCAGGTGCCGCCTGCTTATAGGCCAACTCCAATTTTTTCTTCATCCTTGATTTTTCTTCTAGCTGCTTTTTTTCTTTTATGGCTTCCGCTATATTAAGAAGATTTGTTCTTTACCCCGGACAGCAATTCTGCGACGTCTTTGGGCAAAGTTATATTCAATCTTGCTGTATTCATATACACCTCCTATACACATTATAACACACCAATAAAGTCTTCATGTCAAACTATTGGCAAAGCTGCAGAGAACTTTCATATCCAGACAGCCTCGCCTCACACAAAGCCACAAAGTCTCAAAGAATTCCTGGCGCGTCGAAACCGCAACCAAGTCCCCTTAATAAACCGCATTATTATACCCTATCTTCCCAGCTTCCCGTCTTCCTTGCTTCTCTTTGCGGCTTTGCGTGAGAATAGGTTTGATGTTTAGGTTATTAATATCAAGTCCAAAACTATCCTTATATTCAATACACTATATCTTGCTTTGATGTAAAGTTTTTTGTAATCTCGAAAATCTTCATCGCACAATCAAACGCCAGCTTGTAAACCTCCAAGTCCCTTACACCCTTTATTCTATCGCCCACCTTCCCAACCTCCAATCCTCTCAACTTCCCATCCTCTTATTTTCGTAACTTCCCAACCTCCCAACCTCTCATGGTATTGTTCCACCCCTATTTTTTTCTATCTATAAACAATGTATCTGTCGTCTTCAGAACTTCATTGAATAGCGCGGGTTTCAAGCAACCTATTTTTTTAAGGATGATGGCCTGCTCTATGTTTGCAATTGCATCAACCCGTATCTTACTGGTTAGTTTCAGGTGTCCTTCTTCCAATGATGCCATTGTTATAGTATGACCATATTCTGATTCTTCAAGATTGCTGGTGACGGCGCAGACAATAACATCTGCATATTTGCGATTATAGCTATTTTTTGAAAGGACAAGTACCGGCCGAACTTTAAAATCGGCCAAGTTTGAAAAGGGGAATTTAGTCAGGACGATATCTCTTTGCTTATAGGTAACTTTCCCAGACATCGTCCTTTTCTCCTTTCCAGACGTCTGCGAATTTCTTTTCAGAAGCCAGTCTCAGTACCTTTACGTCCGCGGCCCTTTCTTCTGCAACTCCTTTTCTGAAGTAATGGATCAGGTCGTAAATCTCCGGGAGCTTGTCCTTTGGAATACCTTTTAGCTCTGCTTGAATCTTATGTTCAACTGATAAATTGCCCATTTCTCCTCCTGAATAAAGGTTGTTTCAACTAGCCGATAATTATACCATATTTACAAAGGGGAAACCCAATTATTCCCTTGTACCGCTTTCCCTTACGATTAAAACATCCGTCTTCCCAATCTCTCATCCTCTCATCCTCTTATCTTCGTAACTTCCCAGCTTCCCAACCTCCCATCCTCTAAACTTCGCTCCTTCGCGTTTCCGTCATCTGGAAAGCTCCAGAAGTATTTTTTTCCGTACTTCGTCTGCTCGCGCCGTGTCCTCCGGATTGTCCAGAACGCTCTTTGCCAGTATCTTTGCAGCACCATCGCCTTTAGCTTTTGCATACATAGTAAGTTGTTCGTAATCTTCTACTCCCATCCTCCAATCCACTCACCTTCCCAACCTCTGAACTTTGTTCCTTCGCGTGCCTTCGCCTTGCCGTTAATTCAAAGCCTCACCCAATAGAATCGTTGTCAGTTTTGCCAATCCCATCATTTGGCCTTCTATTGAAATCCTGTTATATCCGCTTAAGAGAGAAGGTACGGAGGGTATTTCTGCGGTGGATAACTGGACGCCATTTCTGTCAAAAACCCGCAATGGGCCATCACCCCAATATTCAGCATAATCGCCCGATCTCAAGGTTATCGGTAAATCGACCTGCTGCGTCCCAATGGTAATCGTCGGGTTGGTTATTACTGAATCTGTTTCTTTGAGGGCTTCTACAAGGCTTACACTACATTGCAAAGGATTTGTCGCTATTTTGCGCATCCAGCGAAAATTCACTGCTGCAATATCTTTGTAATTAAAGTTGGCGTACATAGCGGCACCAAAGGCATAATTCGCGTGTGCAGGTCTAAACTCGGGGAGCATACGCTCTGTAGTCGGTTCCGGGATGATGAACGTACGTTCTCCAGTAAAATCAAGATCAATGTAATAATCACGATATGTCTTATTGCTTGACTCCAACTGAACATTCAGGACGGCAGGAGGTTCGCCCGGCTTCAGTGGGGGCCCGTCGACCTTCAACTTTACCGCCAGTGCACGATGATTTGTGAGATCGAGTGACTTACCTTTCTGACTCTTGATAGGGTCAACCCCTGGTCCCACCATGAACGCACTGGATAGATCGCCGCCAGATTTTCCAAATTCAACACGTCCAGATAGTGCTCCGGGCATAACTGCCTTGGCATCAATGGGTTTCATAATCATTGGTTGCTCGGAATGAAGGAGTACTATATTTGAGTTATCACCAACTTTTGCCAACTGTGAGACGGCCTGTAAGCGAAACTTGAGTGGCTGCGGTCCGAATTCATTTTGCACCAAAATCTCTCCGGGAATTCCAACCCGCTGCGTATCGTATCTGACACGGTGAAAATCCGGATTTTCACCTTCCCACAAAGCATGCCATTCACCAGAACGAAGGGTTGTAAGAACGGATTCCGGCAATGCTTTCTGCAATCTAAGTTTTTCATATTTGCCAAGCAACTTTAACATTTCCTCAGTCCGCCCGTTTGTCTTTAGTGCATTTAAGTTTGTTTCAAGCGATACGGGTGAATCAAGCGACAGCATACGAATTGCATAGTATTCCACTTCATCAGGTGTAGTAGCTGGATGATGAGAGGCATCTGAAAGGAAACCCCACCAACCAAGTTCAGCAGGAAGAAAGCTTTTTATGTAATTTTGCCAACTATCTGCAATTTTATGATAATCCAAATACTGCTTAGATGCAATTGCTGCAAAATCATCACATGTGCCACGCCCATAAATGTGCCAACTCCAAGGAGTCAAGCAAGATCCTTGAACAAGAATGTCGCGTTTTACCCGCTTCCAAATATTCATCTGCTGTTGACTGCACCAGTACCAGAACGGCCCATTAGCGCTGTTGAGCTCGCCACCGTCAAAGTAAATCATGTCGAAACCACATCGGTTGATTAATCCTGCTATACGTTCAGAAAGTTCATCCTTTAGAGACGTTTTTAGATCAACAAGATACGAACCATGACGCTCCGCAAGATGATAAATCTTAGTTCCCATCTTATGTGGCGCCGCCAGAGTGCCAGCATAACTGCGGATACACCGTAAAAACATAGTTGAATTTATGCCACCGATGGTATCGTAATGAATAATTTCATCATCAATCTGAATATCAAGCCCGGCCTTGCCTGACCCATAAAATGCCTGTTGAGTTGGAAACTCAGTAAGGCCTTCCACTGAAACGATATCTGTCGCTTTCCCGTCTATATCTATTGCCAGAATCGCCTCAGCGTCCTTAAGGAGTCTTTGATCTGGTCTGGGCCGGGCCAGCGGATCATTTTTTCCAACAAAACTCGTCAGCATGTGCATGCCTACCTTAATGCCTGCCGTATGGCACTTGTCGATGACAGCTTTTAAACTTACCTCGCCGCGTGGAAAGTTGCGTGTGTTGATCGGATATGACCCCAGTGAAGATGACCACGTATCGCTGTAAATCAATATGTATTTGAAGCCTGATAGTTTGGCATAACGTATCATCTCATCAGCGTTAGCTTCGGTAATATCTGCAAAAAGATAGCTTTCACGAATATCTGTTGAAGCCTTTGCCCATTTGTTGCTTAATTTGGGTGAAGGAAGCGCAAAGACACGCTCAGCTTTCTGAACCTCAGTAAGAAAGTCTTTTGTGGGGGCAGCAACAATTGCGACGCGCTCGCCAATCATGCCGAATTCCGGATAAACCGACGCAAGAATCGAACCGTCTGTATCCAATCGTGAATGTACCCGATCACTCAGCCCCATGAGACAAACAGCAAAATCATTGTTCCACCTGACCGCAAGCATTGCGCCAGCATTTTTCATTGAAGGGCTAAGTTGAGCAAGCCTAACTTCTTCCACACCTTCACCGGATAGGGCGATGAGTTCAATAACAATGACATCATGTCTGTTTTCTATTTTGAATTCAGCCTCGACCCCCGATTGACCGAAAACAGCCTTTAGATTGCCATTTGCGGATGTTAGGGGGGTGGCAGCAAATAATTTCCCGCCCTTCTTAATTGAGGCAAAAGATACGTTTTTTGATTTGAGACATTCTCGGTTGCTTTTCTTTTCAATTAACCTATTATTGATACCATCAACTCCAATAACATATCGCAATGTCTCTGTCTCAAATACAAAGCCACTAGCGCCCGCGGAGTTCGATACAAAAATAATAAAAAACAACAGTATAAGTGTTTTTATATGTATTCTCATTCAGTCCTCCAGAATTGTAGCTTATTACACAGGCCACTGCTCTCTCCCCATGAGTGCGTCTTTCTCTGCCCGGCCTGGATAGTTGATCAGCACCGCCTTGTATATTCCTTTAAATACGAATAGGCTCCCGGCGGCAGCGCCTATGATTCCATACTTCTTAATTAGCTGGCCTATATCTTGAAGCGACCCGGCGCCACCGAGTACCGTTAACGGCACACTAATCGACTCTCGAATTTTGTCAACCAAAGCGAGATCATACCCTTTCATAATGCCATCATTATCAATAGAATTTACTACGATCTCGCCAACTCCGAGCCTTTCCAGTTGCTGCGCAAACGCTGCCGGACATTTCCCGGTATTCTTTTGCCCATTATGCGTCCAGACCTCATACTTACCACCTTTTAACCGTTTTTTAACATCTAAAACTACAACAGTACTCTGGTTGCCGACTTGTTCAGCTATTCCAGTTACAAGCTCAGGATTCTCAACCGCAGCGGAACTTATTGCTACCTTTTCAACCCCCAACCCAAAAATTCTTTGTGCCTGATCAACCGTCTTAACACCGCCACCATAGCAGAGGGGCATTCGACATTCGGCTGCTAAATATTCAATCATTTTATAATCAGGCCCTCTATTTTCAGCAGTTGCATCAATATCCAGTACCATCAGCTCATCTACTTCCTTTTCGTTGAATATTCTCACCGCATTAATAGGATCACCGACGTACTTAGGACTTGTAAAATTGACTGTCTTTACAAGTCCTTTATCCTTTACTAATAAACAGGGTATTATTCTTGGTCGTAACATTATTGGTAACTACTCCGGTCGATTCCACAAAATTTAACCACAGAATGCACAAAAGTCACAAAATGAGTTTTTTAAATTGAATTTTTGGAGCACCAAAGTTAATCAGTAGGGCGTGTCGTTGCCCTGATGCTCGAATATATCCGAACCCTTGGGCAATGTGTTCATTGGCCAAGGTCTTACAGGCTTTCAATTCGACAATAAGCATGTCTTCCACGAACAAGTCTGCAATGTAATCACCCAGTATAGCCCCGTCTTCATCCCGGACATTACGCAGATGCTGTTGCAGAACTTTTAGACCCTTTTTGCGCAAACGATGAACCAATCCATTCTCGTATACTTTCTCTAAATGACCGTGCCGCAAGAACGTGTGAAGTTCAAAGGCAGTCTGCCGTACCGTGTCGCAAATCTTCAATATCTCTTCTTCATTCATTCTTTTTGCGCCTTTTGTGCTTTCTGTGGTTAAATGATACCTGAATAGTTACCGTTATAATAAGCATGCAAAGTTTTTTAATAGTTGAACGCCATTGTGATGACTTTTTTCGGGATGAAACTGAACCCCATAAATATTTCCGGAATTAACAGCGCTTACAAACTCCCCACCATAATCAGATACCGCTAATGCATATTCTGATTTATTACAATGGAAGTAATAAGAATGTAAAAAATAAAAAAGAGGCGCAATGTCAACGTCCTTAAATAAACCCTGATTTTTCAATGGCTTTACATCATTCCAGCCCATATGAGGCAGATGTGTCCTTTGCTTCATTTTTTGCGTATCAAATTTTTTAACTACACCATCAATCCAACCCAATCCAGGCAGACTTCCCTCCTCGCTGGAATGGGCTAATATTTGCATACCTACACAAATACCAATTACGGGTATTGATTTCTTTAGTACCAGTTCATCGAGCTTTTCGCGCATACCAGACTCTTTAAGTTTTATCATTGCATGGTCAAAAGCGCCGACGCCGGGTAAAATAACTTTTGATGCTTCCTCTAAATCACTCGCTTTTTTAGCAATCTTAACAGGCATATTGAGCTTTTTAAAAACATTTGCAAAAGCGTTAATGTTACCCAATCCATAATCTATTATCACTATCATCTAAACAACCTTTTTTCTAATCCTAAAATTTTCATAGCTCTGGCGCCAAGACTAATTAAAAATCTTTTATTCTTGTAGTCCCGGTAAGTTTTATTTTTTCCATCAAATATTGTTTGCAATTCTTCAACAGACAAATCCAATTTATTAGCGACATACTCAAATTCCTGAATCAAAAATTGTTCGTCCATTTCTGGTTTTGAAATTCTTTCAAGCGCTTCGTCTCGTGTCATCTGATTCGTTAAAATTAAACTGGAAAAATGCGCACGGCGTTTCTCATAACCAAATTTTCCTGGCATCCAATAATCTTCATAAAATCTGGTAAAACGTGATTCATGATGTTTATGAACAAACTTTTGCCAGCCAAAACGCCCTTCCAGTAATTTTTCGGCATCTTTTTTAATATACGATACAAGATTTAAAGGTTTAATAACCTCCATGCCTAAAACATATTTATAATAAATTTTATACGCTAAAATATCAACTAAAGGAAAGGTTTTTAAAGGAATCTTACCAAAACGTTTGTGTATATCATTAACTAATGTTCTGTCTACACCGGCATAGCCGCCCCATTCTTCAGGTTCCCTACAACATTCTGTTGAATAATTTGACCCGGTTAATACGTATTTTACCTTATGCTTTCTTGCAAATTTATACAGCGCTGAAAAAAATGCGTAATCTTGAGGCAAGTCTTGATCTGGTATTTGAGATCTTAAAAATGCAACTTACAGATCTTTCATTTCCTCCCAATTGATCACCTCTGTATATAAATCCAGCCCCAAACCATTAAGTAATTTTTCTATATTTCCAACGGCTTGTTGCGTATTCCAACCTGCATCCGCATGAAAAATCAATGGTCTTAAACCCATTTTTTCCTTTGCGATATAGGTTGCATAAGAACTGTCCAAACCGCCACTCACACCAATAATGCAATCAAAATCTTTCCCTGTCCCTTCTTTTTTTATCTTTTCAGCAATCTGCAGTAACTCTTTTTCTCCCCCCTCATCCGTGTGCCAATTCGGCAATATATTTTTATGGTAATTGCGGCAATAATCGCACCATCCACGTTCATCAAAGGTGATGTTGGGATCTGTGGTATCCATTATGCAATTGGAACAAATTTGATAGTTCTTTTGACTCATATTGGTTTCTCCTGATTTGGAATGGCAATTCTAAACCAAGGCATACTTTTTCATTATTTAAGGAGATTTAAGACAAAACCCATTACAGATTCTGCCTTTTCTATAACATCCCTGGCATCTTCCTCATCAAACAGCTTTTCCGCAGGTGTATCCTCTGAGCCGTAAAAAGAGGGCTCCCTGTCTATGGCCAATTGATCGGATATATCCGCCACCTTTTGCACTATGATCGGATCAATGTCGCCCATCAATACATCAACCAATACTTTTCCTATTTTGTGGAATTTGGGATATTCTATACCTTTGAGCCTCAGAAGTCCTTTCAAGGCAAGTTCAACGCTCTCCTGGCATTTTCTTACCGTCCTGTGATAGTAACCCTTTTGAAAAGATTCCCTTGCCTCCTCCAGAATAATATCTGCGTCCTTGATATATGCCTTCGCAATATCCACATTTTTCATAAAGACACTACCTCCCCCAACCTGAGCCCTGGCTTGATGACCCAGTAATACCCGCCGTCCGGCAATATAACCTTTCGGGTTCCAAGCTCCTCCATCCTATGACGCAAGCCACTTATCTTCCTATTCCATGTACCGTCATCAAAGAGGACGATGCCTTCATCCACCATATCCAGAAAGACAGGCTTCGTATTCTCAATCTCCTCCGATGTGTAAAGGACTGGAGATATTTCAGGGAGGTATCCATCCCGGTATAGCAATTGATAGCTTTCCCTTTCCCTGACGGCCTTTATAACTGGAAATATTAAGAGCGTCCTCTTGTGCCTGCTTTCCGGAAGATGTCTAAAGACAAGACAAACGTCTATATCGCTGTCCTTCCGCTCCGTTCCCCTGGCAACGGAGCCATAGAGAACGGCTGATACGATATTTCCCTTGAATTCTTTTTTTAAAAGATCAACGAAATCATTTAGCAGTGGAGCATATTTTTTCGGTGTTTGCCTCATACACCCTCCCTTAACCGCATTATTAACCCAGCCACCCTCCCCTTTGTCCCCTCCCCTGTCTGCCCGACAGGCAGTAGTCAAGGGAGGGATTCTTAAGAATTCCTTCTCCCCTTGCGGGAGAGGGCAAGAGCCTGCCCCTGCAGGTATTAAGCAGGGGGAGATGGGTATACATCTGTGTGCCAATTCGGCAATATATTTTTATGGTAATTGCGGCAATAGTCGCACCAACCGCGTTCATCAAAGGTGATGTTGGGGTCTGTGGTATCCATGATGCAATTAGAACATATTTGATAGTTTTTTGAGGTTGTCAACTTCATATGCTTTCTCTTGATTAAAAAAAGTAATGTGTCTTAACATCTTCTTTGTTAAATTTTCTCTATAAATAATTCATTTGCATAACATTCGTGCCATTATCCGCATTTTTCAATCGGAGGATAACGATAAGATTCTTCGATAAAAAAAGGCATGTTTTTGAGCTGCCAAGGAGAGATCAAGATTTTTCTGGGCAACTATACGTGCCTCGGTCCCCATTTCTTGCCTCAAATCCGGATCATTCAGAAGAAGTTCTACTTTCTCGCTTAATGCCTTTGCATCCCGTATCGGCACAATAAAGCCGGATACACCATCCTCAATATATTGAGGCACTCCACCTATATCGGTAGTCACAACAGCCTTGCCCATTGACATTGCTTCCCAAACGGCGGCAGGACCAGATTCAGAGGTGGAAGTATAAACAAAAATATCAGCCCCTTTAAGAAGGGAAGGAACATCGTCTACCATGCCTAAAAATATAAGGTTTTTGTCCGTCAGCTTAGCTTCAGAGATTTTTCTTTTCAAATCCGCGGAGTACTTTCTCTGGCTGCTGAATTCTGCCCCTGCGACGAAAAATACTAGATCATTATGTCTGGCCAGCAGGTTTTCAGCCATCTCTATAAAGTACTCAAGACCTTTTGTCGGGTTGATACCAGAAACGGTGACTATTTTTATACCTTGAGACTGAATTACTCTTTTGTCCGGTACAACATGGTTAGGATCAAAAACTGTTGTATCCACAGGCACTTGAATTTCAAAAAACGGCTTTTGCTCAAGGGCAGTACCGCGAATATAGTAATCATAGACCCTCTTACCAGTAACGATGAAACCTGACGCACAGTGTTTAGCAATAACAGTGCATATTGTTTTTACCATGGCGTCCATCTGCGTGTCATTTAGATGCCAAACAAAGGGAATGCCTGCTAATTTTGCGGCTAATGCCACTTTGAACTGATACGAACCATTGACGTGAACTAAATCAAACCGGTGTCTGCGAAAAAACATGCAGAGCCGATATATTTCAACGAAGAAATAAAAAACATATCTGGCTAATACCTTTTTTTCTTTGCTCAATCTCGTGATATTCAGAGCTGAACTTGAAATTCCTGCTTTCGAAAGTTCTTGAGCAAATTTTCCCGAATCATATTTTGGGTAAACAACATGAGTGTCAACACCATGTTGTTTGAGAGCCTTGGCTACCTGTACTATGCGGCGTGCAGGGCCACCGAAACGACCCTCTTCATCTACGTTACAAACTCGTATTTGTGACATAACTAATCCTTATAGTATTCTGTTTCAGTATTGTCAGGTTAAAATTTTGCATAAGGGATATTGAGACCTATCCTCGATATGATGCAGGATGGTGTGGCTGACGATGGTACAATCGATTAAAGAAAATGCTATCCGATGAAAGATTCTTCATCACTTTCGCAGGTGCCCCTGCAATTAATATATAATTATCTTTAAAACTTTTTGAAATAACGCTCCCCATACCAACAAAACAATAGGAGGGAATCTCAACGCCAGGTAAAACTCGCACCGATGACCCAATATAGACGTAATCTTCAATGATCAGTTCCCACGATAAGATTAGTGAAAAACCAAAATAGCAATTTTTCTCTATTGAATATCCTAACAGTCTTAGAAAAAATATCTTCAAGCAACTTGGAAGACAAAGAGTCAGCAGTCGAATGATAAGCGTAAACATTAAATTCACCTCATAATTAAATATTGATGAATCGCTATTATCCCGAATGTCCTGAGACAGAAACGAGTAAACGCTCAAATTTCTTCAGACAGACATCCCGAGAGAATACGCGGATGGCAAATTGGCGAGCGTTATCACCCATTACTTTTAACCCATCCCGATTGTTATACATTTCGAGAATAGCATTTGAAAGCACTAAGGCATCGCCAGCCGCTACATTATATCCACATGATGCCTCTTCAATGATCTTGGCAGCGTCGCCTGTAAGATCAACGCTTGCGATCACAGGCTGACCACAGGCCATTATTTCTGCCAATTTACCTGGCACAGTCTGGGGGGGGATATCTTTGCTAAGAGATAGCAAACATACATCAGAAGCATGCAAAACATCAAGGTATTTTTTCCCTGTCTGAACAGGCAAAAGACATACATTGATTAGTTTATAGTCGGCAATGAGTTTGTGTAGTTCAGGCTTTGAAGGTCCATCACCAACTATACAAAATCTGATCTCATTATGATCTTTTAACAATACGGCAGCTTTAACAATCGTTTCAGGCTGCTGAGCAGGCGTCAATGAACCGGCATACGTAACAACAAATTTATTCTCTAAGTCAAGCTCACGCCGCAGAGCATTCATCTTTTCACCAGGCTGGACAAGATCGGTATCTATCCAATTAGGGATAATCGCAATCTTGTCCTTATTAACGTGCTTATCCACTAAATACTTTTTATTACCCTCGGAGTAAACAATAATGAAGTTGGCATTTAAATAATTGAATGTTTCCATTGACAGTAGAATACGTTTCAGTAGTGGGTTCTGAATAATGCCGGCATCAATCAGTACCTTTGGATGAATATCCTGAAGATTAATGACATAGCGATTCTTTCTTACTTTAGATATGAAATACCCTGCAATAGCTAAAAACAAAGGTGGGGAATAAACGAGCACAACATCATGCCTCTTTATAAATATGCCCCATATAATATAGTTTAAGCATGTCAGCGCAAACCGCATAGCATTGCCCCCTTTTATTCGAGAAAAGAAGCTGAGATGCGGCACCCTAATAACTCTAATTCCGTTCCGGAATAATCTGCCACTCCGGGTTTTATAATATTCATCCGACCTGTCAACAACATCTTCTTCAGCCGGATGAGTCGTAAGCACGGTGACACCATGCCCTCTTTCTCTAAGAAATTTTGATAGATCAGAATATAAACGTGCCGAAGAGTAAATCTTAGGTGGAAAGCTATTTACAATAATTAATATCTTCATTTGTTCCGAACAATTCATTATTAAGGGTTTTTGTTAACAAATGCTTCTCTGAAATCCTTGAAATAAAGTGAAGCACTACAATTTGCTTTTCTTCCAAGCATTGCATGACTGCACAATCAGTTGTCTAAATTCCTCACGCTTTTTAGATACTTCATTATGTTCAAGTGCAACGGCGCGTGCTTGTTTAGCTGTAGATGCACGCCTTTCCTTGTTTATTATGAGTTCCCGTAATACAGCCCTCAACAACTCTCGATTTTCCTCGCCTACGACAGTACCAGCCCCCCAGTCAGATAAATATTTCATGGACGCAACCTCGGCAGGACCATAGCCAAAGATACACGCACCCGCCATCATATACTGAGGTATCTTTGTTGAAAGGGAATATTTAGTATACTTGCGAATTTCTGCATCAAAACTTTCCACATGCACCAATATATCTACTTCTTGCTGAAGATGTCGAACTTCATCACTGCTTGCAGTCCCCATTACCCGCATCACAGGTTCAAGATTTAAGCTATCACGATGTTTCTTTATATCGTCAGGAAAAGTATAAATAAGCAATTCTCCAAATATACTTTCATTATGCAAATCGTGCAAAGCTTCGCCAATCGCATGCAACGATTCCCAACGCCCTGGCTTTAAACTCCCAGTAAATAACAACCGCACACTCTTATTAGAATCTGTATTTTTGTCGCAGAATATATAATCATGCCGGTCTACCAGATTCATGAATGTCTTAAATTGACCGCCATAGCGTTGAGTATACTCTTCTGTCATAGCATCAGAAATAGCTAATCTTATGGGAGAACGTTTAAGGCATTCATTAAACCAATAAAACATGCTGCGACGTAGCCAATATCCGAAGGCATGGTCTTTATATAGTGTAGATACCCAGTCGTCAGTGAAATAAGGAAACACAGGTATATTCCTCCATTGCGACACCTTCATAACTGTACGAAGTATTGGGCCGTTTCCCAGCAGAGAAAAGATTACCTCCGGCTGAAAGTCATCTATCCAACGACGCAAGGACTTTGACAATACAGAAGGAAGACGAAAAATCATTTCTCCCAACAAAATACGAAAACTTAAAGGCAAAACACTCAATCGTCGTTCAATCGCTGGTCTGCTATCATATTTTATCTCGTGCAATGAATTACAGTCAGTCACCTGGATACTTTGGGTCGTCAACAACTCAGCATTTTGCTCAATACCAATAATACCCTTAATAATATCCCATTTTGTCAGATTCCAGTGGTGCTCGCAAACGTCAAATCCAGGTTGAATATTAGAACAATGTATCTGCAGTAATTTCTCTTTCGGCCATCCAAAAAATAAATTTGATTTTGTAATTCCGTTATTATTTCTTTGGCTAAACGGAGTAGCATCAACAACTAAAACCCTAGGGTGTTTAACTGGTTGAGATGTAATCATTTCACTTCCGTCCAAACGTTCAAATCTAAATTTATCATAAGCATAACAATACAAATATGATAAGAGCAAAAAAGGACGTTATCTATTTGAAATTCAATAGTATGCTATAGCCATTTTATTTTTCTTAACGATCAGCGGCCAGTAATTTTATGATTGCTCTACTCAATGGCTACAGTCCGTGTCTGCCATTGTATATAATTGCAACTTTTATTATGAAATCGTTCTACTACTAGCTCTGTATATACTCAGACAGGTTTCTTTTTTTGTGTAATACCTTCGATAACCCTGATCAAGAGTATCAAACATATCAGATATATAGTCAAAAGCTTCTGATTTTCGAAAAATATCGGGGTGAATCGCCTGTATTTGCTGGTCTGCGTTTCGAAAACCTGGCTTATTTGGCTATATCTCATCGGGTTTTTCATTAAGTTTACAATGTATGTGTCCGCTGTTTAAACCAGTGCCTTACCTGTCAATGGGTTAAACGATAACGCTTTCTCGTAAACATCCAACATATAAATATCCCCAAAAAAGCAGGTGCAGTGTCAGGAAAAGCAAGCACCTGATTGTTAGCCGGGAAATAAAACAACATCATGATAAGCAAAGCAAAGAGTGGCACTGCATAGGGGTTTTCCTTCTTCAGGACATCTAGCCATACTTTCGCAAAAAGCCTGCCTATCAGAAAGACAACAACTAATGTGCCAGGGAATGTTACATCTGAAGCAATCCAGGTATAAAAACTACTCCAGTTGTTATATGCTGGCCAGCCGTATTCTTTCTCAATTTTTCCAGGATATGTTCTATTAATGATAACTCCTTCACCAACAAAGTGTTCAACAAGGCCTATAAAAAAATAGGAATTTCCGACCCCATAACTCCAATCAAATGTTTCACCTAACGCAAGAGAAAGTCCGTAATAACCTTGAACTAAATATGATGTTGAAGCGGCAACTACGACCTGTGCTTCAGGAGGCAGGGCACGAACCATCCAATTGTCTGTATCAATACCAATGTCCGCGGCAGCGATATAATCGCGGATTTCCCCTTTAGCCCTACTTTGCTGTATATATACAAAAATAATAAACAACAATGAAAATCCAAGTAAAGTAAAGCAAAATGCCTTTGTAAGGGTTTTCAATTTTGCCGTAGCAATAATCCCTGGATTGGCGGCAAGCAGCAAACTCAGTAATAAAAGGAAAAAATCAGCAAATCCTTTAGTTGTGCCTATGGCAACCCATTTCAGCAATCCTACAAAAATAACAAAGACAAAACAAATCCGGAATTTAAGACTCAGACTGCGCCAATGGACAACGCCGAGTGGGAAAAGTATCCATAGAATTGGGCTTATTAGAATATTGATATAATTCAATAATGTGGTTTTTGCTCCCATAGCTGCAGTCTCAAGCTTAGCAGTATACATACTTCCAGGATCACCAGCCCCACTAGCAATTGCTGTTGTAATATTTGAAATATCAGCTTCTTGCATGCGCAATGTAAGCATGAAACTTGGGATAATCCAAAGCAGATTTAATAACAGGCTGATTTTTAGCATGCTAAATAATCGCCATCGTCCGTAGTAACTTCCGGGTCGGGTTCTTATGCCACTTTTATAACCAAGCCAAAGCGCCACCTGTGCAAAAAACAAAAACGTGTAAAGCCTTATGGGGGATTGTACCGGCCACGGCCAAGGGCCAAAGGCAAAAACAAATACGGTTAAAGTCAAATAACACTGAAAAACCCATATCGGGAACATAATGATCCGCCGGTTTAACCACGGTGCTTCTATTGAACTTGGAAACCTGTAATTTGTATTATTTTGATTAAGCACAAATATTCTTTTGCCTATCATTAGGCTAACTTCGCCTTAGCAAGTGATATGAAATGCAATAATGACTTCAGCGGAAATATTTTCAAATAATACATTGTAACTGTAAAGACAAGCGTTAAGATACCGCCGAGCTTCACTGATGAAATTAAAACAGATTGCCACGTTGTCTCAACAGGGAACACGGATACAAGCCACCTTGCGAAAGATGCTGTAGCGCCGATAGCAAATATAGCTTTTATGGCCTTTACCGTACCGGTCCATGGGATATTGGTTTGTTTGTGGAGTAACACAACAAAAACAACTGATGAAACAGACCAACTCACCGCAGACGCAACCACTGCGCCAATTGCCCCAATTGCAGGGACGAATATAAATTTTAAAAGGATATTCAATACCAATCCAATAATGATATAAATTGTTTCTATCCTTATAATTCCTGTTCCTTTGCAGATAGATGAGCCTGTTCCTGCAAGGATAACAGCTATTGCATTTCCAAAGAGCAATAAGTAAAGAATCTCTCCAACTTCAGGAATAGGTCGACCTATCCACAGGAATACTATTCGATCGTGCAAACCTGTTAAAATAACGACAATGAGTCCAATAAGAAAAGACATCAACGTAATTATATCATTATAAAGTCTATAAATGGACTCTTGATCATTTTTTGAGTATAAAGCTCCGGCAGCTGCAATGGTAGGAACATAAAAAAATGTGCAGACCATTGTGACGAACCCCGCCAACCTTGTAGCGATTCCATAATAGCCTGTCCAAATAGGCGATGCTACGGAAGAAAGTATAATTTTATCAGTTTGATCTCGTAGCGCCACAGAAATAACTCCTAGCAACATAAATCCGACATAAGGAGCAATCTTTATCAATACAGCACGGCTGGGAAAGAGCGGGAGAAGACTAAACGGCCCTGCTATTCGTCGCGCAACAGAATATAAGCCTGTTGAGGAAACAAGGAACCCTGTTGCAAAACCAATTAGCATACTCCAAAACCCGAACCCTAGCATCAGGAAGGTGATAACAATTACATAGTTAATGGTATTAGCGGTCGCTAAGGTAAGGGTTGTTACTCCCGCGCGCTGATATCCTCCAATAAGCGCACCGAATATTTCGTTCACACTGCCAAGCAACATCAGCCCTACAATACATGGCAATATCCATGCGGCAGTCGGCACAAACTGAAGAGGAATATTAAAAAAATCAACCAGTAAATATCTACCGAACCAAGCAAGGGGGGTAATAACAACAAACAGAGCCAGCGAAATGCAAACTGCCATTTGTACATATTGACGGATACTCTCAATATCTTTAGAACCATAGGCATTGGAAACCAGCCATAAAAGTGTACCACTAATCGTACCTTGCAAAATATTGCAAAGAGTAGCAACTGCAAGGATTGATTCCCATGTACCGTACCCACCCATTCCTAAGTTTTTTATAATAAATGGGACACTAAAGAAAACGGCCAGAGTAGTTATTATACGGCTAATCAATATACCCAGGCTATTTTTTAGTAAATTCCGCCGTATTGTAGTGGAAGTAGTGATCATGGTTTGGGGCGAAACAGAATATTGGCACATCCATGCCCGTCATATCGGTCCTTCAACTCATGCTTTACAATACTTCTTTCTTTAACTTCATATGGTTGGTATCCCTTGTTTGCAAGATAAGAGATGACATCCTTAGTGCGTACAATATTGCTTGAATCTATATCGCCAACTTCAAGGACAATTATCGGGCGAAGATGACTCAATGTGGTTTCCATACCACATAGGATATCGTACTCAGCACTTTCAGCATCAATCTTGATAAAATCTGGCGCAATCTTATTACTATCAATATATTCATCAACAGAGATGGCTCTAATCTCATAGTTCTTTACTTCCATGGTCTTTAAAGCCGATTCGCGTAATCTTGGAGGATATATAGAATTAAATGCTGAAAATATTAGCCCATAATCATTGAATGAAATTGTTTTTTGTGTAGAAAAAACAGCCATATTATTTATATATATGTTCTTTCTGTTCTTGGTATTTAATCGAAGCATCTCGAATGTGGATGGTGTTGGCTCAAACGAATGTACCTGTCCAGCATTGCCAACAATTGCAGAGGCTAGCAATGTATTAAAGCCAAAATGTGCCCCTATATCGAGAAATGTCATGCCTGGTTTCACATGTTCCAAAATCATCCTTGTTACATCTTCTTCAAATAAACCATAGGGATATATGCTTAGTGAAACTTTTTCTGGAAAGACAACAATCATGTCTTCACCCCAAAAAGTCTTAGCATTAATTCTAATAGGTTTTTTAAGCCTTAGGGCAATAAATTTTAGGATTTTCAAGAAAAGTTGTTTTATTGGTACTTTCTTTAGCTTCTGAATCCGTGTACCTTTAGAGAGAAGACTGGCTTTTTCAAATTCTTTAATTAAAAAATCGACATTGGTCACTTCGTTAATCTCCTATTTTTCACTACTGTCCGACTTTAAAAACTGGAACTATGGACTATCTACAGCCTTCAGCTTGAGAAATGATTTACATTTAGGGAAAGAATATCGATTAATTTAATCGATCAAGAAGAGTTTCCCTTATTATTCTGCTCAATTCAATAAGAGGATATTCAAATATGGCTCTTTGCTGATATCTATCTTTTTCATATCATCTTTCATTCAAAAAAATACTGAAAAGCCTTTTTTAACCCTTTGCCAAGGTCAAACATAGGCGAATATCCCAAGATTTTCCTAGCCTTGGAAATATCTGAGTAGTTTCTCTTTACGTCACCGAGCCTTGATTCACCATGTATAACACTTATTTTCTTTCCCATCTCTTTCTCGATAATCTCTTTAATCCTGTCTCCAATTTCATTCACTGTGGTCTCTTTGTGTGTCGCTATTTGAAAGACCTCACCGTATGGGCTAAAAGTGCTGAGGGCTGAGGACTGAGGCTTAGGGGCAACAGCCAGGCAGATCGCCTGAATTAAGTCGTCAATATAGATGAAATCTCTTGTCTGACTGCCGTCGCCGTAGATTTCGAGGGTTTCGCCGGCCAACGCCTGCTTGATGAACTTTGCCACGACGCTGCTCTTGTGCTTGGACTTGGGGCCGTAGACATTACCAAATCTTAAAGATACTGTCTTTATTCCAAATGTACGGTAATATGCTGAACAATACCCTTCACCGGCAAGTTTGCTTGCACCATAAGGCGAAACTGGTTTTGGGGGCTTATCTTCTGTTATTGGCGGTTCTACTTCGCCAATAGGCGCACTTGAGGACGCAAAGATAAATCGCTGTACACTGTTTTGTCTTGCAGCCTCAAGCATATTGAATGTCCCTACAACATTCGCTTCCATATCAAGCCTTGGATTTTCTACGGAAGGGCCGACACCTGTATTTGCCGCAAGATGGACGATGATATCTATGCCCTTGCAACATTCCAGGCAAATAGCATAATCTCTTATGTTACCGATGACGAGATCTACAAAAGAACCATCCAAAGAATTTCCGGCCTGGGATGAAGTATTCGAAGCGTTTCTTTCAACAAAGTTGCATACTTCGGCTAAGCCTTCTTTTGTTCCTACAGAAAGATTATCGAGTACCCTGATCTTTATTTTCGGATTCTCTTTTAAAAGATGTGCAATAAGACTTGTACCTATAAAACCACAGCCGCCCGTTATCAGGTAACGGTAAGACGTGAGACGTGAGAAGTCGCCTGATGAAGGTGCAATGTGAGACGGATATGTCATTTTTTCTCCTTCAAATACCCCAAGATCTTTATGGGTTTGTAGTTTATTCATGATATGCATTTTTTCCGTTTTCCATTTTCCGTCTCACATTTACCACTTTATTCCCCTGAAAATTGCATCTTTATTGATTCTGTCTTTATATTCCTCAACTACTTTAAACATTCCGGTGAGGACTTCATCTGTCAAATAATGAGGTTTTAATCCAAATTCTAAAAGGCCGGTATATTTGGGATTATAATAATGCTCTTCTTTTTCCTTTCTGGGGTTTTCTCTATGATTTATTTTAACATTGTATCCTAATGTGTTACCAATTTTGCTCACTCTTTCGGCCAGCGTGTTTATACTAAATGTCTCTGTTACCTGATTGAAAATTCTCAGTTCGCCCTTTTTAGCTGGTTGTGTTGCAGAGAGATAAAAGGGTTAATGGGGTCAAGTCTTGTTTCTTGACATTTCCCCTTCAGGCTGACCAATTGCTTTTGAATCTTTACTGTTTTAGCCAGTTTTCAACCTCTAACCCTTTGATTCTTTTGAAATGCTTCTCGTTGTTAGTAACAAGTATTGCCCCTGTTACCATGGCACAGGCAGCAATAAACAAATCAGCGTCATCTATGATTTTACCCTCCTTTTCCAATGATGCCTTCCACTTTCCGAACGCACTACAAATCTCCGGATCAGATTCAATAACTTCCAGTTTTTCCTCAAATCTTCCTACAACATTTATATTCTCTTTTACTCTGTGCGATTTATATGCGCCATAATACAGCTCACTTATTGTAATGAAAGAAACTCGAATATTTCCAAGTCCAACATGTAGGGATCTCTTTTCAATATTCTCATTTCCCTTAAGCCAGTAGACGCACATATCAGTATCAAGAATGTATATCATAACTCTATGCTGCGCCCGCCAAAACCAGATCTATGTGAGTATATATCTTCAATTATTTCTTCAGCCCTTCTGCTGTCTTTCCAAATTCCGCAAAGACCGCTTCTTTGAGTTTTTCCCGGTTCCATAGACCTGGCTGTAAGGATACTCTGCTTAAGTGACCGGAGAATCTTAATGACCTGCGGCAAAGATTCTCCAGGAATTTCGCGCAATTCCTTTAACGCCATTTCTTCATATATTTTTTTTGTTTGCATTGCGATGCACCTCCTTATATTAACTGATGTCAGGGTCAGGGAATTCTTCGGGGTCAGGTCTTTACTCTTATTCCCTTTTTTGAAAAACAGGGATACTTCCCCTTTGCTCTTTTTCCACTCAGACATCCCAGCATAGATATCTGCAACAGATTTCTCACCAAACAGCCTGTCTTTAATTTTAAATTATCACGGACAAACAAGTTTGTTCATGCCACCCTAAAACCCGTTTAATTAAAAATAAAAATTCCTATACCATTAAATCAACATCCTTCCCTTATTTTTTCATATAACGAAAAGTCATTGTTTGTGTAACTGATTTCCAGCCAGGATATTTGCGACTGTCCTTGTTATCTTCCTGGTTACAAATGGACACTCTCTTCTGTCTGAGAATTTGATTGAGAAATGGACAAAAAAAGAAGTGAGAATAAATTGCATTGTGAAATATTTAATTGTCTGATGGCTCATATAACTCACGCATCATTTTTGCAAATATCTTATTGAAACAAAAAAACCTTACTATGAAAGAATCCACACATATAATTTCTCTAGTAAGGTTGTTCTTTTGTTTTCCATTCATATACATTTTTCGGTAAGAAGGCTGTCTTTTTGCAATAATTCTTAACGCACCAAGACCCTTTCCTTTACGTCCCCTGATTACTCAGGGTTTGCCTTTGTCGTAATATAATTGCTGTTATGTTAACACTTTTTTTAAAGTAAATTCAAGGAATTTTTAACTATCAAGTAAAAACGGACGAAAGAAATTTGCTTTAACCACGGATTAAAAACAATAATTTCTCACCGCAAAGGCGCAAGGTAAGGCAAAGAAACTACAGATTAGCCAAAAATTATTTCTGCCACGAATGGACACAAGTACAAGCAAATTCCAAATGTCAAAAACCAAATTCCAGATAAATTCTATAGTTTCAATAATTAAATAGACTTATACCTTTTTTAGTAAATCAAGATATTGTTCTCTACTCATTCCAACCGTTCGCATATTATTTTTTATTATTTCTACATCAACTTCCTTATACTCAGGAATCACAACTGCTCTCTTTGCTCCTGGATAATTTAGAATATGGTGGGATCCCTTCTTACGTTTATACATACACCCAAATAACTGAAATATTTTTAAAAGGGTTTTATAATCAGTAGGTGTTATTCTTGACATCAAGATACCATAATTACTGATTTTTCAAGACTTATTATTTCTCTTTGCGGAACCAATTTTTTGTTCCTTATTTCAAATCCATACTCAAGTAAATATTCGTCAAGCGTTCCCATATTTCTCATTTCCTCAAATTGAATACTTATAACTTCAATAAGGTTTTTTCTTGCTTCTTCTGCCGTTTTGCCTTGTGAAATAAAGTCTAATTCCGGGGCTCGTGCTAAAAACCACTGCCCTTTCTTCCATACTTCAATAAATATTTCTAACTTCATATATAATATTCCTTACTATAAAATTTCTTGTAGTTATTCAGCATTACTTATTGTGTAGACAAATTGGTGGACAAATTGGGAACACATCCTATTTTTTATAACCTTGCGAACGGATTTATACTAATACAAACAAATACCAAATTTCAAATTCTAAATTCCAAATAATCTCAAAAATATTAAATACCAAAACTCAAATGACAAGTTTCAAATAATATACAAAATCCAATTCTCAATATTCAGAACAAGATTATTCAATGTATTTTTCATATTCTTCAATATAGTAGATGAATGGCGCAGTATCTATAAAAATTGAGTCTATTTCCTTCAGTAGTGCAATAAGCTTCAATTCCATTCCTCTCTCAGTTTATTTACATATTCCTGCGCATCTATTCCCACCCAGATCTTTTTCCCCCATCCCCTTAGTTCTGTAATATCGGACTTATGTGTGACTTCGATTCCAGTCTTTAATAGCGTTACTACTTCTAATATTTTTTTTTGTTGCGGTATCGGAAGATTTTTAATTTCTTCTACTATTTTTTTCCCGACAATCGTTGATGATTTCAATTTTAAATCTCCTTTTTTAATACATATACATATAATAACTTTATAGAAACACGATACTGGTTCATTGGACAAATTGGGGACACATCCCATTTTTTATAAACTTACGAAATGTAAAGTGCGCATTTAAATCCGAAATATTCACGAAATGCTTTTGTTTTAACTCGTCGGGAAGCTTTCCTACTCTTCAAAAGGGTTATACATAATTCTTTATCCTCAATCTTTAATCATTTTTCCTTCTCACCACTTTATTCCCCTGAAAATTGCATCTTTATTGATTCTGTCTTTATATTCCTCAACTACTTTGAACATTCCGGTAAGTACTTCATCTGTTAAATAATGAGGTTTTAATCCAAATTCTAAAAGGCCGGTATATTGGGGATTGTAATAATGCTCTTCTTTTTCCTTTCTGGGGTTTTCTATGTGATTTATTTTTACATTGAACCCTAATTTGTTACCAATTTTGTTCACTCTTTCGGCCAATTCATTTACACTAAACGTCTCTGTCATCTGATTGAAAATTCTGAGTTCGCCCTTTTTAGCTGGTTGTGTTGCCGAGAGATAAACACATTGCATAGTGTCTTTCAGGTTTAAATAACCCCTTGTTTGGCCACCTTTACCATACACTGTCAATGGGTATTGAGCAACAGCCTGGACAATGAAACGATTAAGCACCGTCCCGAATACCTCGTCATAATGGAAATTGGGCATCAGGCGCGAGTCGAGATCGGCATCATCGGAAGAAACACCATAAACAGGTCCTTGCATCAAATCAGTCACCCTGATACCCCATACTCTTACATAAAACCAAATCATGTCGGTATCCTGTATCTTCGTTGTATGATACAAAGAGCCTGCCTGCCTTGGGAAAAGGAATTTATCTCTTTTGCCTTTGTGCTCTATATCAAGCCATCCTTCTTCGATATCAATATTCGGCGTCCCATATTCTCCCATGGTACCGAGTTTTATTATATGGCAGTCGGGATTTGTTTCTTTCACTGCATACACAATATTCAGGGTGCTTGTAAGATTATTCTGCAAGGTAAATGCAGCCTTATCCCGATTGATCATGGAATATGGCGCAGAGGGTTGCTCTGCATAATGAACGACAGCATCGGGCTTGTAGTCTTTGAATATTTTAATGAGAAATCCATAATTCGTTACATCCCCAATGTGAACATTGATTTTTTTACCGGTACGATCCTCCCATATTTTTGCCCTCCGGATGAGGTTTGGTGTTGGAATCAAAGGTTCACAATCAAGCTCAACAGAAGCAGTTCGCCGAAAGTAATTATCTATACCGGTGACTTCATGTCCTCTCTGAGAAAAATACATGCACGTAGGCCAGCCAAGATAACCATCAGCTCCTAGAATTAAAATGCGCATTTTACCCCTCCAATAATAAATGATGCTTTACCAAGTATTCACGTAACTCATTACGGGACATTATTGGCTGAGTAGATGAGTTGTAAGGTTTCTCAATTCCTTCTTGTATTCCTTCGTGTATTGTCCCAGGATACACATATTCTATCTTTTCATAAACCGATTTGAAAGCCGGAAGCACAACAAAGTAGCGCTCAAGCTCTATCGTACGTCTTATTTCCTCTTCATTCATAAGTTCTTCATACAATTTTTCCCCTGGTTTCTTGCCAGTTATTTTTATTGGAATAGCATCGGGATTACATCCATATTTCGGTGCTAACTCCTCAATCATTACCTTTGCAAGATCTTTTATGTTGACTACTTTCATTTTTGTCACGAATACATCACCGCCGCGCGAGAGAAAAACAGATTCTATGACCAGCCTGACCGCATCTTCCAGGGTCATGATAAAACGAGTCATCTCTGGTTCTGTCAGGGTAACAGGCCCACCAGAGGCAATTTGACGTTTAAATAATGGGATAACCGAACCTCTCGAACCCAACACATTCCCAAAACGGGTAGACGCAAATACAGGGTAGTCGCTCCGCTTATGGGCGTTGGCGGCAGTCATCAAACGTTCACACATAAGTTTTGATGTGCCCATGACATTCGTAGGATTGACCGCTTTGTCTGACGAGGTAAAGAGAACACGCTCTATATTATTAACAAGCGCCGCATCAATAATATTTTGCGTACCAATGATATTTGTCTGAACCGCATCTCTTGGAGATTGTTCACACAGAATGACATGCTTCAATGCGGCGGCATGTAAAATAATATGAATACCACTCGTTTTTCTCAAAAGTTTATCTTTATCACGAATATCCCCAATATAGAGATTTACATTTGTATAATGAGAGTATTCCTCACCCAGGAAAAAGATTTCGCTTTCGTTATTATCTAAGCCTATTACCTCTGCGGGATTATACCTTATTACCTGGTTTAGTAATTCTTTGCCAACCGTTCCACAGACACCGGTAATTAAGACTCTTTTATTTTGCCATTGGTTCATGGTTACCTCGGTTTACTTGTATATTAGTATATCTGGAAATCAATACTGCTGTATCTATATCGCTATCCGCTCTTTCATACGTGTATCAAATGACCCGAAGAGATAAAGGGCAATTACCTCTGGTCTCCCGCTGAAGTAATCCAATATCCGTTTTATTTCTTTCCTCATCGGTTATCTATTCCACCTAAATTCTGCAATCGAATTTAATTAAAATCTTAAAAACCATTGTATTTGTTGGCTTTATAGCATTTTTTATAAGGTTAAACATTCACTTTTTGAGTGAATTAATGACTTCATATAAATATCCCGGAACCCCTGATTAATGCTTGTTTTCGCAATTGTCGTCTAAAAACTATTGCAGGATTTAGGTTTAATTCATTTTTGGTGGCTTTCCGCCTTTAAGGAATACCATGCTGTTTAATTCTGTTAAATACTCGTAACTACTCAGGGCTATCTCGCGCAAAGCCGCAAAGAAAAGCATCTGTAAGGTTTGGCGGTAATACTACCACTCAAAGCTCTGCACTACTATTATGCCCTTCTCCTCCGCCTTCTTTAGAAAACACTTGGTTGCATAGTGAGTTATTAATAACTTCACTATTTCTATCTTTCCGTATTCACTTTCCACCGATCTTGCTTTTTCATCTAACTCCTTAAATACATCCCCCGCCCTTTCAGCCTTACAAAATATGTTTATCCCACCACCAATCTCTGCCCTAACAATCCTCTCCTTTACCTCTATTTCGTATTTTTCCTTCAATACAGCAGGCAGAGATCTGTATGCCTCATTCTCAAAGGCATAACCCATACTCTTTGATAACCCTCCAACCTCTCCTCTGGTTTCATCTAATCCTTTTGAAAGTTTTTGTATTTCAATCTCCGTCCTCTTCTGTGCATCAGCAAGCGCTTCAACTTTGACCTCTGTCCTCTTCTGCGCCTCGGCAAGCTCCTGCATTGTCCTGTCAAGCCTGCCAACCTCTTTTTGTGTTTCCTTCTGCGCCTCGGCAAGCTCTTTTACAATTGACTTTAGTTCAGAAAAGTCTTCCTTTGTTACATGAACTTCGCGCACACGCTCATTTACTATCTTTACTATCTCCCTCTTTACAGAAGGAGTTATCTTAAATGTATGTACTGTCGTCTGCATATTCTACCGCGCCTACCCTTAGGGAAATCCAGTTTCTTAAACAATTCCCCACTTAATTTTTTAACAAAGTAATGCATGGGAATATCAAGCAACTTACGCGTTTTCTGTAAATCGGTGCATAACTTCCCACCAACATTGTGCTTATGCTTCATTTTGCTGCATTTTTTAACAAAGTAATGTTATAAACTATTTACAAAAAAAAGTAAGGCTCAAAATGGCAATGCCTTTTCATAACCCGAATAAATCGGAAGAGTGACGCAAGAAAAATTTCTGCCGCCTTTTCTCTATGACAGTAGGATTTCCTTTCAGAAAGGCCGTAATAATGTGGTGCCAAGAGGGCCTTCCTCATACCTTAATCTTCCAGCCCCCCAATAGGCTCTTTCTCGCTACCGCTTCATCGAAGACTTTTGATTCCTCTGCTGTCAAGCCTTTCAACATCCCGGCATATTGCAGGATATCCTTCCCCAGCCCTTTCACCTTCTTTCCAAGAATCTCTTCCTTAATAAGATGAACAATCTTGGCAACATCTTTGGCAGGAATGCCTTTAACCTCTTTTAGCAACTGATCTTCATAATTTATCTTCGAAAGCATACACTTGCACCTGTGCACCCAATGCTGATGTAACCAAGATACCTTTTAATAGCCTTCCAACTCATCTCATAGGTAAATTCAACCCTTTTCACCACAGTCTCGGCGTCCTGGCCGGAAACCACTTTTTTGATCTTTGTGAAGGTATGCTCCATGTCTCCTGGGTTGATCCTCTCTGGACTATATCCTACCTTGAAGTCGATGCCGCACTTCAGCCCGAAAACCCTTTTTAATTAGGCCTTCAGCGACTTTTTCGTTGATGTAGAGCGAAGTGCCACTTCGCCCGAACGAAGCAATCG
>CAYJPZ010000027.1:0-28702 GCA_964372185.1 uncultured candidatus Brocadiaceae bacterium
CAAAAGGAAATGAAGATGATTACAAACGCCAGGTTAAAATTGAAAGTACGCATGGGTGTATTAAAATCCGATACTCTCTAAATTTATTTCATCAACGAAAAGCCTTAACACGAAATATTCATAAACCGTTTCTAGGGTATCAGAAAAATACTTACTTCTTTCACATTATCATCAATATTAGCCTCACGAGGTATCTTCTCTAATTCAGCTCGTATTATATAAGTATCTTCCTTTAATCCCTCAGTATTCCACGTAGAAACGATCTTTTGAGAAGACAAACCTTCTAACGTCTCGGCTTCACGATTTATAATTTGATTTGTTGTGGTGCAGGTTACCGTTAATACAGTAGTTACCTTGTTAGCCCTCTCATTGCCAATAACGATTTCAATAATTACCTTGCTTCCAATTGTGGCGCGTAAAGGCAAATCCAGGGATACAATCATTACACCGAGCGCTTCCTTGAACTCAGATTTCTTTTTCTCATCAGCTAAGCTATAAGATACTCCTGGCGATAAAAGACACCATGAAAAAAGAACTAAACCTAATCTCAATCCATGCATATAATTATTCGTCATAATGGCCATCTTTCTTTATAATTAAAGTTACTTTTAATAAATAGATGCACCCCTTACAGTTTTGTAGATAATAAGTTTAATATTTTTATCAAGTAAGCTATAGTAAAGTTAAAAGAAAGGTATCATTGCGAGGCATTAGTCTAAAGTAATCACTCTTATGAAAGGAGGATACAGGGGTCGTTAATCCCCCTTTTCTACAGGAATTAAGAGTGAAAGATTGATTTGCTCGCAATGATACTTTCTTCTAAACTTAAGTTAGCTCATTCCTCGATCTTGTTAAACTCAAGCCTTTTCAATCTTTATCATCTCCTTAAGGAGCGGATATAACTAAAAAAGTTTAGTATGGTGGTTCCTTTAAGAGATTGTTTCATAGGGGTGTTATACTTCTGAAAAGTATAACACCCCGCAACCCTGTTTTAAGTTGTGCTCATTGCCCTTTTATTCACCGTCGGCAAAGTCTTTTCCTCCATAAACGAGAGGCACATAAGACACACGAGTGATATGAAGATAAACCCTAAATGATAATTGTTGGTATAATCCCGTAACGTACCCAAGATTATGGGAAGGAAGAAGCCTCCAAGACCTCCTGCCGCACCTACCAGGCCGCCCACAGTCCCTGTATCCTTTGGGAAGTACTCTGCTACGAGTTTGTAAACCACGCCATTGCCTGTCCCTAAACAAATACCCATGACATAGAACAAACCAAGTGAAGTTATTAATGACACATTTAAATTCAGGTATACGGTGAGTGAGAGCACAATCAGCGTAAGGAATACCATTATCTTTCGTCCGTTAAATCTATCTCCCAGATAACCTCCGAGAATACGGGTAAAAGCTGACAGAAATACAAATACTGACGTGAAACTGCCTGCCTTTACAGGGCTAATATGATAAAAATCGTTCAGATACGATGGTAGCCATATAGAAAAACAGACGAATAGTCCAAAAAACATAAAGTAAATTAAGCAAAAAATCCAGGCCAGGCCTGATGTTTTATATACCTTTAATTTCTCGCCCAAAGTCGGAACTTTTGCATTGGCAGACCTCGGCGCATTGGAAGTAAAAAACCAGTAGACGAAGGCCATGATAAGCAAGGGAATGGAATAAATCACAAATACTTTATTCCATCCCAAAGATTCCGCAATAAAAGGAACTCCAAAAACGGCGAGTGCAGTGCCGGCGTTTCCTACACCATAGACCCCCAACGCCAAGCCTTGTCTCTTCTTAGGATACCATTCCGAAACATGTGGGATTCCTACGGCAAATGATGAACCTATCAAACCAAAAAGTAAGCCGCACGCTAATAAAAAGCCATAACTGTGCGCAAATGTAGTCATAAATACGGAGAAAAAACCAAACAAAAGCATGATAGTAAAAACCAATCTGCCGCCATATTTATCCGTCACGATGCCCATAGGTATTTTGGCAACAGAACCAAGTAATACCGGCGCTGCAAGCAGTAATCCCACCGTTGTTGAAGACAGGTTGAATTCCGCCCTCAAATATATTGCCAAAGGCGCAAACAACGACCAACTTGCAAAGCATAGGGCAAAAGCAAGGGTGGCAAGTATCAGCACCCTCGTATTTCCGTTTTGTGTCTGTGCATTTTCGCTCATAAGACCTCCAAGAAATTTAAAATATTTTTCGTAAAAAACCCAAAAATTCAAAATATTGAAATACTGCTATACACTAAACGTTTGTTGAACGAGTTCAAATTCATTCTTCACATTTAAAGGACTTTTGTACAACCCTTCTGTAATCAAAGAACTTGTTTGCTTTATAAAGAACAACTTATCGTTTCTTGTTTTCATTAGGGTGTAAAACCCACTTACCTCGCCATCCCTGAAGAGCATGGATAACGTCTTCTCGTGGTCAAATGGGTGCGCATACAACTCATTAATCTTCTTCCCGATCACATCATCAGGTGAGTTAAATCCAAAGAGTTTTGCACCTGCCGTATTGATATGAGTCACAACCCCATCGTAGGAAGGTTCGTACTCACACCACCCCTTTACATCATGCATATCAGTAAGAGGAGCTTTGGATTCATCCTTTGTCGGTGTTATTGTTTTGTTCATAAAATACCTCCTTAATAATTCTCCGTGTTAACGTTTTTATTCCCATGTTGTTACAGTTTTTTCCACAGACTGCTTTGTATCACCATTTATGAACTCTTTCTTAAATTTAGAAATATTGCTCCTTATAAAATCATCGTCTCTCTGTGTTACAATCGAACCAAAGACATTTAATGGATTATGGACTTTATATTTCTGTTCCCGAAGATAGCCCCGCTCCTTGCTTAATTCACACCTGTCCACAATAGCCAGGACAAAACCCACTACTATAACGCTTGTCACGCCGATTAATGCCCTCTTTGGCAACGATAAGTCTTTGAGCATATATCCTTTATTTAATTTTCTATACATCAATACTGCAATAACAAATGCCGGAATGATTATCACCATCATGAGAGACTTTACCATAAAATTAAGGTTGTTTACGGCACCGAGTGCCTCATCCGCATCTATTTCTACAATCAGCCCCATATTCGAGTCTTTTAGCCAGTTCCATGCACCAACAACTTTTAATCCGTCGTAATCTCTGTATCCATCCAGGTCATAACCAATGGTTTTCTCGCTGATACACCTTTTCACACCTTTTGTTAAAAGGTTCGTATCAGGGTCAACTACCTTGTGGCACGCCCTGCATGTATCTCCGGACTTTTGGATATGCTCTGCAAATCTTGATTCCGTAATCATGACCCCATCTTTATTTACCAAGTATGCTTCACCCGTTTTCCCAAGGGCAACACTCTCCATAGCCTTTGTAAGGATAGAGGTATCCGTCCATAACACCACTGAGCCTAACACGTTGCGGTTACTTCCTTTGATAGGATAAAATATAAACATTGAAGGTAAATCATTTTCCCCATCTTTCCCGTCATTCAAAGACAAATGGATTACATCAGAAATATATGTTTTACCGTTATTCAATGTCTCTTGAATATTGCTGAATATTTTTTCTTTCATAATGTTCATGCCCAAGAGAAACTTTTCATTTTCAGTCACCGCTTGGACAACACCAGCACCGTTGCAAATAAATATTCCTTTGTATCCATAATCTGCCTTCATGCATTCCATCTGAGTCTTTAACCTGAGATATTCGTGTTCGTTCTTTACATTCATAAGACCCACAAAATCCTCATTGCCATGGATAATTAATTCACTTTGTATTGTATCGGAAATAGCCCTGGCATGAGATTTCCTGTTATCCCACAACATCGTGAGGATATCTTTCTGTTTGCTTACCATACCTTCCAGGTTCCTTTGGACTCCTTGTTTCATCTCGTCGCTTGCCCTGGGAAATGCAAGCATTCTGAACAGGACAAGAGGAAATAACCCAAACACTATAAATGCGGCAATAACCGTAAAAATTCGCTCATTAAACATTTTGAACATACGCCCTCCCTCTTTTTAATTAAAATTCATAACGACTGTTAACGTCGTCATGTATTGTTGTATGGATAATAATTTACAGTATAGTATACAATAGGATACATATATGTCAAGTATTTGTATACAATTGATTACCTGTAACTAATAGCAGATTATGCCCGTAAGGTGCCGATGGCATATTTTACTTTTTTCAAAATAATCAACGGCACCGGCATTTGTTTCAAGAAAAAGTATTACTTAAGGATTTCAGGAAACATGCACAGAAGGCAATGGAAGCGAAGAGTAAGTAAAAATGAGGAGACGCAAGGATAAGAAAGTACGGTCAATTGCAATGTGTCTTGCCGGAGACCTGGGGGGGGTATCATGTAAGGAACTGGATACATTTATCGAAGGTGTATCGGATGCGGCAATTATCATGAGATATATAGCCAAAAGCTTCTGTTTTTCGAAAAATACAGGGCGAACCCCTTGTATTTTCTGGTGTAATCATCGAAAACCAGGCTTGTTTGGCTATATGAATAATTTCTGTATTGGCTGGATGCGGTAAACCAAGATTGAATGAGAAGGATGCCCAAAAATTTCTTAACTATTTTTATAATGATAAAGTTCCGGAAGAGATTACTTACCGGTATTTATTGACTGCTGGCAGGGGTATCGTTCACTATTTGATTGATGAAGTGCTAAAGAGAGACATGTCTAAACGAGTCTATGCAATTGGCGCATTGGGAGAGTCAGGAGACCGCCGGGCCTTACCTGTATTGATCAAAATATTAGATGATAATTCAGAGATACATGATTTTCGGGAAGAGGCTTTGGTCGATATCTGCTATTTAGATAAATCTCTCGGTGAAGAAATGATTCAAAAATATGCGGGACAAAGCGAATTATTTGACAGACAAATTGAGCTTTTGAAAAAAGGCGCAGCGAGAAAAGGACTGGCCTGTGATTCGCCGTCTGATTGAAACCGACATCACGGAGGGTTATAGAAAAACTGGGAAAGAAAAGATCATTTTCTGGCTTATGGAATGCAGGACTCCCGTCTTACTCATGGAAATAGCAAGGAAAAATGCCGCATTATGTAAAAGCCTTATACCTACCAGACCCCTACTTAAAGCAGTATTAGATCAAAACGGGGAAGAAATTGAATCGCTCCTCATACAAGAAGAGAGCGCCGAAAAGAAAAAAGATCGGGAATATTGGCTGCCATTAAGAAAGGAATTGGAACAATGGCGCCTTGTCCGTAAATCTTAACTACAGCACACTTTTGCTATACTGGTATCCGTAATGGTAAAAAGTAATTACTTATCATCCATTCACCAGCGTGGCGCCATAGCCGTGGGTGCGCCTTTATCGCCTTCGGCGCGGTTGGATTCGAGGTTGGGGAAATTTTGAATCAACCCGCAAGTCTGCTACGTAAAACCATGTGTTGCCTTTTTTTCTATGGGTTGGGGCGATTGGCCTCAGAAAGAAGAAGCCTTCTTGAAGCGGTGATGGAACGCCTGGAGCGGCGACGTCTCGCCGTCGCCATTGCCGTCGGAGCGTGTGGCGTGGTGGCTCTGGCGCTTGTGGCATTCCTGTATTCAAACAAACCAGAAACGCGGGTTTTGCCCTGAATTTTGGCATGATACTTTTTTAATAAAGTACAGACGCACTGGCAGGGCGTCTCTACGTCTGGGTACGCTTATGCCCAAGGGCGTTGAGTTCTTCAACATTTCTTACAGCCTTGTCAACGGGGGAGAGTTCGTCTATTTCTTTTTTGCTGCCCGCACCCAGCGCCTTAAACTTTCTTGCCGTTGGAAGGACACGGCCTTCGTAGGATGCTACGGCGGCATTAAAAGATTCTACTGCCTTGCCGAGCGAACCGCCAAGCCTTTCCAGGTGTTCAACCATGGTGGCAATGCGTTCATGAAGTTCCTGGCCGAGGCTGCTGATTTGCTGGGCGTTTTCGGCTATCTGTTCTTGCCGCCAACCGTAATGCACTGCCTTCAAAAGGGCAATCAGGGTTGTTGGCGTCGATAGTATGACCCGCTGTTTTATGCCGTCTTCAATCAAGGCAGGGTCATGCTCCAGCGCGGCGCCGAAGAACATTTCTCCCGGCAAAAAAAGGACGACGAATTCCGGCGTGGGTTGAAACTTGTCCCAATATGCCTTTGCGCTCAATTGGGTTATGTGTGTCCGAATCTGCTGTGCATGGTCTTTGAGTCTTGATAGCCGCTGTTCGTCGGTGGTGGATTCCAGGGCGTCGAGGTACGCCTTAAGAGGGGCTTTGGCATCAACAACGATGTTTTTGCCTCCCGGCAACCGCACAAGTACGTCCGGGCGCAAGCGTCCGCCATCCGTTGTCACCGATTGTTGCTCGTAGAAATCGCAGTATTCAAGCATCCCGGCCATCTCGACAACCCTTTTTAATTGTATTTCTCCCCAATGTCCCCGCACGGTTGGGGACCTGAGCGCTTTAACCAGGTTTCCCGTTTCGGATTGCAATTTCTCCTGTGTGGTCATCAGTGACTTGACTTGTTCTGTCAGGCTTCCGTAAGCCAGCATGCGTGCCTTCTCCAATTCCTGAATCTGAACGTCCACCTTGTCTAATGATTGTTTGATGGGGGAAACAAGGGTTTCCACCGCCTTTTGGCGCATTTCAAGGTCTCCTTTTGCCTCGGCCTGATATTTTTCAAGAGTCGTCCTTGCCAGCTCTAAAAAGGATTGGTTATTGCTTTTCAGCGCATTGGCTGAAAGGGCTGAAAAGGTGTCACTCAGCTTCATGGTTGCATCGTTGAGGATGGACAACTTCTCACCGGACGCCTTGCGTTCGTGTTCTAGTGTGGTTTCCAGTCGGGCAATCGTTTGGGTGAGTTCTGAAATCTGCCGGTTTTTTTGATCCAGATCAACGCGGGTACTCGCCAGGTCGTTCTGTGCCGTCAATAGCCGCTCTCTGACCAGGGTAATTTGTGATTTAACGATAAACCACGCGATAGCGCCTCCTGCCAAAAGGCCGCCCGCAGAGCCGATTGCCAGCCAGTATGTTTCCATCACATTATGCCTCCTGCAACTTTTATGCTTACACACAGGGACACGGGCACCGTGTCCCTACACCAACGCGTTCCCAAGCCTTTTTAATCAGTCTACGCTCTGTCTTATTAACGATCACTTGTCAACACAATCACGCTTTCGATTTTTGCAATGTTGACATTGGGCTGAACCTTTACGGACTGGAAGAGGTTGCCTCCTTTTGTCGAGGTTTCCACAATGGTTGCAATCGGGAGAGATGGTGGATATTGTCCGCCTATGTCAGAGGATACAATATCGTCCCCCTTTTTCAGTTTTGCCGCACGCGGCACATACTTCAGTTGACACAGGGCGCCGGCGTTTCCTTCCACGATTACTTGTTCCCGTGTTTGAAGCACCCTTCCAGGCACGCGTGATGATGGGTCGGTAATAAGTTGCACTATACTATTTCCGCTATTAACGGTAACTACCCTTCCTATGAGGGCGTTGTTTGCTACCACGACGTCGTTGCATTTTACGCCCTGTTTTTGCCCGGCGCTGATGACGATACTTTTCCGGAAGTTCGATGAATCGTATCCGATAATATCAGCCGGTATGAAGGTTGTTTTGCCCGGTTTGTTTTCGGCCTGAAATTTTGATACGAGATGTAGCTTGTTCTGTAGTTTGTAAAGGGTGTCTTGCTGCTCCGTGATAGTATTTTTAAGGGTTGAGACCTGTTCTTCAAGCTGCCTTTTTGCTTGTGCGTCACGCCATGCCGAAAAAATACGTTCAAAAAAATCACTTACGGTGTTACTGCAGAAGCAGGTTGCCCATTGAAAGGGCCTTATTGGCGCAACGCAAGTCGTTTTTATACGGGACGAAAACGTTATGGGTGAAAACAATAAAAATAACGACACGGCAAGAAGGATGATAATGGTTACGACGGGGTTTCTTATAAGATTGGTGAAACTAGGCGTGGATGTCCTCATCCTGTAGAACAGCCTTAAAGAGGTCGAGATTTTCGAGGAGATAACCCGTTCCCCTTGCGACGGCTGTTAAAGGATCCTGTCCAACCTGGACAGGCAACCCCGTTTCCTCCGCCAGTAGTTGGTCGAGTCCTCTAATCAATGCGCCACCGCCCACCAGCACGAGACCGTTTGTGATAAGGTCTGACGCAAGCTCAGGCGCGGTTTTTTCGAGGGTGGATTTTACGGCAAGCACGATTTTGTCTATGGGGTCTTTTAATGCCGCACGAATTTCTATTGAGGTAATAGTTGTTGCCCGCGGCAGACCCGCAATGGCATCACGTCCCCTGACTTCAAGGGTTAATTCCTCTTCCAGTTGGTAGGCGGAACCTATTTGCATTTTTATTTGTTCTGCCGTGCGGTGGCCTATGTCAAGATTGTAAGTTTTTCTCACGTACTGCACGATGGATTCGTCAAACTCATCACCGGCAATCCTGAGACTTTCATGGGTAAATATATCGCCGAGCGAGAGGACGGCCACCTCTGTTGTCCCACCGCCGATATCAACGATCATGCTTGCTACCGGCTCGCCCACCGGAAGACCAACGCCAATTGCCGCCGCCTTTGGTTCCGATATTAAATAGACCTCCCGTGCGCCCGCGCGCTCGGCCGAATTCACTACGGCTCGTTTCTCCACGGCCGTAATGCCCGATGGAATCGCTATCAATATCCGTGGGCGGACGCCCCATTTGCGCTTATGCACCTTGGTGATGAAATACTTAAGCATGGCCTCGGTGATGTCGAAGTCGGCTATAACGCCGTTTTTGAGTGGCCGTATTACGGAGATGCTGCTTGGCGCTTTTTCAAGCATGGCCTTGGCAACGTTTCCTACGGCATTGCCGTTTAAGAGGACTTTGTTTGTTCCGGGTCTTACTGCTACAACAGACGGTTCGGACAGCACAATCCCGTGGCCGGGAATGCAGACAAGGGTATTTGCCGTGCCCAGATCTATACCCATGTCAGTTGAAACGAAGCCTAATACGTAGTCTAATGGATGCATTATTGGTATTGGTTAGTAAATGGTTATGTGTCTTACAAGAGTAACTACTTATAAATGGTTTACAAGTATCGTTGTTTTTTACAGTTAGCGAACACAACAGATTATACGGTTACTATTTGCACGAAGTCAAGTGGAAAAGTCAGTTTATCTATCAAACAAAAACCAAAGTTTCTCCCCGTTACCGGTAAATTTGCCTTGCATTTTCACTCGTATTGGGATAACTTACATGCGTGAATTTTTAGCAAAAGAAATATAGTTTTACTAAAAATCTTTACCGGGATTTTTAATAGCACCGTGATAATTCTCTCTAATAATCTTGTGGTACAAAGCCAACATCGTAAATTCCTATGGCCTTCATCGTTGAAAAACTCAAACAATCGGATGATGTGGACGCCGCGGTAAATCTCTTCTATGACATGGTGGATGAGTTGCACGCAAGGAGCGCGGAGGATGAACGGCTGCATTTTAAGGAAAGTTATACTCCAAAGATTGTTAACGAACGGCTTGATAGTAAGGATTACGTCTACCTTGTGGGTAAAGAAGACGGTAAGATAGTGGGTTTTATATTCGCATGGATTTCAGACCGCGTAGGCCATATTCATTGGATGGGTGTAACCAGGGAGTGCAGGCATCATGGTTATGGGGACAAGATTCTCAAGGAAGCTATTGCTATATTCAGGGAAATGGGTTGTTATGAGGCAAAACTGTCCGCGTACATTTCTGATAAAGGGGCATACCACCTCTTTCAGAAATACGGTTTTAAAGAAATAGCCTTTGTTGATCAGCGGTTCTTTGGGGTAAGCCTCATCCTTATGGTATTAAAGCTGACTCCTACCCCCGAGGAACATCGTTCTAAGAAGATTGTTTTAGTTGGAGAGGCGGGGCAGGGTGTCAAGCTGATAGCCCATGCGCTGTCCAACATCATGGCAAAACTGGGGAAAGAGGTGGCACTGAACCTCATTTACGACGCCGCAGTGCGGGGCGGTAATATTCGGGCAGAGATCGTATACTCTGACGAACCTATCGATGTGCCTTTTTTCGAAGAGGCGGACATCGGCCTTCAATTATCAAAAACGCTGGATACGGCCGTAAAGGCCAAGCGCATGCTGATTGAATCAAGCGCCTGTGATGATGAATGCACACGGTGTGAATTGCGATGTCCCGCCAGTGAGCGCGTTCCTTTTGAAAGGATGGCCGCCGAGCATTTTAATAGCCCTCTGTTTGTTAATATGATCGCCCTCGGCCGGTTGTTAAGCATGATCGGGATTAATATCGAAAAGATACATTTCGATTCCGAATTTCCAAAACAATTTCTCGATGATAACATAAAAGCAATACGATATGGCTACACGTATCAAGATTAGCGCGTTGGAAATAACAAAGCGTGTGGCGCAGCTTTGTATGGAGGCCAACTATAACCTCAGTCGAGACGTCCTGAACTCCCTTGCCTGCTCGTGTGAATTGGAAGAATCACCGGTTGCGAAAGAGGTCTTTGGCGAGTTGTTGGAAAACGCAGAGATTGCCCGCGCACGCCAAATGCCGATATGCCAGGATACGGGGGTTGCGGTTGCCCTTGTCGAAATAGGGGAAAACGTTGAAATTGTCGATGGTCATCTTTACGATGCCATTCAGGAGGGCGTCCGCAGGGGGTATAAGGATGGTTTTCTCAGGAAATCCATGGTAAGGGACCCCCTTGATAGGGTTAATACGGGTGATAATACCCCCGCCATTATTCATACGGAAATTGTTACTGAAAATTATGTGAGAATATCGTTCATGGCCAAAGGCGGCGGCTGTGAAAATATGAGCCGGTTGGCCATGCTGACCCCCGCCGATGGCAGGGAAGGGATTATTAAATTTGTTGTGGAAACGGTCAGGATAGCGAAGGCCAATCCCTGCCCGCCCATTATCGTGGGTGTTGGAATTGGCGGCACCTTTGACCATGTCACTTTTTTGGCAAAAAAATCGCTTTTTAGACCGCTAGGCACGAAAACGGCCAATCCCGATACCGAAAGTTTGGAAAGGGAAATGTTGTCCAGGATAAACGACTTGGGCATTGGTGCTCAGGGGCTTGGCGGCCGTGTAACGGCAATGGCCGTTCACGTGGAACGCCATCCCTGCCATATCGCCAGCCTGCCCGTTGCCGTCAACATGGAATGCCACGCGCATCGGGTGAAAACGGTGACATTGGATTTTGAGAACTCCGGCAACCGCTAATGAACGCCAATAGACGCTAATATATGCGAACCGAAGAAAGGATGTGGCCAGCCACCATCTCCCGCTGGAGCGTGGGAACGAGTTGGTGCAGGGACACGGTGCCCGTGTCCCTGCGTGTGAACAAAAAAGGTCGCCGAAGGCCTAATTTCTCTGCAAACTGACTCGAAAATAAGACTCCATAAAACATCATAAGCATCTTTTATGTTAAAAAGAACCTATATAAAAACACCCCTAAATGATGACGACGTTTCCAAGCTTAAGATTGGAGACAAGGTGCTTATCAGCGGGGTCATTTACACCGCCAGGGATGCGGCGCATAAGAGGCTTATCGCGCTTATTGATCAGGGCAGGGAACTGCCATTTAACGTGCAAAATCAAATCCTCTATTACGTTGGCCCCAGTCCGGCGCGGCCGGGCGTGCCTATCGGGTCGTGCGGTCCGACTACCAGTTGCCGGATGGACATATACACGCCTAAATTGTTGGAAAGAGGCCTTAAGGCCACCATCGGTAAAGGTAATCGTTCTGAAATGGTTATTGAGGCCATGAAGCGGTATAAGTCGGTTTATTTTGCCGCAACGGGAGGTGCCGCAGCCCTATTGTCTGGGACGGTAAAAAAGATGGACGTTATCGCATACGAAGACCTCGGCGCCGAGGCTATTATGAGGTTTGAGGTAAGCAATTTTCCGGTAGTTGTCGCCAACGATATTTACGGAAATGATTTATATAAAGAAGGGGTTGCAAAATACGAGAGAAAATTATCAGGATAGTTTTTCATGTGGATGACCCATGCAGACAAAACAATCAACACAATATAATCCAAAAGAAATAGAAGACAAGTGGTACCGCCTTTGGGAAGAAAAAGGTTTTTTCCACAGCAGGCCGGACGCGGCTAAAAAGCCATATACGATCGTTATACCACCGCCAAACGTAACGGGGGTGCTCCACATGGGGCATGCCCTGAACAATATTATTCAGGATATTCTCATTCGCTGGCGGCGCATGCAGGGCTACAACGCCTTGTGGATGCCCGGAACAGACCACGCGGGCATTGCCACGCAAAACGTGGTTGAGCGCGAGCTGGCAGCCAAATATATCAAGCGCGAACACCTGGGACGCGACCGCTTTGTGGAAGAGGTCTGGAAATGGAAGCATCTGTACGGCTCTACCATTATAAAACAGTTGAAAAAACTGGGAAGCTCCTGCGATTGGGCGCGGGAACGTTTTACCATGGACGACGGCCTTTCTGCGGCGGTAAAAGAGACCTTTGTGCGCCTCTTTGAAAAAGGTCTTATTTACAAAGGCAAATATTTGATCAACTGGTGTCCCAGATGCTGTACGGCTTTGGCCGACGACGAGGTTGAGCATGAAGAACACGAAGGTTATCTCTGGTACATAAAATACCCGTTCAAGGACGCCCCGCATCTCTTCGTGGTGGTGGCAACGACCCGTCCGGAAACAATGCTGGGCGACGTTGCCGTTGCAGTAAATCCAAAGGATGAGCGGTACAAAGACATGATTGGCGAAACCCTTGTCCTGCCAATTGTAGGGCGGGAACTGCCCGTTATTGCGGATGATTTCGTTGACCCGTCCTTTGGAACCGGCGCCGTCAAAGTTACGCCTGCCCATGACCCGAACGACTTTGAAATGGGCAAACGTCATGGTCTGAAGCCTATTGCCGTTATGCTGGGTAACGGGACAATGAACGATGAGGCGGGTGAATACGCGGGCATGGACCGGTTTGAGTGTAGGGAGGCCTTGGTTGAGGCGCTGAAATTGCAGAAGCACATTGAAGTGGTTACCCCTCACAAACATTCAGTGGGGCATTGCTACCGGTGCCATACTGTTATCGAACCGTATATTTCAGAACAGTGGTTTGTGAAGATGCGTCACCTTGCGGATGCGGCCATCCAGTCGACTCAAAGAAAGGCCGTAACCTTCTATCCTGAACGATGGGAAAAGGTTTATTTAAGCTGGTTAGAAAACGTGCGTGACTGGTGTATATCGAGACAGATTTGGTGGGGGCATCGCATCCCCGCCTGGTATTGCCAGGACTGCGGGGAGACCATCGTTTCGCTTGTTGCGCCAAAACACTGCACGAAATGTCCCAGTGCCGCGTTAAAGCAGGACGAGGACGTGCTTGACACGTGGTTCAGCTCCGCCCTGTGGCCGTTTTCCACAATGGGGTGGCCGGACAAGACGCCGGAATTGGGCTACTATTACCCAACGTCCACCCTCGTAACCGACCGGGGCATCATCTACTTCTGGGTTGCACGCATGGTTATGATGGGACTCGAAATGATGCAGCACGTCCCATTCTCGAACGTTTACATACACGGCACAATCCTGGACGAGCAGGGGAGAAAGATGAGCAAGTCGCTGGGGAATGGCATCGACCCGCTTGTTATGATCGACCACTATGGCGCTGACGCCGTGAGGTTTTCGATTATTGTCCTGACAACCGAGGGGCAGGACCTAAAGCTCTCGGAAAGCAAGTTTGAAATGGGACGCAACTTTACCAACAAACTGTGGAACGCCGGACGATTTGTCATGATGAACCTGAAAGAAGACTACCAGGCAGAGGTGGGTGAGGAGTTGTTATCACCGCGATTTGAAGACCGATGGATTCTCAGCCGGTTGCACTCGACCATTGAGGCGTGCACCGCGTCCCTGGAGCAGTTCAGGTTTAACGAGGCGGCCATGTCGGTCTATGATTTTACCTGGCATTCATTCTGTGACTGGTATCTGGAAATGGTGAAGTCGCGCCTCTATGAGCCATTGAGTTACCATGATAAAAAGGCCGCGCAGGCGATACTTGCGAAGGTCTTTGGTCAGATACTACACCTCCTGCATCCCTTTGTCCCCTTTATAACGGAAGAGCTTTGGCAGCATTTAAAGGGTGTTATTTCTGAAAATAAACTCGATATCCCGCAGGTACCGGCCAGCGAGTGTCTCATGCGTGACGTGTGGCCTACGGTGGATAAGCAACTGCTCGACACTGAGGTTGAGAAGGTCATGGCCACTTTGCAGGACATTATCCGTGCCATTAGAAACATTCGCAGTAAAATGAACATCAAGGAAAAGCAAAAATTAACCGCGGTGATATCCGTTTCAGACGATATTGAATTTGAGCTGAAAAAACACTCAATGCTCCTTATCCGCATGGCAAACCTGGAACGACTGGAGATTGGGCGGGAACTTGCCAAACCCGACAACTCGGCTTGTGAGGTTATCGGACAAATACAGGCATTCGTCCCGCTGACCGGACTCATAGATAATTCGGTAGAAAAGGAGCGTCAGGCAAACTACCTGAAGCAACTGGAAGAACACCTGGCGATAGTAAAGGGAAAGCTGGAAAACAAAAATTTTGCCGCCAAGGCCCCGCCACACGTGGTGGCAATGGAGCAAAATCGTGAAAAGGAATTAACGGAACAAATTAATAAAATCAAACTTATTTTACGTGATCTAAACTAACTACTATGAGAAAAATATATCGTGTCGTACTCATTAGCACAATCGTATTATTCGGCGCTGTAGCTTCAGTTGTTTGCGCTGAGGGCCAGCCGTCTGACGTTTTGAACAAAAAATGTCCAACGTGTAACAAACTCTTCCCGAAAGAAACCAAATTCTGCGGCGATGATGGGGCTACGTTGGTGGAAGCACAGGAAACGATGATTTGCCCCGAATGTAAAAAAGAGGGTGCTGCCGGTGAGAAGTTCTGTAAGGAACATGGGAAGAAACTGGTTCCCGGTACGGCGTCCGTTCAGGATAAAGAAGACGACCAGAAGCAGAAAATGGAACTTGCAAAAAAATATTACAAGGAAGGGTGTGATTTTTGTGATTCAGAATCATACGATTCGGCGATAGATGCCTATAAAAAGGCGGAAGGGCTATTTTCTGATTTCCCGGCGCTCCATCACAATATGGGGTGGCTTTACAGTAAATTAGGAGACGTAGATAAGGCTATTCTTCACTTGCAGAGATACATTATTTTAGCCCCTAACGCCAAAGACGTAATGGAGGTGCAAACCTACATCAATGTTTTAAAACAAGCCGCCGAGAAGCGAAAGGAGGTGATGGACGCTATCAGTGATCGGGACACCGTTCTGAAAAAGGCGCTCGCAGCGCAGAAACAAAAATACACGAGTGTTGTTATTCCTGCGGGTGAATTTGTTATGGGGTCGGAAGAATCCAGGCTGGATGCCACCCCCGAGCACAGGGTTTTTCTGGATGCGTATGAAATTGACCGCTATGAGGTGACAAACGCCCAATACCGGGAGTTTCTCGACTACCTGAAAAAAACCAACGATCACAGCAAGTGCTTTAAAGGGGAACCGAGCGGGAAAGACCATACACCGAGATTCTGGGATAATGAATACTATAACGTACCCGATTACCCTGTCGTGCGGGTTGATTGGTATGACGCTTATGCTTATGCGGCCTGGGCAGGAAAGAGGTTGCCGACTGAAGCTGAGTGGGAAAAGGCTGCAAGGGGATCGGATAAAAGAAGGTTCCCCTGGGGGAATGAATGGGATACGGCGCGGTGCAATCTGAGTGGTGAACCGAAACCCGTTGGCAGTTTGGAAGCCAATAAAAGCGTTTACGGCTGCTATGATTTGGCAGGCAGCGTCCACGAATGGTGCGCTGACTGGTATGCCGATGCTTATTACGCTGAATCTCCATCCAGGAACCCACAAGGACCTGAACGTGGCCTCAGAAAGGTGATTCGTGGGGGATCGCGATTTTCCAAGCCATTTCAGGTGCAATCATTCACGAGAAAATCTGAACAACCTGAACTCTTCAACTCGGCATTAGGATTTCGTTGCGCGAAGGACGTGGCAAGTGATGAAAAGTGATCTGGAGTTCGGGAACGAGTCGATGTAGGGACACGGTGCCCGTGTCCCTACGTGTGAACACGAAAAAGCACAGGCTTCCAGCCCGTGCAAGAAATTTAATGAACAAAGATATACATTTATGATTTAAGCCTTCCTGCCGCCAATATCATCTGGAGCGCGGGCATTACGTTTTCCTGAATAAGTGCAGGGACTTCACTTTCGGGTGGTTGGAAAGAGTTCCCGACTTCGATGGTAAATCCAAATGCTTTATCCTTGGACTTTTGTTCACCATACATCCAATCGTTCATTTCTCCATTGGTATTATAAATAATGCCATCCTTTGAATTACCATACGTGTAACCATTCTGCCGTGTATACGTTTTTCCCAATTTCTTAAACGTTGAATGGTCTTCCGTATCTGCATTAATATACCCCCAGGGAAAGAGGAATAGGTTGCCATAGCTGTGGTAGGAAAGGCTCAAAACGAAGTTATGCTTTTCTACTAAATCTTTTAGCGCTTGAGATTCCGGCTCTGAGAAAGGCGTCACGCCCCTATAAGTTTCATCCTGAGGGTGACCACTGGAACCGACATTGTCGTAACCCCATTGAAAGCTGTAATTCCGGTTAAGATCTACCCCTTGATAGCGCGCATTGCCATAACCATTGGTATTGCGATTTTTTCTCCACCATGAATCAACCTCTTTAACATAAACATGTCCATCAGGGTTCAACATGGGTATTATCCATATCTCCCTATGGTTAACAAGAAATTTAGTACGGGAATCCACTGCATACTTTTCCGTTAACGTTTGTATGATGGCAAGCGGTATTTCCACCGTAATCAACTCCCGCGCATGATGGCATCCCACAATAAGCACATCCGGCTCCCTACGTTCTTCCCTCTCCGGATGGTCGGAAATTTTTAGCGCCCAGATGTCACGGTCGGCGATACCCTGTGCCTTTTCCCAGCTATCTCCGATGTCCACCAGTCGGGTAATGTTCGGATATGCGGCGGCCACTAGCTTCAACTCATCAACCATTTCGGTATAGGTGTGATAACTACCCAGGTTGCCGTCTCCATTAATCTTTTCTTTAAAATACCGGTCTAAATCTTCAATCACCACACGGAATGCCCATCCACAGCCCGTTATCTCATCTCGCTGCTTATCGGTAATGATCGCCTGAATCGGGGGACGTGTCCGTTCGGTGACAATATCGATGCCTCTCTGTTTCAAAGTAATTATGTCAGCCGGGGTCTTAATCTCTATTTCAACCAACATTTTCCTTTCTGCCGCAACGGCAAATGAATGTGCCAACGCAGCGGTTAGTATGAAACAAAGTCCAACCCACAAAAATAATCTTTGCATCTTTTCCTCTGTTGTAATTTATTTTTCTTTGAAATCTTCCAGTTTTACTATTTCAACCTTCACGTTTGCAGCAGAAAGTATCTCTTTGGCGAGGGCGTCCGGGTAGTCTGTTAGGGTGACAATGCGTTTGATGCCTGTGTTAACCAGCATTTTTGCGCACAAGGAACAAGGATAGGTGGTGCTGTATAAGGTGGCGCCTGAGATTTTTACACCACACTGGGATGCCTGGAGCAATGCGTTCATCTCGGCATGAAGGCCGCGGCAAAGCTCGTGACGTTCTCCCGGAGGCACCTTGAGCTGCTCACGCAGACAACCAATTTCCAAACAGTGCGGAAGTCCGCTTGGGGCGCCGTTGTAGCCGGTCGTAAGGATGTGCTTGTCCAACACCAAAAGCGCCCCTACCTGTCTTCGCAGGCAGGTAGACCTTTGTGCAACTTCTTTGGTAATCCTTAAAAAATATTCATCCCACGAAGGTCTTTCCGACATGATACACCCTTATTTCATTTACCGATACAAAACCCGGAAAATATTTTATTTAAGATGTCTTCCGTGGTGATTTCTCCAACAATCTCGCCAAGTGCATCTATAGCTGATCGCGTTTCCATTGCAATAAACTCATAGCTTTCATTATTTTCCGCAACTTCTTTTGCCTGACGAACCGATTGAAGTGAACGATAAAGCGCCTCCCTCTGCCGCTGGTTAAAGGCCAAACGGCCACCCGGCAACCTTGTGGCCAAATCTCCTCCTGGCGCACTCGCTGCCAATTGCGCCTTAAGGGCTTCCAACCCCTCACCCGTTAAGGCAGAGGTCTGAACGAAGGGATATTGCTTTAATTTTGCGGGTAGCTCAGGCAGAGAACCGGCTTTTCTTTTGTCACTTTTATTAAAGACAACAATGGTATTACAGCCAGGAACGTCAAGCTTCAACCCGTCCAACTGTGCCTCAATGTCCTCACTGCCGTCAAGTACAAGCAGGAGGAGGTTTGCTTGTTTTAGTGTTGTGTGTGTTTTATCCATTGCGCCGGAAGCAACCACGTCCCGTGTGTTGTCGATACCCGCCGTATCGGACAGCCTAAAGCGAATACCGCCGGTTTCCAAAATATCCGTAACGACGTCACGAGTTGTCCCCGGCGCGTCACTCACGAGCGACCTTCGTTTCCCCAGCAGGGCGTTGATAAGGCTGGATTTTCCGGCATTTGGCTTGCCATACAAGACAGCGCCAATCCCTTCGGAATCAACCCTTCCCGTTTCAGATTCAAGCAAAAGATAGTTAATGGCTGCTTCGATGTCCGTTAACTTATGAATAATATTACCAAGAGATGTTATCTCAATATCCTGGTCTGAGAAATCGATGGCAGCCTCAACATTGGCGCAAAGCGAAACAATCTCGTTTCGGATGTGATTGATCCGGTGGGAGCCTGTGCCACTCAATTGCGTAAGCGCCACTTCCCGTTCATCGTCCGTTTGCGCGCGGATAAGCTGCATTACAGCCTCCGCCTGCGTAAGGTCGATGCGTCCGTGCAGGAAGGCACGCTTGGTAAACTCGCCCGGTTGCGCAAACCGGATATTCTTTTTTGCTAGAATCCCCTTCGTCAAAATAGCGTCCAATGCTATTTTGACGAGTAACGGAGAACCGAGGGTATGGACTTCAACCACGTCTTCTTTTGTATAAGAGTGTGGTTGCTTCATGATGTACAGAACTACAGGAATATCGACGTGTTCCTCATCAAAGTGAATACTGCCCGTTACAGAGGTATAGGTAGGAACGGTTTCTAAATCAAAATGAAGGCACGAAGCAGTAAATACGTCCTTTAAACAGGCAATGGCTTCAGTGCCGCTGATTTTGATAATTGCGTGATATGCCCTTCCAACCGGTGAGGAGACTGCAATAATCGTATCCTGAATTTCATGAGACATTTCTGCAAGATATTTGAAATTAACCGATTCTGATTTTTTTGAGAGATTTACGGATTAAAATACTCTCGAGAATACTGAGTAATGTGCTTGTTGTCCAATATATGGTAAGGCCGGAAGGCATATTGTAAAGTATGAAGGCAAACATAACGGGCATAAACGACATCATCTTTTGTTGTGCCTGCGCTTGTGGGTCCGTTGCGGCAGCCTTGGGTGTTACCTTTGTCTGCGCAAACGATGCGGCCGTCATAATTAAGGGAAGTATATTGAGCGCATTTCCGATTAATGGCAAGGTAAACGGAAAATGGAGCAAGGTATCCGGTCTTGAAAGATCCGTTATCCAGAGGCAAAAGGGCGCCTGCCTCATTTCAAAGGAAATCTGTAAGGTGCGGAAAAGCGCAAAAAAAACGGGCAACTGAAGAAACATGGGCAAACAACCGCCCATGGGATTAACCCCATACTTTTTGAACAACAACACCTGTTCCTTTCCCAGTTTCTGTTTATCATGCTTGTGCTTTTCCTTAAGTTGGTTAACCAATGGCTGCAACTGCTGCATTCTAAACATAGACACCTGGCTTTTCCTGGTTAACGGGAATAAGATGGCTTTGATGATGATGGTTAATATTATGATGGATATTCCGTAATTCGGTATAGCATGATGAACGGTGTTCAAAAAGGCCAGAAGCGCCTTACTAATGACATGAAACCAGCCGTAGCTGAGAAGGGCGCCCAGGGTATCGTATTGTTTCAGGTATTCCTCTTTTTTCGGTCCGGTGTAATAGATAAAATTGTGGTTGGCCGCCCCGTGTGGTGACAATCTGATCTTATGTGTCTGGATGGTAACCATGAAATCACCCATATCTGCTTTTTCGTTCGAAAGTACGCCCTGTGCGTCAAATGCCTGCGCATTAATCGATGCCACTAAATCGCTTGACGCGGGTTTCAAAACAGCAGCAAAAAATTTATTTATCGCGCCGGCCCAAACAATGCACGTGGATTCTTCTGTTATGGGAAATTTTTTCGTCGCAATTTGAACCAGCTTTATCTTTTTGTTGCCCATATCCCTGCCGACTACCGCCGCCATATCCGAAGAGGGTATGCCTTCGTGGGCAAACATGGATGATGCGATGATGCCGTAAGACAGGGAGATTTCGGTATCCGTGTTGTTTTCTATCCGTACGTCCATGCTGACATCGTATTTGTCGGGAAGCAAGCTGAAGGTTTTAACAAGTCGCAATCCTTCTTCCACCTGCGTGGTAAATGCAACCTTATTATCCTCCAGCTTTGTTATCGTATAACGCTGTTTCCGAAAATTTGATTTCTGGAGGATGTTATCTATGGCGAGCGGGTAATATTCCGTAACGCCGTCTTTAAGTAAGGCAAGAGCGTTCTTGGCATCCTCATCTTTAAATTGTTTGAGTTCGATTGATTTGAGTCCGGCGCCTTCATTTGTCAACGCCATCTTTATCAGTTCATTCTCAATAATGACTTCTTGGAGCGGGATGTCCGTTTGTGGTTGAATAGGTTGGGACGAAAACGCTGCTACTTGTCCACGCTCCTCTACCTCTGTTGACTGGTAAGGTATTTCTTCTTTCGTTGCCTCGTTCGAAACGGTTTTTTTCGGCGAAAGTAACGGCATTATAAACGGGTAATACAATAGCATAATTACCCCACAAACAATCATAGCAATTAGCGTCTTTCTATCCATTCATCGGTCCTTTTTTTTCATTCGATAATTCAGCTTCCTCAACAAGCATTACGGGGATATCGTCTCTTATCGGATATCGTCGTCCACATTTCGCACATACAATTCTGTCCTCTTCCATACGAACATCTGTTTTACAGACCGGACAGGCAAGAATATCCAGCAGGTCTTTAGAAATCATACATGACAACTCCTCCCTGATTGTACGGGAACTAATGAAAGTCAAACGCTGTTACAAAACAGTACGGGTGTGATTAATGGGTTCCTAACAGTAAGGTTTCCACTGGACTACAGAATTCGAGCATTGCATGTTAACAAACAACGTTGGTAATTTCAAACTAAAATTATTGAGAGCACTAAAATCACTTGTAAGAGCAAGTATTTCTGTGGGTAATACATCTGAAACAGTATGATATTTAAGGCATATATTGCACTAACACTTTATGTATAAAATACTTAAGATGTTTTTGATAAATATCTGTTTTATGAAAACATTTTGTGTTAATAATATGTTATAAATACTGAAAACATTGTGTTTTGTAATTTGGGAAACAGGAAAACGTAAAATTATGAATAAAATAGAATATTGTGATGATTATCTTGCTGAAACCATGCATGAAAATTATGCCGTTGCGGATGGTTTTTATGATGAAGAATCTTTTGAAGACAAGGTAAAAACCAGGGACTATGACCCGGTTCGCCTTTATTTAAAGGATATGTCCCGCCTACCACTGTTAACTCGCCAGGCAGAACTTTTTCTGGCTAAGAAGATAAAAATTATGAAGCGTTTGCTTCACAGAAAGATACTGTGGTTTGATTATGCGCTGGAAAATTATGTCCACATCCAGGAAGAAAGCGATAGTGACTCCGACATTGTGCAATTTGTTGATACCGTAGTAACAAAGGACCAAACGAAATTTGAAAAAGTTGAACAAATCCGTAACGTCACGGAGAAAATTAGAAACGCCCTCCAAAAAAACCTTAAGGACTATGAAAAGATTGGCAGGAGGGACGTTCCGGCCTCTGTGAAAACGAGGCTTATGAGGAACGTCTCATCCAGGAAAAGGCACTTGATCTGTGAGTTGGATGCCCTCAATATCCGTACTGAATCAATACTACCGGTAATGAAACATCTGCTGGATGCCTTTGTATCCGTATTAAAAATAAAAAAGAATGCCCAGCGCCACAAAAAAATATCCGCCACAAAGCTTTTGAACAACGACAAGGAAATGAAGACGCTGTTCATGCTGAGCATTGGAGAGATAGAAAGTGCCTTTCGCGCCATTACCTCCGTATATCGTGAATACGAATTGGCAAGAAAACAGTTCGCAGAAAGCAATTTGAGGCTGGTAGTAAGCATTGCAAAAGCTTACAGAAAGCGGGGAATGGCATTCCACGACCTTATTCAAGAAGGAAATACCGGCTTGATGAGAGCTATAGACAAATACGATTATCGTATGGGGTTTAAGTTTAGCACTTATGCCACTTGGTGGATCAAGCAGGCAATTATCAGGGCTATCGATGACAAGGTTAGGACGGTGCGTATTCCCGTTCACATGACAGAGGTTATTAGCAAGGCGAATCAAGTATTCAAGAATACCCACAACAGTCTTGACAGAAAGCCGCAATTGGAGGCCATTGCAAAGGACGCAAACATTTCGATTTCCGAGGTATTCAGGGTGTTTCGCATTGCATCACATCCCATATCCCTGGAAAGCCCAGTGGGTGAGGATAGTGAAGCACAATTTGAGGGTTTTATCCAGGATAAAAAAATAGAGTCACCTGTTTCCACGGTGCATCAGTCCCTGCTGAAAGAGCAGCTTCAAAAGGTACTCAATACCTTGAATAACCGGGAACGGGAGATACTAAAGCTTCGCTTTGGGATCGATGATGGATATACCCATACCCTGGAGGAAATCGGTCAACGTTTTAACATAACCAGGGAACGCATACGTCAAATCGAGGCCAATGCCATCAGGAAACTGCAACATCCGTTGAGAAGCAGAAAGCTGGAGGGATTTTTGGAAGGTGTTATTGCAAATTAAGCAATGGTATGATGTATAACTGTTAAGAGGCTTCAACATAGATTGATAAAGCTATGATGAAGCCTCTTTTTTTGATAACAGATTTTTTTGTTTTCTACTACTACCTGACTGCAATAAAAGCAAAAGCTGTAATTATCGCAAAGGGGAAGCAAACTTAAACAACGAGTAACAGTTCACCCACCCTCACAAGCGCCGATACCCTGTCAGGGTTTAAAACCCTGACAGGGTTATCCGGGCAATATACCGATTCCCATCCAGAGAGGATCAAGGGGTGTGTGAAATGCTACAACAATGATAATGTTTGAGGTATTTGTACCGCCCCAACGGGGCTTCAAAATATACCAACAACAATTTCCCACTTACGCAGTGGGCTACGATTGTGTTGCCCCTAACGGGGCATTATGCGTTGTCATGTCTCCTTCTACGTCTTTTCAAAATATACTTCTTCCGGTTTAATCGATGTTTCTTCTTGCCGCCAAATCCGTTTGCCATACCGTCCTTTCAATAGATTCTTAAACTGTTACCCTAATACACAACATAATAAGTTAATGATACAAATTCAATTAAATAATTGCAAATGAATTTTAAGTTCCTTTAAACTGTTTAAGCCGTTTAAACTGCTTGAGCCGCTTAAACTGCGCCTTTTTAGAAATGTTCCAGCAAATCTTTCTTTATTTCATCATAATCCTCCTCAGTAATCAGACCTTCCGATTTGAGGTCTTTTATTTCCCGTAGTTGCTCTTTTACCCCCACATTACCCATACCCTCTCTCAGCATCTTTGCCTTTTTGTAATTATAATCCTCTTCCGAAATGATTTCTTCAGACACCAATTCACGGAGTATAAGCAGCTTACTTTTTATCTTGCTTTCACCTTTTGCGGTTTTTTCCGAAGCTGCGGCAGGCTGCGCCTGTTTTGACATGTCAACGTTGCCTGCCATCTTTTCCTCAAGCTTCTTTAGCCTGCTATCCAAATCAACTTTACCCTGCTCTATTTTTTCTTCGACAGTTCCCATCCTTTTTGTTATGGGTTGCTGATAGGTGGCGGAAGACAGGTCGATAATAAGCCAATTTTCATGGTCAGGTTCCAACTGCTGTCCCGTCGAGGGGACTAACTTCCAAAAACGGCTGTGCTTTATTGTCACAGGGTTCTCGTTTGATGTAGAAAATCTCTTTTTTTCCGACATGGTGTCGTTATACGTCTGGAATGTGTGGATACGGCTGAAGACAATGTTTAGTCTCTTATTTGCAATAAATAAAATACAGTAATTCTGCTGATCGCTCAAAAGGAGTCTTTCAGAATACGACAAAACCGCAACGACCTGCTTTGGCGTGGCGACCGATAATGCCTGTATAATAAATGGCGTCAACTTCCTAATCTCGTCATCCTGAAAAACCCGCAAGGTCTCCTTTTTCTTTAATAACCCCTTTTCTTCGTAATAAATGTAGGATAATGCATTGGTAATAACATTTCCCGTTATCTCATAAGGATGGTCAAAACTGATGCGCTCCCCGTCACTTTTTACCGTCAATGCTTCGTGTTTTACGGTGATCTGGCCTTCTTTGTAAGTCTCCGCACGCACCCCGCGTAACACGTTACAGCAGATGAGACAGGCAATCCCTATGACCAGGGTGATTTTCTTCCATCTTACATAGTTCATAATAATATCCCTTATCCGATAATTTCTACTGCCTCAGAAAGATAACTGACCTCCGTTAGTTCTATATTCAATTCCTTGCCGATACCTTTTGTATTACCCTTGGGAACAACGGCCCTTTTAAAACCCAGTTTTTGCGCCTCCTTTAAACGAATTTCGATTTGGCTTACGTTGCGCACTTCCCCGCCCAGCCCAACTTCACCGATAACGATGGTATCCGGCGATATCGGCTTTTCTTTAAAGCTCGATGCAATCGTCAGCGCAATGCCGAGGTCTGCCGCCGGTTCATCCACCTGTACACCCCCTACAATGTTCACGAAGATATCTTGCCCCCCTAACTTTAATCCAATCCGTTTCTCAAGAATAGCGAGAATCATGGAAACCCTATTATAATCAACGCCGCTGACCTTCCGCTCCGGCATGCCAAACGTCGCCTTGGTAACCAGCGCCTGGATTTCAACCAGTAGCGCCCTCGTTCCTTCCATACATGAGATGATAACGGAACCCGTGCCGGGCTTCTTCCCCTGAGAAATAAATATCTCGGAAGGGTTAAGCACTTCCTGCAAACCGCTTTTCATCATCTCGAAAATTCCTATTTCATCCGTAGAGCCAAACCGGTTCTTAACGACCCTTAAGATGCGATAGCACTGAAATTTCTCTCCTTCAAAGTACAGCACCGTGTCCGCCATGTGTTCCAACACCTTCGGCCCGGCAATAATCCCCTCCTTCGTTATGTGGCCTACCAGAAAGATTGCCGCGCCCGTAGACTTGGCGGTCGAAATCAACTCATGAGCGCATTGGCGCACCTGTGCAACGGTGCCCGGCGACGACTCTAATTGTTTTTTGTAAATCATTTGTATAGAGTCGATGACAACAAGCGTCGGGTTTGTGTTATAGATATTCTCGATAATAAAATCCAGGTTTGTTTCTGCGACCACCAGCAAGTTGTCAGATAAGATAGAGAGCCTTTCCGCCCGGAATTTGGTTTGCTCAACGGACTCTTCACCGGTAACATAAAGGGTCGAATGGCCTTGCTGGCTGATACATTGGCATACTTGCAGCAGGAGCGTGGATTTACCAATGCCGGGCGTCCCGCCAATCAACACCGCTGAACCGGCAATCAGCCCGCCGCCCAAAATCCTGTCAAACTCTTTCATCCCCGTTGCAAGGCAGGGACATTCTGACATCTTTACCTTTGTTATCGGTTGGGGTAGTTGGCGAACCAGGGTATTGGAGATACCCGGCAAATCCTTGTTGCCGGAGCTAATCTCTTCTATCGTCGAATCCCATTCTCCACAACCGCCGCACCTTCCAACCCATCTCAGGCTCTTCCATCCACACTGCTGACAGACATAAATCACGCCGCTTTTCGTCATAAAACTCCCCAAGAACGACTTAAAAACGTTTGGAACCACAGATTGCACAGATTACACAAATTGTCGTATGCCTAAACTCGCTGTGTATTTTACCTTTTTTTGAGTAAGAATTAAAGTTTTTTGCACATTTAAATTGTATTTTCTTTTCAAAATTTCGTAACACTTTGGTAGCTATTAATATTTCACCCCTCCGGAGTTATTTTTAAAAAGACTAAAATGAAAATGAAACAAAATGCAATATTATCAAAACTGTGGATTATTCACAAGTTGCACGCGGAACAACTTGAGACTAATATTATTTAAGTCCGCATCTATTTATCAAAGGAGGTTGTTTATGGGGAAAAGACTATACCTTGTACTCGCATTGTTAGCTTGCATGATATTCAGCGTCCAGGTATTAGCATCGGACGCCAGGCCAAATGCAGATGGATGCGTGGGAGAATGCACAGTATCTGAAGCAATTCAAAATATAATTCCTGATGCTGCCACCAATAAATGCTTTACGTTAAAAAACCCAGACTATCCGGAAGTAGCATGGGAAATTAAAGTCAAAAAAAGTGGGAAGAATATTACTGGTGGCCAGATAACAGGAACAATTTGTGAAAGTCCTTGGACGGTAACTGGCGGTAAAATGACCGCAAAATCAATTACTATTAATGCCAGTCATGACGGCACCGGCTGTGCTAATACATTGGTAATCACTGGAAAGAAGGGTAAAAAAAAGAGTTATAGTGGAACTTACTATTGGGACGGTAACACATCAAATTCCTATTCCTTTACAGCCAAATCCCATGCGTGTAATTAGTTTTTAGCCATTTTTATTTGGTTTTAAAACAAAAAAAGCGTTCTTGTCTCATATTGAGCAAGAACGCTTTTTTAAATCATGCCTACGGCGGTTTTTATCTGTTTATACGTAGGGGCAAGGCTTCAGCCTTGCAATTCTCTAAATATGTACCAGGTGGGACAACCCTAAAGGGTCGCCCTACTGTTGCTTTGAAATTCCTATACATTAGATTAGTGCTTGACTTCTGCCTTGCGTTTTTCACATTTTTCGTCTTTACAGAATTTGCATGGATCTTTTTTGAATACAGCCTCACAGTCCTTGCAGCAAAGGATTATCGTTTTCCCCTCACACTCCGTTTTCACCCCTTTGTCTTTTTCAATGGCCTTTCCGCAGACAACACACTTCGTATCGGCATTTTCCGCCGCGACGGCATCCTTCGAGCAACAACTTGATGCAAATGATGCCTTGACCCCGGAATACATCATTACTGCAAACACAATACTTACAACACCCAACAAATACCCAATACGCTTCACGCCTTTTCTCCTTTCAAAATACCTAAAGATAAAATGAAATACTGCATATATCAAACAGTAAAAACAGAATAAAGGTTTCATAATGTTTAGAAATTTTGTAACAATTCACGTGGTATTTCAAAGTAGGGACACGGGCACCGTGTCCCTACGTGTGAATTTAGATTCTTTGTGACCTTTGTCGCTGTTCCCCTGAATAAGGAATGTCACTAACCTCAGTCGTTTTTCTGCTTGTTCGTTACATTTTTAAATGCCTCCCTAACCTCTGCCATTTTGCCGCAGGTCATCTTGCCTTCCGGGCAGTTGTCGCTTACGCAACCAGGTCCTGCGTCTTTGAAGATGTGGGGTGAGGCTTGCCTGACCAGGCGGAGCATTTCCACGGCCAGCGCCCTTATCTCCCATTGAGCGCGGTTGCAGCAGCGCACACGGAAAAAGTGCAGGAGTTCACGGGCATTCATCGTGATGATAATCTTGGTTTCAGTAGCGTTAGGCAGTAAAAAGCGGGCATCCTCGAAGGTCTTTTCTCCTGTATTCCCGAGTGCTTCTACCAGTTCGTCATACCACGTTTGAATTGTCTTCATTTTTTCTATAAACCACTGTTTTTTCCCTATTTTTTCTATGCCGGGTGGAATAATAAAATCAAACGTTCCGCCATTCTTGCTATGCTGCCCCACGTAACGCTGGCTCTGCTGGGAATACGACGCAATGCGGTGTCTGACGATTTGATGGGAGCAGGCGCGGGAAATGCCTTCTACGCCAAAGGTAAAGGAAATATGTTCGACAGGTGAGAGGTGGTGCATGTCGATCAGCTTTTCAATAAAATGAGTCTGATCTTTGCGTTCCACCTGACCCTTTAAATCTTCAATAGAAGCAGGGCTGTAGCACAGCCTGGCTGCTTGCGACACCAACTCTTCTGCAGCATGTGTATATCGTAATAAAATTACCTTCAGTTCGGATTCTGCCATACTTTATTGACCGTTTGTGTTGTTTGGTTATAAAATGGTAACTATTTACCGCAGAGCGCGCAGAGAACGCAGAGAAAAAAGGAACTGTTCCTTGCGCAGGGCAAAGTTTATCATATTACCGTATTAGAATGCAAGCATTGATCTGTTGGGTAGGCCATTTTAGAAACGGTTGATATAATCAAATGTTTGGATACGTCTATTTGCTAAATGAATCAGAAACTAGCGATAGGGGGGGGACAACGTGAGAAAAAGGCCGCAAAGACAGGAG
>CAYJPZ010000028.1:0-28374 GCA_964372185.1 uncultured candidatus Brocadiaceae bacterium
TGCAATGGGAGAAAACGTCTATAGAGGCCAGTACCTTTGTGGGATTGCCGGTGGTTTTTTATCAGGATTTGCCGGGGCATATCTGTCCCTTGCGTACATTCCGTCATGGATAGAGGGGATGGTGGGCGGGAGGGGATGGATTGTTATAGCGTTGACGATATTTGCCGGTTGGAATCCCATCAGGGCATTTATTGGCGCTTATCTTTTTGGCGGCATCTATGTCTTGCAATATCTCCTGCAGCCGTTGGGCATATCGCCAAATATACTTATGATGCTTCCCTACATAACCACCCTTTTTGTCCTGTTTCTTGGGGCAAGCGAGTCGTTGAAAAAAAAGATGGGATCACCGGCTTCTCTTGGTGTGGCTTACAAACGGGGGGAAAAATAAGGAGTTTTATCTATGTCCTCAAAAACCCACTTTTTTCTGAATGATACTGAAGTCTGTGCCGGTGAGCATCCTGGCGTGCCGGTATTAGACTACATCAGGAGAGTCCAAAGATTAATGGGTACCAAGGAAGGCTGCCGCGAAGGGGATTGCGGGGCGTGTACCGTGCTTGTTGGAGAACTCAATGGTGATCGGGTAATATACAAACCCGTTACCTCCTGTTTAATGCCGTTGGGTGAACTGCATGGCAAGCACCTGGTCACCGTGGAAGGGTTGAATATGCCGCATCTTTCTCCGGTACAGCAGGCCATTGTGAACGAGGGGGCTACCCAGTGCGGTTTTTGCACACCGGGTATCGTCGTTTCATTGACGGGCTATTTGATGGATGATAAGGGAATAACCACGGAGGGGATGAAGAACACCCTTAGCGGCCATTTGTGCCGCTGCACGGGTTATCGTTCCTTAAAACGGGGGGTAGATTTCTTAAAACTGGCGGTTGAAAACCGAACGGGTATCCAGTCACTTGTTGCGAACGGGATGCTCCCCCCCTATTTCCTGGAAATGCCCGACCATCTGCGCAAAATTCACGAACTCCGCGTGAATAAAGGCGTGCCTGAATATTTTATTGCCGGTGGAACTGACGTCTACGTGCAAAAGGGGGACGTGTTGCCGGCATCTGAGATATGCCTCCTCACGATGAATCAGGACATGAAGGGTATCACTCCTATGGATGGATACATTCGTGTCGGGGCGCTGACGACCTTTGAGGCATTTGCAAACCACGCCGAAATCATCAGGATCATTCCCGGCATCCAGGATTACATGTCCCGGATTGCCTCCCTGCAAGTTCGTAACCGCGCCACGGTAGGCGGAAACATTGTCAATGCCTCTCCGGTCGGTGACGTCACAATCCTTTTGCTGGCATTGGGAGCGACGCTGGTATTGAAAAACGGTGAGACAAGCCGTACCGTGCCTATAACGTCGTTCTTTAAAGGTTACAAACGGCTTGACAAGACGCCGTCAGAAATTCTATCGGAAATTCACCTACCAATACCCTTTGTGGACACAAAGATCAATTTTGAAAAGGTCTCCAAACGGAAACATCTGGACGTGGCCTCCGTGAACAGCGCCATGAAGGTACGCTGTGAAGGCGCTATTATTCGTGAGATAGCATTGACTATGGGGGGCGTAGCGCCGATACCGCTCTTTTTGGAGGCAACCTGCCGGTATTTCCTGGGCAAGGAGGCTTGCCGGAAGACGATTGAAGGCGCATATCCAATTGTGCAACAGGAAATTTCTCCCATCAGCGACATCAGGGGCAGTGCAGAGTACAAGAGGCTCCTGGCCAGGCAATTGCTCATCGCCCACTTTGTTAAGCTTTTTCCGGATAGGATAAAGGCCGTGTCAATGATTACCGGAAAAAATTGAGGGATTTCTATGAAACATATTGACGCCATTTCACACGTGCGGGGTGAATCCCAATTTGTGGATGATGTACCCCCGCCGGCAGAGATGCTGTATGCCGCCGTCTATGCCGCGCCCGTGATGCACGGTAAAATCCTTGCCATTCATACGGAACACACGCACACTATGGAGGGGATTGTTACCGTTTTAACTGCGCGGGACGTACCCGGTCAAAATCAGATCGGTCCTATTATTCCCGACGAAGAACTGCTGGCCGACGACGTGGTGCGCTACGTCGGACAGCCGGTAGCCGTTGTAGTTGGAATAAGCCCTGATATTGCCAGAAAAGGTGCTGGTAAGATTACCCTGAACGTTGAAGAACTCCCTGCAATTACCGACCCGAAAGAGGCGTTTCAGAAGGGTTGGATCATTGGCGCGCCGAGAACCTTTGTCACGGGTGACGTGGATGCGGCATGGCAAGGGTGTAACCTTGTTGTGGAGGGATCATGTGAGATCGGCGGGCAGGAACACGTCTATCTTGAAACCCAGAGGGCTCGGGCAATCCCTTTGGAAGGGAAAGTTCTGAAAATATATTCATCTACTCAAAATCCGAGCGGTGTGCAACGGCATGTTGCCGGAGTCTTAGGAATACCTGTTCACCGTGTTGAGGTGGAGGTGAAACGGCTGGGCGGCGGATTTGGCGGTAAGGAGGACCAGGCGACGTCGTGGGCGTGCATGGCGGCGCTCGCGGCCTGGCATACGGGAAAACCGGTGGAGCTGACGCTGAGACGCGCCGACGACTTCAGGATGACCGGGAAACGGCACCCCTATACATCAGACTTTAAGATCGGCGTAACAAGGGATGGAAAAATCCTTGCTTATGAGGTCAAACATTACCAGAATTCCGGCGCTACGGCTGATTTGTCTACTGCCGTCTTAGAGAGGACGCTGTTCCACAGCGCCAATAGTTATTATATCCCCAACGTGCGGACGTTCGGGGTATGCTGCCGTACCAATCTCCCGCCAAACACGGCCTGCCGTGGTTTTGGCGCCCCCCAGGGAATGTTTGCCCTGGAATGCGCCCTTGCGAAGGTCGCTGAAAAACTGGGTATGCCTCGTGAAGAAATACAGTACCGGAATCTCCTCAAGGAGAACGACTATTTTCCTTATGGACAGCAGGCAAAGCACTGCCATGCCCATACGACGTGGGACAGGGCGACTGAAAGGTACGACCTGCCGGAGACCATCTCTCGCGTGGATGCATATAATAAGAGCCATTTTGAAACCAAAAAAGGGCTTGCCCTGATGCCGGTCTGTTTCGGCATATCTTTCACGACAACCTTCCTGAATCAGGCGAGCGCGTTGGTACACGTATATACCGATGGCAGTGTGAGCATTTCTACCAGTGGTGTGGAAATGGGACAGGGATTAAACACAAACATTGCCACCGTTGCCGCACGGGCATTGGGAATCAGCCCCAACCGTATAAAAATTGAAAGCACAAACACGACCCGCACCGCCAATATGTCCGCCAGTTCCGCCAGCGCAACAACAGTTTTGAACGGAAACGCCACGTTGGTTGCAATCGGACAGATACTCGACCGGCTGAAATCCATGGTAACCGGAGAACTGGGCGTCCCCGACAGGGAAAAGGTCACCATTGTTAACGAAGCAGTCTTTTATGATGGTCGTAAAACAGAATGGACATGGGGGCGGCTGATCCAAACGGCATATACCAATCGAATAGACCTTTCAGCTCACGGTTTCTTTGCCACACCGGGGATATCCTTTAACAGGGCGCAGGAAAAGGGAAGTCCCTTTGCATACCACGTCTTCGGTACGACAATCATTGAGGTATCCCTGGATTGCCTGCTCGGCACCTATAATATTGACGCAGTCAGGATCGTTCACGACCTGGGCAGACCCCTGAATGAACTTATTGACCGGGGACAACTCGAGGGTGGTTTGGTACAGGGATTGGGATTAATGACCATAGAAGACTTGCAATATAACGAAAAAGGGCATTTGCTCTCGCGCGACCTTGCCACCTATAAAGCGCCCGACGTCTATTTTTCTCCGGATGACATTGAGGTTGAATTTCTGGAAAGTAGAGAGGAGGCGCTAGGCCCTTATGGAAACAAGGCCGTTGGTGAGCCGCCCTTGATGTACGGAATTGGCGTGTTCTTCGCCATTCGCCATGCCATGCGGGCATTCAGGCCGTGGAGGGAATTTGCGTTTACTTCGCCCCTTACACCGGAAAGGGTTTTGCTGCAGTTGTATCCGGATTTTCAAGCGTAGCGCAGGCTTCCAGCCTGCGTTAGCCATGTAGGGTGGGCATCGCCCACATACGTGTTAAGTTAAAAAATGAAAAGGCGGACAAACTCACCCTAACCGTATTAGCAACATAGCCCCAAAGGGGCGCAATACGACAGACCAGGGCAGCGCCCTGGGTTTAGCATTTTTGGCAAAACAAGCCCTGAAGGGGCGATATAGGGGACAAAATAACGGTTCATTCCGTATTACGCCCTTTCAGGGCTTGTTGATTTTTCCGTGTCCCCCGGACATTGCCCAGGGCTAAGCTATTTCGCCCCTTCAGGGCTAACAGAAACTCTGAGTAAAAGAATCGAATTTCTCTGTAAGTGTACTACCACGGAGCTTTACGTCCATAAGCTGAGGATTGTGCCGCCCCTACGGGGCTAAAATACCTGGTACTTTTCTTACCCACCGCTTGCGCAGTGGGCTACGATTGTATCGCCCCTAACGGGGCAGATGGTGCGGAATGATTTGCCATTTGTGACAACACCGCTTGTTTATTGGATAAGGAGGCATCAATAAACAAAGGTATCAACTTTATGCTGATTTTACGTTCATTCACCCCTCAACGCATCAACCGAAATGATACCTTTATTTATTGACACTACCTAAGTGATAGAACACCCCTAACGGGGGTGTAACAACCGTAGCCCACTGCGCAAGCGGTGGGATGGCATTGCAAATATAATTAAGCCCCGGAGGGGCGGCACAAATACCCAACAGATTTAACGTTGAACCCTGTAGGGTGGGCATCGCCCACCTTACCCGCCTCGCAATCTACTGATTCTTTAACACCCCATTTTTAAAAGGCAAGTAATACACTATGATCAAAATTATTGAAGAAGCCCTTCGCCTGACGGAGCGGGGAGAACCTTTTGTGATTGCCACGGTCATCCGTACAACAGGTTCCACGCCCCAAAAGGCCGGCGCGAAATTATTGGTTCGTCAGGATGGAAGCTGTGTGGGTACCCTGGGCGGCGGCTGCATTGAGGGTGAAATTTGGAGCAAGGCCAAAATAATCTTACGGGAACAAGGCGACCCGGTCTTTCTCCGGTATGACTTAAACGAGGCATTTGCGGCAAGGGACGGACTGGTTTGCGGCGGCTCCATGTTTTTTTTCATGGATGTCATTTCCAACGCCCGTGTGTTTCTCCCGTTTTTGCGTGAGATAGCGCTAGCGATTCATGACGGTAAGCCGGTAGCGCTGGCTACGGTGGTAAATACCTCGCATGGAAAATCATGCCTGGGCGCAAAACTACTGGTGAGAGAAGACGATGCCCTGCAGGGAACCCTGGGTGACAGGGAATTGGATCAGGAAGCCCGCACACTTGTCAAGGCCGTCCTCGCTCACGGCAGCAACAAGTGTTTTAAAACCAAAGATGGAACGGAAATCTTTGTAGAGGGTTACACCACCCCGCCAACCCTGGTTTTGATGGGTTGCGGACACGTTAATAAGGCGGTTTCACGGCTGGCGGCTACTGTGGGATTTCGTATCTATGTCATTGACGACCGCCCGGAATTCGCCAATGCGGAACGCTTTCCGGAGGCCGATGGCATTGTCGTGTCAGATTACAGTACCGGCCTGGAGGGAGTACCCATCAATCGTAATACCGCCATCGTCATCGCTACGCGCGGCCATCGTTACGACGATAGTGCGTTAGCCGCTGCCGTTCGAACGGATGCCGGATATGTAGGGCTTTTAGGAAGTAAACGAAAAACCCTTGAGATTTACAAAAGTCTTTTGAAAGAAAACATGCCGCGCGAACGCATTCAGGAAGTGCGCGCCCCGATAGGCCTAAACATCGGCGCGGTAACGCCGGAAGAACTGGCCGTAAGCATCATGTCGGAAATCATTATGGTTCGGCGTGGAGGCGACGGCGCACCGATGAAGATGCAAATCGGTAGCGCAGGCTTCCAGCCTGCCGGATTCCATTCATAACTTATCTGCCGCCTACTTTGTTTCCTTGAGCAATAAGCCAATAACAAATGATTCACTTAACGCGCTATCTTTCGATAACAAAACAGCATAATGGATACCTAATCTCTTTTCGGTGCTAATCGTTCTTCCGTTGAAGAAGCAGCATTGTTTGCTGACAAAGTCCCCCAAATCTCCACCTAATAATTGCTGTCCGGGATAATAAGTCCTGATAGTCTTTGCCTGTTCTTCCCATTTCAGATATAAAACGGGAAAATTTTCAAGAACATTTTCCACTAAACCCAGGTCATCGTGTGGCGCTTTCATCTTAGCGGCTAAATTAATCAGTATCCCGTTATAGGGAACTTTTTGAATTTCCTATACATGCACATAAAAATGTTTGGATGTGGGTATTGACAACGCCTTAACGTATGCGATAATTTAAAACGCTAATCACTCTTAAAGGGCGTGATTTTCCAGGTTGTTAATACCTTTCACCATTTATTGCTGTCGTGGTTGGGCTTTGCAATGGTTTCCCTATCTCTCGCAAATGTAAAATACACCATGTGGCTTACTGAAACGACCGTATTTCTCAAGGAGACTTGAATGTCCAGGCAGTATTTATTGTTGAGTAGGGGAAATATCCTTACCATTCTACTTTTGCTCTCTCTTTGTTTCTTGGGGGTAAATATGCCCCTGTGTGCGCAGCAGGCTGGCGTGGTGATGACGGAGGGCGCGGGAACCGGTATTATTACCATTACGTCTGAGGACGTGGAGCTTGCCAGGAAAATGGCCGGCAAAATAAAGGCCGGCACAGATATCCACCACTAAAAAGGAAGCAGACGTTGCAAAGGATTATATCTCTTTATCTCAGATAAATATGAAAGATAAAGAGGCGTTGGTTTTGTTCTTTACCCAGGAGTTGGAAGACATCAAAGAGCGGCTTGCCGGCAGGGTGGAAGACGTTGCCGGGAACCTGGAATTGCTGGTAAAAGAAGCTGCCGGAAATGATGGGCTTGTAAGCAGGATGAGGGAAAAAGCAAAGGATGTTTTGTCACGGCAGAAGGCCGTTGATGATCAGTGGATTACCGTCTTTAAAACACGGCTGGAAACAACAAAGGTTCGTTACGACAAGCACGAAGGCGGATGAAGACGTATCGCCCGTATCTGAGAACGAAAAGACCTCCGGCGCTGATGCAGCAACGGAATCCGCACGAAGGGAAAAATGGGTAAAGGACCTGGAATCGGAAGCGCAACATCTGTCTAAGGTGGTGGCACAAAGAAAGGATGAGCTTATTACTGAAGGCAAACAGCGATTTAAGGACGCCTCTGAATATAAAAAGGCCGCATCGGATATCGAGTTTCTGCTGAGCAGCGCGCGCAGTTTGAAGGATATCAAAGAGATTCAGAATATGTATGACGTGGTTGACGTCCAGATAGACCGGTTTACCGATATGATGAAAGAAATTGAGGAGTGTCTCACTAACCTTAAAGAGGATCAAAAGCATTCTTCTCACAATGTATCTCTTGCCCATGAGGAGGAGTCCGCCTTGAAGGATGAAATTTCATCCTTCGACGATAAGGAATTAGGCCGTAAGGCAATTGAGTATACCCGGAGAAAAAGGGATGCGCTCGAAGAGGACACTGAACTTATTGCCGCCAGGATAAATATACTAAACGAGCGCCTGGAGACGACAAGGGGCGTCGTGGAGTCTTTGAATAAGGCAAAGGACAAATTGGTTGCTATCGAAGCAGCAAACGTCTGGACAGGGATGAGGAGCAATATTTCTGCCCAAACGTTAAAGACGATAGGAAGAGATATTGTCGATTGTTGTGACAACTTCAAGCTTTTACCTAAAACGGTTTTGAACCATTTTAAAGAAATTGTTTCTTCTCTGTTGAATAAAAAAGACACCGTTTCTTTCTGGCTTAAATGTGGCGGCCTGCTCATCGTCATAGCCGCCTATTATTTTTCCCAAAGGTATCTGCGCCGTTGGTGTGGGCGGGTGATGGGTACGTTACTACAGGAGGGGAGCGTCTCGTTCTACAGAGGCAGATTATTTCCCATACTCCTCCTCGTGTTGCAGAAAAACATCAACAGGATAGTATTGGCAATCCTTTCCCTCGCCATAGCGGCTGTTTTGAACGTGTGGATGCCGTTTGTTGTTGCGATAATTTACGTACTGACTATTTTTGCGGTTTATAAAATCCTTAAGCGCTACCTTATGCCCAATTTATTGTGGTACTACCTATGATACCGAGAAGAAATCTTCGGACGGCGCTTACAAAGGCGATAAGGCAGCCACGGTATGCCGCCAGGGCCTTTTGGCAAAGGACGAGATCGTTTTTGGACTATCGCTTTCGGGATGGTTTCAGTTCGTATCCGGAGACCATCTCGCTATTTCTTACGTACCGGTGCAATTTGCGGTGTACGATGTGCGGGCAATGGGGAATTGAGGGGTCTTCCAGAAAATTGTCGCCGGAGTCCTTAAAGGGTGAACTTGCCATTGATGAATTGAAGTCCGTCATTGATGATGTAAAGTTTTACCGTCCGAACATTACCCTTTTTGGCGGAGAGCCGCTGCTCTATAAGGAATGGGCAGGCCTGGTTCGTCACGTCAAAGAAGCGGGTCTCAGGTGCAATATTATTACCAACGGTATGTTGCTGGAAAAACATGCGGAAGAGGTGGTAGACCTTGGTGTGGATGAAATCATATTTTCTCTGGACGGACCCCGCGAGATACACGATAAAATACGGGGCGCTGAGGGGATTTTTGACAAGGCTTTCCAGGGTTTCCAGGCGATAAATGGCTGGAAAAAAAAGAAGTCGAGCCACACGCCCCTTATCAATATTTCCAGCACCATTTTTGAAACAAACTATCAGCAGTTGGACAAGATTGTTGATATCGCCGAAGGACTTCAGGCGAGCTCAATCACCTTTCACCACCTCATTTTTCTCAACAATCAAACCTACGGATGCCACAACACGATTTTTTCTGAATTGTTTAAAGTCACCTGTTCGGACTGGCGCGGGTTTGTGCGCGAGACGCTTCCCAAAATAGACGTGGATCAATTGGTCGATACCATGAACGCCATAAAGGGCGGGAACGGCGCGGCACATGCTTTTTCAGGGAATAAGACACACGTCTCTTTTTACCCCAATCTGACCGACGAGGAAATTCGCCGCTACTATACCACGTTCGACTTTAAACCCTCCAGCTACAAACACCGCTGTATAAGCCCATGGATGGTGGCATACATCTTTCCCGATGGATCGGTAAGACCCTGCCAATCGTTAAATTACACGGCAGGAAACGTCAGGGAGGCCTCGTTTCGGGACATTTGGAACAATCAACAATATCAGCAGTTCAGGCGCGTTACTAAGGAGAAAAAGCTTTATCCCGTTTGCTACCGGTGCACGGAGTTGTACCGGTTTTAAGGAGGATTCATCGTAACTACCCAGGCCATAGGGCAAAGTTGCCAGGAATTGAATCAAAACCCATTTTCGCGCAAAGGCGCGAAGACGCAAAGAAAGGATGGGCAATACAGTATGGACGAAAATCAGATTAATTTTAATGTCAATCTTATTAAGGATAGAATTGAACGGGTTGTCAATGGCTTATAGGATTTTGTTAATTCAGGGCTTATACTTTTCTTTGCGCTCTTTGAGTCTTTGCGCGAGACCGACCTAAATAGCACGTTTTATCAGCGCTTCAGGATTTAAACAATGGGGCGGCCTTTGCTTTTTTAACACGGCAATAATGTTTTCGGCGGCCATGACGGACATCTTGTTACGGCTTTCTACGGTAGCGCTGCCGAGATGGGGGGCAAGGACGGCGTTCTCCAATGCCACAAGCCCCGGTTTCAGCTTGGGTTCTTCCTCGTAAACGTCCAGCCCTGCGCCTGCAATGACCTTGTTTCTTAAGGCATCGACCAGCGCCGTCTCGTCTATTACCGCGCCGCGGGCCGTGTTGATAAGATAGGCGGTCTTCTTCATCATGGCCAGTTCCGTTGTGCCGATTAAATGCCTGGTTTTTTCCGTAAGGGGCGTATGGATGGAGATAAAGTCGGATTCTCTCAGCAACGTTTCCAGTTCTACCCTTTTGGCGCCGAGCATCTCCTCCAGTACGGCGTTTTTATTCGTGTGTGTGGTATAGAGGACTTTCATGCACCAACCCCTTGACCGCATAGCCATCGCCGTCCCAATCCTGCCTGCGCCGATAATACCCAGGGTCTTTCCTACCATATCACCGCCGAGCAGAAACAACGGCGCCCATCCCGCAAATTTACCGGCGCGGGTGATCTTGTCGCCCTCAACAATCCGGCGACAGACGGAAAAGAGGAGCGCCCACGCCATATCGGCCGTGCTGTCCGTCAACACACCGGGCGTATTGGTGACCACAATTCCTCTGCCGGTGGCCGCCTTAATATCGACGTTGTCGTATCCGACGGCGTAGTTGGCAACAACCTTTAGGCTTTTAATCTCGTGCAACAGACGTGCATCTATTCTGTCCGATATCACGGTAAGTAACGCATCCCTGCCGCTCGCCTTTTCCAGGAGTTCGTCGTAAGTGAGAGGCCTGTCGTGTGGATTCACCTCCACGGTTTGACAGCATTTCCGCAAAAGCGCTATTCCCTCGTCGGGGATTTGGCGGGTGATAAAAACATTGAAAGACATTTGGAAGCTTCCTTTCTCTTATACGATTTCTATAATTCAACGTATAGGAAATTCAAAATTTTTGGTAGGAGCCAACTCCTGTTGGCGACCGGGCACACGCACACCGTTGTTCATAGCCCATCGCCGTCAGGAGACGATTCCTACCAAGTTGCCGATGACCTAATTTAATTAGGTCTTCGGTTCTGGTGGTCCAAACGCATCCGATTATTCTCCTGCCTGATAATGGGTTAGTCGCAATACTCTTTATACAAGACCATGTAGTCTAAAATTATCTTTGTCGCTTCGGGGCGTAAGTCCTGTTTCAGCTCTCTGTTTTCCAGGACAGCTTTAATCTCTCTCCACACCTCACACCAATCAGAATCAAATGCCGCCTGCGCCTTTACAACGGCTAAAATAATCGAAACCGTGAAACTGTCTTTTAAAGACTTCCTGGCTTCTTCGAGCAGCGGTATTGCAAATTCCGGATGGAAATAATCGTCCATTACGGTAAGATAACCAAGACAAAATGTCTCATCAGCGCCGAGAAAATCCGTATTCAGTTCACTCACGGGTAAATGGTACAATAAGGAGAGATAATATGCATAGAGTTCCGCGTTATTCTTTCCGTCGAATTTCCATGAAAGGGCATTAATCACGGCGGCCTTAACGTCAATCGGGTTATCCGGTGACGAGAGAAATTCCGCAATTTCCAGTCCCATTACCCCCTCTAAATGCGCCCTTTGAACCATCTTGACGTCCATATACGCCTTATAAAAATCAGTGGCTGTAATTGGCGAGTCAGCCCGGCTGGTAGCGGAAGGCATAAGAAACGTAGTCAATAAAATAATTATCATTATTGTTTTTTTCACAGCGCTTTGTCCTTAAATAGTTGTTCGTTAAAAACTTTATCAGTGTTTTGTCTTTTACCAATGAGGCGAGTTAAACCAGGCACGGATAAATCCATGCCTACCATTTTTGTCATCCGCTTTTAAATCTGTGTAATCTGTGAAATCTGTGGTTACAAACGTTTTCAATCAGTCTGGGACGCCGCCTTGCAGGATTATTTCTCTCAGGTTATAGCTTAAACGGTTTTTATTGTCAAAAAGTTTAAGGAGACGTGCATTTCAGATTGAGAAATTCGCCGTCAGTAAAATTTACACGAAAAGCACAAATAAATCCATGCTAAATTATATAGAATTTATGATAAAATGCTGATAGACTTAACTTTAAATTTTACGTATTACATTTCTGTGGACTTGTTAGTGACGACATTTTATAAGCAGAGAAAGAATTTAAATACGCTGCAAGTTTTTTTTTACAACCCCCTGTACCCCCCTTTTCTAAGGGGAACTTCGTTTCGGCTTTGCTGCAATATGGATGTGCGTTGCTTTTATTAAAAACCCGTCGGAAGAGATTATTAATTTGTCCATGACTAGCAAAATCAAGACACTTTCTGATCCAACGATAAGAGGATGCCATTGCAAGCAGGTAGTTCAAAACACCGGGCAGGCGAGAGTACCGTCAATCCCTGATGCTATTCGAATATCACCGATATTTCTTCTTTTGCGCAAAACGAAATACATCGCAGGCACCCGCCTTTTTTCTTCCAGATTAGCATTGTACGTGGTGTGCATCCTCTGCACGGCATTCTTCTCTGTCGGCAGTTTGGCATATAGCGAAGGATATAAGCCGGTTAGCGGTGTGATTCATCTGGACTCTACCGTTAGCGGAGGCGCATTGTCCCCGGAAGAGGTAGCCAGGATTGCCCATGATGCGGGTGTAGAAATTGCCATCTTCACCGACCATGACACCATGCGGTGGGAATACGGTCTCCTCCCGCTGAGAAGTTTTGTGAGAAAGGTTGTTGAGAAAAATTCCATCCACAGTTACGGCGAAGCCAGTTACCTGAAGACCATCCGCGGCCTTAATCAAAAATACCCCGGTATGCTCATTGTGCCCGGCGCGGAGTCTATTCCTTTTTATTGGTGGAAGGGCAGTTATTTTACCAAAGACCTTACCTTGATGGATGGTCATAAACACCTCCTGGTAATGGGACTGAAGAACGCGGAGGATTATAAGAATCTTCCTTCGATTGGAAGGGGTTATCCCAGGAAGATTACCTCCGGCACGTGCATGAGCCTCTGGCCGGCCTGCTTCTTCGTGTTTGCCTGGTTTTTGTTTTCATCCGCGAAGGGAAAACCTAATGGCAAACCGTTAAAAATTGCCGGTACAATGTGCCTTTTCCCGGGTATTATTGTCCTGTTAAACAATTTTCCTTTCACAGCGCCTTGCTACGACCAATATCATGGCAGTCGTGGCACAGCGCCATATCAGGAGGTTATTAATTACGTAAACTCACGGGGCGGCGTAACCTTTTGGGCACACCCGGAACTGGTGGAAGAAGGAAATAGAGAAATCAGCGGCGTAAAATGCATTACGGAACCGTATCATGAGAACTTGCTAAAGGCGCACGATTACACCGGGTTTGCGGCATTTGCCGCGGGCACAAAATTTATCATACCACCAGGCGGTATATGGGACCAAATCCTTAATCAGTACCGCAAGAGAGAGCGCAATCGCCCGGTTTGGGCTATTGGTGAGGTGGACTTTGGGGATGATGATAGCTTTTCCATCAAGGATTCGCAGACCATATTTCTGTTGAAAGATAAGAGCGAAGAAGCCGTTATAGAAGCGCTTAAGGCTGGCCGTATCTATGCCCTCCACCTCTATACTGTAAATGCCCCCACTTTGGTTTTGGATAATTTTACCGTTGAAAATGTGGCCGGGAAAACGGTGGCATATATGGGGGATGAACTGCGAACGGGTGAAAATCCTCACCTAAGAATTCACGTCTCCTGTCTGGAAACGGATATGAAGAATGCCGGTTACAAAATAGATATCATTAGAAACGGAGAGGTAATACACCAGTTTAAATCGAGCGGGAACACGGAAATGATATACGATGATAATTACTTCAAATCAGGGGAATGCGTATATTACCGGTTAGACATTGATGGGCCTTCCCGCATCATTTCCAATCCGATCTTTGTAAAATTCGACTCTACGCTTAAGGATAGTAGCCGACAATAAGGATTTAGCAACGCGTTTATTTTAATCGTAGCGGATGATAAAAATGGTAGGCACGGATTTATCCGTGCCTGGCTTAACTAAAATCTGTGTAATGTGTGAAATCGGTGGTTTCAAAGCATTTTGCCGGTCTGAGGCATTGCCTCACAAATAAATTGACTTGGGAAAAATTAAGGTATTACATATAATAACACGACTTGAAAAGGGCGGCGCGCCTGCCATCCTGCTGGAGGTCTTGCAACGAAGTAACCGTTGCCAATTTGAGCATCACATAGCAACGGGGTTATCACAGGAACGGGAAAATGATATGATCCCAAACGCACGGGATATGGGTTTCCCGGTGTCTGTCGTTCCTTCCCTCGTAAGGGATATCAGGCTGTTTTCGGATCTTCGTGCGTTTATATGCCTCTATACTTTGATTGTAAAGGGCGGATTCGACGTTGTTCATTGTCATACATCAAAGGGTGGTTTTCTCGGTCGCATAGCCGCCCGCCTTGCAAACGCCAGGGTCATTATTTACTCCCCCCACGGGGATATTTTTGAGGGGTACTTCGGAAAGACAAAAACGTTTGTCTTTACTGCGCTTGAAAGATTTGCGGCGCGTTTTACCGATAAAATTATCACCCTGACAAAAAATGGCATTTGCCCTTATTTAAAAGCCGGTATCGGGAAAGAATCGCAATACGACTTTATCTATAATGGGATTGACGTCGCATCGCTTGAAAAGAAAAAATGCGATAAAATACAAAAACGCCGGGAACTGGGCATCGATGCCGGCAGCTTTGTTGTGGTAACCGCCGGCAGGCTTGTTCCCGTTAAAGGCCAGGCTTATCTGATTTCTGCGCTAGATGAGATCGTAAAAGAGGCACCGAACGTGCTACTGGTGATTCTTGGTGATGGTGAACTAAGAAGCAGCCTGGAGGAACAAGTGCGCGCATTAAAACGGGAAGACCGCGTGTTGTTCCTGGGGATGCGCAACGACGTCCCGGAGATTGTTTCATGCAGCGATGTGTTTGCCCTGCCCTCCATCAATGAGGGATTTGGCGTTGTGCTGCTTGAGGCAATGGCCGTGAAATGCCCTATTGTTGCAACCGGCGTGGGCGGCGTGCCTGAAGTTGTCCTGGACGGGATAACGGGGATACTCGTGCCGCCGAAAGACCCTGCGCAATTAGCCAAAGGCATCCTGAAGCTCATAAAAGATCCGCAACTATCGGCACGGCTGGCAGAAAGCGGATATCAACGGCTGAAGACACATTTTGATATACAAACAACCGTGTCAAAAACGGAGCTTTTATATAAAAACTTGAATTACATCATAAACAACCCGGTAAAAAACCAGTCTTGTTGAATAGGAATACAATAGGAAGTATGGTGGCACAGGCTTCCAGCCTGTGCAAGAATTCAGCGGATATTTTTATTAAGGAGGAAGTATGCACCATTTACCACTTCTCATAACATGCTCAAAAACCGCCACAACGGCGTTTGTCGCCCTGCTATTGCTCGCCATTGCATTTGTTTTGTATAAATACGGGAGATTTTACATCAAGTCTCTTGCATCGGACATCCATGTGTCTTTCCTGCAAATGATTGGCATGACACTGCGGGGGATTGACATTAATACCATCGTGGAGTGCCGTGTGATGGCGAAAAAGTCGGGAATTGACATTGCGTCATCATCTTTGGAGTCACACTGCCTGGCGGGTGGAAATATAAAAAATGTCGTGCGCGCCCTGGTTGCAGCGTCTCACGCAAAAATCGAGTTGGACTTTGACCGCGCTTGCGCCATCGACCTTTCAGGGAGAGACGTATTCGACGCCATAAGAACGAGCATTAATCCCAGGGTTATGGATTATCCGGACGCTGCCGGGGGCAGTCCCGCGTTGTGTACCGTTACAAAAGATGGCATTCAACTGAAAGTAAAGATACGCATCACCTTGCGTACAAAAATTGAGCGCCTGATAGGCGGGGCAAGTGAGGAAACGGTTATCGGCCGCGTTAGCGAAGCACTCATCGCCACTATCGATTCCGCCGAAAACTACAAAAAAGTGCTGGAAAATCCCGATGCAATATCCAGGTCTGTTATGGAGAAGAAGCTTGATGGTGACACGGCCTTTCAGATAGTGTCGGTCAACATTGTGGATATGGCGATTGGAGATAATATAGGCGCGAAACTACAGTCCGAGCAGGCTGAAGCAGACAACCGTTTAGCTGTGGCAGAGGCGGAAAAACGGCAAGGCGTGGCCGATGCGCGCCTCCAGGAAATGAAGGCCGTTACGGAAGAAAACAGGGCCAAGATACTTGCAGCCGACGTGGAAGTGCCAAAGGCTATTGCGCAGGCGTTTCGTGAAGGAAACCTGGGCATTATGGATTATTATCACATTAAAAACATCCAGGCCGACACCGAAATGCGGATGTCCAACGCAAAAACCGGTATACCGTCACAGGCAATAAAATAGCGGTAACTGTCCCCCGCTTGCCTGCCTCTACATCGCATGCAGACAGACAGACGGGGGATCAAGGAGCTGTAATGTCACAAGTGAAAAGCCCGGCAGGTTTGTAATGTGGACTCGCAAGATAGAGTCCTCCCAAAGGGCGTTAAGTGCTCTTTTCATCTGTGTGCAGTAAAATTTCCAGGAAATACATCACCATTCTCACATGCGCATTTCAATTTTCCAGTAAGATTAGGTTTGGATTTTTTAGTGAATATCTCGTGGTGGCACTCACCGGGATAATCATAACAATCCTGAAAAATAACTAATTTTTTACCTATTTCCAGCCCAACACCATACCGGGTAGCGCTATCCGATGTCCTAACCGCAACCAAACTGTATACCTTGGCATGAACATCACCCACTGTGGCATCACTCAAATAAGTAAATGTCCAACCCGAAGAGAAAGTTTCACCACTATTACAACATTCAACCTTTTCTTCAGCAACCCACTCGCCATCCAAAAAGGCCGGAGCTAACGGCGCATTGGCTTCCTGAGATTCCGCCCTAAGATTTCCTGCAATAGCAACGACAGACAAAAAGAGACACGTTGACAGTATAAAAAAATGTTTTCTCATACTTTTACTCCTTTCATTAGAAACTATTATCCATTTCTTAACCAATTTCACAAGCAGAGGATCAAATTATTATTGTTCCCACTTCTACAACACAACAAATACCACCCCCCTTCTATAAATAAGTTGTTTAAAAACCCGCTTAAACCTATTTATCACCTGAAATCTACAGTCATTATGTTTCTTTATTAACCGTTATGTCAAGGGTATTCCAGATTTTATCGTAACTATAGCAAATCTTTTATGGCAAGAAACTCGAATGTAGCATACCTTTGTTAAAACTGGATTGTGATTATGATTTAAAGCAAACTTACTGGTTGAGGTTGCATGTGCCTTGAAGTGTTGAAAAAAGTATTTTCAGGTGAAAGGCAATGGTTGATTCTACCCCGAATTAATGCAAATCGTGACTACTTTTGCCTTGCCTTACCTATCCGCTCCCGTTAATATAAAAAACTATGGAAATAACCGCAGGAATTGATATTGGGTCAACCACGACAAAGATCGTACTGATGGGTGCAGATGCGATTGTCGGGTCGAGAATCGCCTCTACCGGCGCTAATTGCAAGAAGACCGTCAGGCTGCTGCTTGATGAATTGCTCGAAGACTACAATTTGCACGAAGAACACATCCGGTACACCATCGCTACAGGATATGGCCGCAGGATGGTGGCGGCTCATGAGGTTGTTACGGAAATAACGGCAAATGCCAGGGCGGCCAGATGGCTTATGCGGGGAAAGACGGACGTTAGGACTCTTATCAACATCGGAGGCCAGGACTGCAAGGTAATTGCTTTGGACACCAACGGCGTTATGAAGGATTTCGCCATGAATGACAAATGCGCCGCGGGGACGGGGCGTTTTCTGGAGGTCATGAGCCGCGTCCTTGAGGTGGAGTTGGACGAGTTGGGCGCATTGTCAGAAAAGGCGCAGGACGTTCCTCGTATAAACAGCCTGTGCACGGTGTTCGGAGAATCCGAGGTGATATCGTTGTTGTCACAGGGTAGGAAGGTTGAAGACATTATTGCCGGCATCCATAAATCAATTGCCAAGCGCGTGGGGGCTATGGTAAAAAAGATTGGGGTGAAAAAGTCCATATTTTTTGATGGAGGCCCGGCCTTTAACCAGGGATTAAAAAAGGCGTTGGAGGAAGAATTGGATGCAGAGTTATTCGTTCCGCCTGACCCGCAAACGACTACGGCGTTAGGCGCAGCCATTATTGCTTTCGAGCAAGCCGCAAAAGGCGTCTCAGAAAAACGAGAAACATTTCCAGGTTGGTCAACCGTCCTCGGTTGACATTATGATTTTTCCTTGTTCCCCTGAATAAGGAATTTTGCTATGACAAGCGGGGACGCTTGTCCTACCGGCATCTCAAACATATATAACGGTGTATTGAATTATGAATAAATTAGATTTTATTTCAGAAGGGTTGGAAAAACTAAAAGAGGCCGGTTTGCTGATTCATATCCGCACGGTTGAAGGCCCACAAGGGGCATGGATTGTTGTGGATGGCAGAAAGGTACTGAATCTCAGTTCGAACAACTACCTGGGTCTCGCCAATCATCCGCACATAAAGCTTGCCGCACAAAAGGCCATTGAAGCCTATGGCGCGGGACCCGCTGCGGTGAGGACGATTGCCGGGACGACAAGCCTGCATAAGGAACTGGAACGCAAGCTCGCCACCTTTAAAGGGGTGGAAAGCACGATAACCTTTCAATCCGGGTTTTGTGCAAATCTGGCCGTTATCCCTGCAATCGTGGGTGAGGGGGACGTTGTTTTTTCAGATGAGCTGAACCATGCAAGTATTATTGACGGGTGTCGCCTTTCCAGGGCAAAGGTCGTTCGTTATGAGCATGCTAATCCTGGAGACCTCGATAGAAAGATATTCGGTGAAGTCAACGCTTCCACCACCACTTTACACGGAAAAGGCGCGGAAGGATTCTCAGGGAGTGGAAGCGCCGGGCGCTTACTCATTATTACCGATGGGGTTTTCAGCATGGAAGGGGATATTGCCCCGCTACCTGAAATTGTGGAAATCGCCGAAAAGTATAGGGCAATTACGATGGTGGACGACGCGCACGGCGAAGGTGTTCTCGGACACAGCGGCAGGGGCATTGTGGATTTTTATAACCTGCATGGCAGGGTTGACGTCGAGACCGGCACCCTTTCAAAGGCATTTGGCGTCATCGGCGGTTACATCGCCGGAAGCAGGAGGTTGACGGACTATCTGGCGCAAAGGGGACGTCCCTTCCTCTTTTCAAGCGCCGTGACTGCGGCCGACATTGCAGCCTGCATTGCAGCGGTGGAAATCCTTACGGCGTCAGATGCCCTGGTTAATCAACTACTGTCCAACACCACATTTTTCCAGGAGCAAATGCGCGCGTCAGGCTTCAACCTCGGACAGACCAAGACGCCTATTACCCCCATTATGATCGGAGACGCCAGGACGGCAAAGGATTTCAGCCGGCGGTTGTTTGAAGAAGGTATCTTCGCCCAGGCCATCGGATTTCCTACGGTCCCCCCCGGCAAGGCACGCATCAGGGTTATGGTTTCCGCCGTGCATAGCCGGGACGATCTTGCCCGTGCTGTTGAACTATTCACATGGGTGGGAAAATCTTTGGGTGTTGTGTAACGGTGAATAGCAGAAATATTTTGACATTTGCGGTGTCTTGATGCCTAATATACGCTAATAAATGCGAAGTAGTTACGATAAATCATCGATAGAGTGTTGAATTTTCCACGTTTGATTTTGTTTTGGGGATATGTGCATGAAAAAATTTGTTATACCGGTTCTTGTAGCAATGTGTATGGTTGGCTGTGGCAGGAAAGAGCCTAAACCTTTGCAGACCAAAGCGGTTTCCGTTGAGAAGAAACAGCCCGAAATGGCGCCGCAAGAAGAACATCTTGAGTTTATCAGGAACGAAAAGGGCTTTATCGTCCACATGAAGGACATCAAGATACTGATGAAGCATTTGTCGACCTCAATTAATCATCAGGATTGGGAGGCTATTAAACAGGACACGAAAAAACTGAAAAAAGCAAGTCCGGTGGTATTTACGGGCGCTAATAAGAATGACTTGCCGGCGGAGTTTATAAGTCTTGACGTTAAATTTCACTTGAGCGCGCAGGAGTTGATAGGCGCCTGCCAGGCGAAGAATAAAGATAAGGCAACCGCCGCCTTTTTCAAGGTAGTAAACAGTTGTGACGAATGCCATGCCAAATTTAATCCGAAAGAGGCTTCGACGTCGTGGTTTCAGTAAAGACCCTGAAAAGCTCCTTGAGGAGCGGTATTTTATATAGAAAAGGGGGTGAGTCCAGTGGCTGAAGGAAAAAAGCGGTTGATTGATTATGCCGCTTGCGGTGGGTGAGCAGGCAAGATCCCCGTTGAAGACATGGCGTACGTCGTCAGTCACTTGCCCGAATACCCGAACGAACGCGTTTTAGCCGGCCCAAAAACCTTTGCCGATGCGGGCATTTACAAGCTCAACGAAGAGTTGGCGCTTGTCGAAACGCTGGACTTTTTTACCCCCGTGGTAAACAATCCTTACGACTATGGACAAATTGCCGCTGCCAACGCCCTGAGCGACGTTTATGCGATGGGAGGCAAGCCCCTCACGGCCATGAACATCCTCTGCTATCCCGTAAAGTCGCTGGAAAGGGACGTTTTAGTTGAAATACTGAAGGGTGGGGCAGACAAGGTCAACGAGGCGGGGGCCACAATAGTAGGCGGCCACACCTTGCAGGACAGCGAGATTAAATATGGTTTGTCCGTTACCGGCATCGCCCATCCCGGCAGGATTGTGACCAATGGGGGGGCAAGACCGGGCGACCTGCTGGTGTTGACCAAGCCGCTTGGCACGGGTACGGTTATATCTGCCATAAAATCCAATAAGGCGCTTGAAGAGCATATTGTTCTTATCACGCAGAGCATGGTCACCCTGAACAGGGTTGCCTCAGAAACGATGCTGGAGGTGGGAGTGAACGCCTGTACGGATATTACCGGCTTCGGCCTTATGGGGCATGGGTATGAGGTAGCAGAAGCCAGCAAGGTAACGTTGGCCTTTTTTGCAGAACGCATACCGGTATTTGATGGTTGTGAACGCTATGTCAAGATGGGATTGATACCGGGGGTATCAAAACTCAGTAAAAAATATTTGAAGGACGCGATAAGGATAGAATCCGGGGTACCGACGGAGATGGTCGATATCTTATTCGACGCCCAGACATCGGGTGGGTTGTTTATATCGGTTCCAAAAGAGAAGGTGGATACGCTCTGCGCAAGGCTGAAGGAAAAAGGCGTCGCCGCGGCCTGTATCGTTGGTGAAGTCCGAAAGCGGGAGGATGTTTCCCTTATCGTCAAGCCGTAAACAGACGACAGTCCCCCGTTGGCGGGTATACGTGTTAAGCGGAGGAACTAAATTACCACAAATCCCTTGTTTCAACTTGCCCTGAAGGGGCTATCAATGCAAATACGATGTTGCAGGGACACGGAACTTCGTGTCCCTGCCTGTTGTCCAAAAGAAGGTAAGAAAACCTTGTAATTCGAAAATTCCTTGTTAATGGTTACGATGGATAGTATACGATACGCTGGAAACTACTGCAAAAGGCTTATCCGCCGTACAAGATACTATATCCATCAGACCTGAAGGTCTGAGCTACATGAAGCATTGTTTACTCTTTTATGTCATTTTATTGATGCTTGATGGAGGTATGGCATTGGCCATGGGAGACAAAAATCCACTACCGGATGAAGAGGTCTTCGCCATCCGGAGAAAACGCATGGTGGAGGAGCAGATTGCCTCCCGCGGGATACGAGACAAACGTGTCCTTGCCGCCATGGAGAGCGTGCCGCGCCACTTGTTCATTCCGGAAGGATACCGGTCTTATAGCTACTACGACCAGCCCGTTCCTGTAGGTTTCGGTCAAACGATCTCCCAGCCTTACATCGTGGCGCTGATGACGGAATTATTACACGTGGATAGCGAAGATACGGTGTTAGAGGTAGGAACAGGTTCAGGATATCAGGCGGCCATCCTGTCTCTCCTGGCGAAGCGTGTTTACACCATTGAGATACTGGAAGAGCTAGGGAAGGCGGCTGCAGAACGGTTAAAGGCGCTTGGTTGTACCAATGTGGAAGCCAGGATTAGCGATGGATACCATGGATGGCCGGAACATGCCCCATTCGACACGATTATTGTCACCGCGGCGGCAGAACACATCCCTCAGCCCCTCATTGACCAACTGAAGCCAGGCGGGCGGATGATAATCCCCGTCGGCGGGGTCTATGAGATTCAGGACCTGAAATTACTCATGAAGGACAAATCATCAAACGTTATGCAAGAGTCCCTTATCCCCGTCCGGTTTGTTCCGCTTACCAGAAAATGAAAAATTATTGTGGTAGATTAGGATTCAGTCAAGCAGGATGCCAAAAAAGTTCTTAGTCTTCTACCAGCGTGGAAGGCGCGTCAATACCGAGCATTCGGTCGATATCTTTATGCATGGAGTTCATGTCTTTCTTAAAGGTATCGACATGTTTCTTATTATGATACTTGTCCGAAACGGAACACCCTGCAAAGCAGAAAAGGGCTACGCATAGAGCCGGAGGGATGATAACGGCTGGAAGCATCTTTGGTAAACATTTCATAATTAATATTCTCTCCTTTGCCTTGAAGATGGTATTTTCATGATGCGCCGATACTTTGTAACGGTTCTGCGGGCAATGTCTATCCCGGAGGCATATAATTTTTCTGCAACCTCTTCGTCACTCAATGGATTAGATTTGTTTTCTTTTGTAATGATGTCGGCCAGTTTTTGCCTGATGGCCTCCCACGACTCCATAGACCCATCGACGTTTTGAAAACCTCCGGTAAAGAAAAACTTCATTTCAAATATACCTTGCGGCGTTTGAATATATTTGTGGGCAATGGCGCGGCTTACCGTTGAGACGTGCACCCCGACGATGTCCGCGACGTCCTGCATTTTCAACGTGCGAAGTTTGTGAATGCCTTCATTCAAAAATTCTTCCTGCAGTGCCACGATGTTACAGGCCACCTTGTAAAGGGTGCTTCTCCTCTGTTCGATTGCGTCGATAAGCCATTTAGCGGATTCGAGTTTCTTTTGTATGTACTGGCGCGTCGGATTATCGCCGCCGTTTTCGGTGAGGAATTTTTTATAAAAGGGGCTGATGTATAAATGTGGGAGGTTTGCATTGTCGATGAAAAACACTTCGTATTTCCCATCGATGTATTCGACTTTTATCTCAGGAATGATGTACGAGATGGTTTCGTCGCAAAACATGTAGCCGGGTTTGGGATTGAGCGTGCGGATGAAGTCGACCAGTTTCTTTATGGTGTCCAGGCTTTGTCCCGTTTTTCTTGCCACAATGGGATACTTCTTCATCTCAATGTCTTCGAGGTGATTAAGCAGTAGCTCTCTGGTAAGCTGGTAGTTTTGGTCACGCTTGTCCAGTTGCAGCAGCAGGCACTCCTGTAAATTCCGGGCGCCCACTCCCGGCGGCTCCAACGACTGTACGACCTTTAATGCGTCTTTTACCTCTTCAAGCGTAAGCGGTTTTTCCAGGGATTGAACAACTTCTTCCAGAGGGCAGGCCAGGTAGCCCGTTTTGTCTATCGAATAAACGATATTCTCACAGGCCTCCATGAAATGGGATTTGACGTCAATGAGTGACAACTGTCCCATAAGGTAATCATGCAGGGACATGGGCTTGGCTGCCGTATTTTCCAATGCCTCCTGCTTTTGATCGCGCTCTTCGGAGAAAGAGCTGCGGCGCACGGTGGTTTGCGAATAGTAATCGCGCCAGTCTTCAGCCATTTCACCCAGTTTGTCGAACTCGTCTTTTTTTTCGGCATGGTCATCGGATGCAGTCTGGCCAATATCCTCCTCTTTAGGATTCTCATCCTTCTTTTCCTCAAGCACCTCTTCGAGTACCGGATTATCCACAAGCTCTTGCTGTACGTGCTCAACAAGGGCAAGCAGGGGCAATTGAAGGATTTCAATTGATTGAATGATTTGGGGCGACAGCTTTAATTTCTGCTGAAGCTGCGGTAATAAAGACGACTGCATTTTCATGTAACATCACCTTCCCTACATAAAAAACCTGCTACACTGCACTACAAAGGGCGCGGAGAGCGGTTTAAGCCGGTTAAACAGTTTAAACTGTTTAAGCAGATTAAACAGATACTGCAACCCCAACATTACTATGTTAGGAGATATTGCTACAAATAGCAAGTCTACGGATGTCCCATTTCATTTCTGCCTGAAATAGCATCCGCGATGATTGCGGTATTTGCATATTCAAGATAGCTTCCCGATGGAAGACCGCGGGCGAGTCTGGTAACCCGCACCCCAAGTGTGCCTAATTGCTTATGGATGTATAAAGCGGTTGCGTCCCCTTCCATATTCATATTTGTAGCAAGGATAACCTCTTTTGCCGGTATTTCCTTTACCCGCTGCAGGAGTTTCTCAATAGTCAGAGACTCCGGGGTAATGTCCTCCAACGGTGATATGTGTCCGCGCAACACGTGATACAGGCCATGATACTTACCCGTTTTTTCTATAATGAGAAGATCGGCAACCTGTTCCACCACGCAAATCGTGGAATGGTCCCGCTCCGCGCTGCGACAAATGTGGCAGGGGTCTTCTTCAGAGACATTGAAGCAGGTAGCGCACGCCTTGATAAACTTTTTTACGTCACGAATGGCGTAAGCAAGCTGCATGGCATCATCAGGAGATTGCTTCAGAACGTGGCACGCCAGCCGTTCCGCCGTCTTCTGCCCTATGCCCGGCATCTTCCCGAATTCATTGATAAGTTTTATCACGGACGGCGGATAGGCGTTCAAAACAGGAGACCCCGACAAACCTTGTTAATAATATTCACCGTTACATCCCGCCCCCAAACATCCCCTGCAGGCCGGGAACGTTCAATCCACCGGTAATTTTAGCCATTTCACTTTGATATAGTTCCTGAGACTTTTTCATTGCCTGGGAAACGGCCGATAAGATAAGGTCTTCCAGCATCTGGACGTCCTCAGGGTCAACCACTTCCGGGTCAATTTTGATAGAGAGCATCTCCTGTTTCCCGTTCATGTGAACGGTGACCATGCCGCCGCCTGATGTGGCCTCAACAACGCGGTCTTTCAAGTCATTCTGAACGTCTTCCATCTGCTTTTGCATCTTTTGGGCTTGTTTCTGGGCTTGCTTCATCATTTCTGCAATATTGCCAAAACCCTTCATCGTACTGTTCTCCTCTATTTGTTTACCCTAACAATATGGCCATTAAACATTTCCAACGTCCGTTTTACCGCCGGTTCAGAGGCTTCTGCATTGATCGATTGCGTCGCTGAGGAAACGGCATCTGACGTTTCTTCGGCCTTTCTAACCTCTCCATTCCGGGACAGCGCAAATTTACATTTTATATTGCCTTGCGCCACCTCGCCTACGCTCTCTTCTACGATTTTTTTCTCTTCCGGTTGATTGAGCCTTTCCTTGTGAAAGGAACAGTTCACGGGGAATTCCACCGTGATTTCGCCATCCTTAAATCCGGATAATCTGCCTTCCCTCAGAAGCGACCAGGTGGATTTTTTCTTATTCTTTACGATAAGAAGAATTTTTTCCCACGTGCCGACGTCAATCGTCGCCTGTTTTTCATTTTTTGCGGCGATTTCCGGGGTTTTTATCATTTCCACCGGCGGTTCACATATTTGAGAAGGAACGGCTTCTTTTGTTTTTTGAGGCGGAGGCGGCGTTTCCCTGATACGTACCGTTGAACCGTTATCCATCGCGGCAAGTTTATTTTCCAATGCCGCAATGCCCTCCACAATCTCACCGAGGGAACCGATTGACTCCATCCTGCAAAGCTTGATTATTGCCGTTTCAAGCATAATACGCTGGAGAAGGAAATCGGTAGTTCGCGCACGGGTGTCAGAAAGGATTTGAATCATGTAAAGCAAGGTATCACAGGAAAACGATTTCCCGTATCGTTGCACAAGAGAGGCGTTAAGCGACGTCCAATCCACGTCCTTGCCGCAGGAAGAAAATACTAAAAGGTCTCTTACCCCGGTAAGTAGTTGATCAACGAACTCACCACAGGTTTTTCCTTCTGCCAGCACGTCATTCACTATCTTTAGCGCGGAAGCCGCGTCGTCTTGTAAAAAAGCCTCGAAGAGACCCAGTATCTTGTCCTCTTCAATGCAGCCCAGGACGAAATTGACGTCTTCCAGCGTTATCTTGGTTTTACAAAATGCAATGAGCTGATCGAGAACCGATTGTGAATCACGCAATCCGCCCCGTGCGTATCGCGCAATGGCGTGAAGGACTGCCGGTTCAATCTGTACGCCCTCGGTATTGCAAATGTCCGACAGCCTTTTTTCGATATCCAGCAGGGAAATGTTCTTAAAGTCGAACCGTTGGCATCGGGACTGCACCGTTTCCGGAAGGCGGCTGGCCGCCGTTGTTGCAAAAAGAAATTTCACATGCGGCGGCGGTTCTTCGAGGGTCTTTAAAAGCGCATTAAACGCCTCGCGCGTTAGCATGTGAACCTCGTCAATGATGTAAATTTTATATCGTGACCGCGATGCGGCATATCCGACGTTTTGCCGGATATTGCGCACCTCATCGATACCCCGGTTGGATGCGCCGTCTATTTCCAGGACGTCAATGTCCGTTCCATCTGAAATGTGCCGGCAGATGTCGCAGACGTTGCATGGCGTCTCTGTAGGGCCGTGTTGACAGTTTAGCGCCTTTGATAAGATGCGCGCCATGGACGTCTTTCCTACCCCTCGCGGCCCAGCTAACAAATAGGCGTGAGCGACCCTGTTTGTCCTGATGGCGTTTCTGAGAGTTGTCACTATGGGGACTTGCCCAACGATATCCTCGAAGGTTTGAGGACGATATCTGCGTGCTAAGACAACATACGACATAAGCGGATATCCTGTGGCGATAAATTACGGTAACGGAACTAAAAGTTTTATACGCATTTTACCTTTTCTGTAAGCTCGATACCGGATGCCGGATTTTCGTGGGTAGGTAGCCAGAATCTCTTATCGGGTATCTGGCATCAAGTATCTTTTTTATTGGTCTGAGGCATTGCCTTTTTAAGCTATTATACTTTGTTCCGTGAGTTATGGCAATACACTTCTCCACTTTTCATAAAACGGCCGTGCACCTTTCGTCGTTCACCTTCTTATTAATATATCCATGCTGTAAGCTCAAGCCAGGCATACTCACGGCACATAAGGCAAATGCTTATGGCTGCTTGCTTCCGCATCTGACCAGGTTTGCACCGCTCTTATTGCATGAGACCCAACCGTCAACACCACTCACATGGATAAAATCAATAGTTAGAGAGCCCTCCGAAAGGCGATCGATCCTGCTGTAGCGGGTTGCAGGTTACAGGGTACCGCTAGCTCCCCATCTAGCACGGCCATTTATTTAAACTGGCGGAGAGGGCGGGAGTCGAACCCGCGATACCGATTTTGTCGGTATACGCGCTTTCCAAGCGCGCTCATTCGGCCTCTCTGACACCTCTCCGTTGAATGAGACCTTTGACGACGACTTTAGCCTGTCGTCGATGTTAATGCAGAGACGCATTGCATGCGTCTTTATTTTGCATGCGCCTCTATTCTGTCAACCCTTTTTAAACGTGTAACAGTTTTTAGACGCACAGCAGTGCGTCTCTACAAAAACATTGTATTAATGGAAACTGGCGGAGAGGGTGGGATTCGAACCCACGTCCCGCTGTTAAGCGAGAAACGGTTTTCGAGACCGTCCCGATCAACCACTCTGGCACCTCTCCTACCTCAAATCAGACTCCGGCGATTTTTTGTATTCACACGTTTATCGCTTTTTACTTCGTCCGGCAGTTTTGGAGAAAAAAATTTTGCAACAAATGTTTGCACTCTTCGGCAAGGACGTTTGGTATAACTTTCAGGCGATGGTTAAACCGGGGTTCCTGCACCAGGTTCATCACGGAAGCGCACGCCCCTGCCTTTTTATCCACCGCTCCATAAACAAGGGTGTCTATCCTCGACTGCACCAACGCCCCTGCGCACATTGCACAAGGTTCCAGGGTTACGTAAAGTGTTGTGCCCGTCAGCCGCCAGTTTTCCAAGTAGGCGGCAGCCTGAGTTATCGCAATCATCTCCGCGTGGGCTGTTGGGTCTTTCAGAAGTTCCCGCTGATTATGCGCGCGGGCTATAACGCGCTCCTCGTAAACGATAACAGCCCCGACCGGCACATCATCCTTCTCTTCAGCCTTTTTCGCCTCGACGATGGCCTGACGCATGAAGAATTCATGCTTACTCGCTTCTTCCATAGCACATATTTAAAATTTCAGGGTGCGGCGAAACCGCAACCAAAAGGGTTTTGCCATGAAAGACCGGACGACACGGCACTCTTCCTTCCTGTGTCATCCGCCCGGAAACACCGGTAAACCCTTAATTAAAAAAAATGCGCCCAGGAGGAGTTGAACCTCCAACCTCCGGATTCGTAGTCCGTGACTCTATCCAGTTGAGCTATGGGCGCTTGTTGTGTAAT
>CAYJPZ010000029.1:0-14513 GCA_964372185.1 uncultured candidatus Brocadiaceae bacterium
AACAAGGGGTAAATTTGAGCCAGGCATTAAAGATGCTATTTCACGGCGAATTGCCGGATTTTGTTCGCTCATAGCGATTGTGAGCGAAAACACGCTGAATAGTTACCTTTTTTCTATCATTATCATTCAAAATTCCCTTCTCCTCCTTATCCTTGTTATATTTCATTCTCAATTCATTGTATTTAATAAACGCAGACTCTTTTCTATCATCATGCGCTTTTTGCAGATCATTTTCCAATAGTGTTAATATTTTACTTACTTCAGGTGAAGCATTGTTAATTGCCGTTTCTAATGCTTCTTTTCTTTTCTGTTCAATCCACATAGAAGCTACATATTTCACCAAGGCAACAACTGGATCAGAATAACTCGCTATTGTTGAGTCCCCAGATATAGATTGAACCGTAGTGCCAAGATCTTTGAGGCTTTTTCCTAATGCTTCACTATTCTTTTTGAGGTTTTCATTTACGTTTAAACCAACGATTTCAGCAAGTCGTGTACTATATGAATCAATTATAGCAAGCGCATTTATTCTTGCCTTTATTCCTTCTGCACTAAAGATCGCATTGGTAACCAAGCCATCAACTGGTTTATTTTCTGTGTAAACCAATGTAAAATTATAGTTTCTTTCAATACGATTCATATTTAAAAAGTATTCTCGAGATGTGGATACGACCTCTTGAGTGGCAACCCGATATTTCCCAATCGGCTCTGACAATTTGCCAGATGTACCACAACCACTAAATAAAGCTAGCAAGGATAAGAAGATAATAATTCTCGCTCGGTAAGTTCTTATTGCTTTCATAAAATTATACTCCTTTTTTAAAAATAAGTTTTTTTGTTTAATTACGAAAATTTATCGGTGCTGGTTCAACGTAAATTGGAATTTTCAAATTTAAAATAAACTATTAAAACTGGGCCTTTGTACCCGACCCCAAGGTTTTACAGGCATAAGAGGAACCTTGGTTCGTCATTCTTTGGTTGCGAGTGAATTTGTCTCCTCTCTCGGAAAGACGATCCGCCGTCCATCGTTCGGCTATCCCTTAGTGGATTGCTCTTCAGCAGTATCCACCGCTGTTTTACCGAACAATAAGATGCTATCCTTTCACCTCCTTTCTGTCTGACAACTTTCTTTAACTCTCATTATTTTTTGGGTAAAAAGGCAACGATTTATCAGCGTTGTCCCGCTTATCTGAATATACTCCCTGAAATCATTTTCGTGATATTATATTTCACTCCCCCCCATTAATTTCGTTTAAAAAGAATCAAGCCTAAAAGGTAAAACATTGATCATACGAATCTCCCTCAAGATCTATCTTGAGCATATTTTGACTCCCGATAAGCCGTTCGACATTCACACGAATAAGGAGGTAGCCCAATTGTATTTGTGTATCACTATCAAAAGTAAAACAACAATCGTTTTCAGAAGAAAGATAGTCACCTCCAAAGACCATTGGTACTTTTAAGTGTAATTTGCCAACATCCGTCTTTGTTTTTTCTGGTCCGGAGTTTTCAAACCGCCCAACATTTTTCCCTGTAGGTGATATTTTTATATCACCTCGTTTATTTAACATTGACTGTAACTCCGATGGTATTTGCCCAAGACCGGAAAACAAATCAAAAAGAAATTTAAGTGAAATCTGGCCTTCGCCTGGTTTATTATGTATTTCCCATAGTTTTTTTGTTAATGACTTGGTTGGCACTGCAAGTTCTGGTTTCGGTGTACATTGAATTGGCATTTTGCATCCTTTCTATTAAATTTTTGTGTTAATGACTTTATTTAACAAATGACCCCAAGTCCAACTTTCCAAAATATCTATTTCGTTACCCATCAAGAATAAGCACTTAATTATCAGCATATTGATAAATACAGATTCAACCATATTATTATAAACATCGTTGTGAATAACAGGAATATTGCTGAGAGTTAACAAAGTAATGTGGACGCATACTGTGGAATATACCCTGGACTGATTATTTGAATGCATGGGTCAGCCCTACTCTTGTTTGACACGATTAGTACCTTACAGATTCAAAACTGCAATAAAAAACAAGTTAGTCTTATTAAGTCCCCCTTAATAAAGGGGGATTTAGGGGGTTGTGTATTTTCCTGGCATTTTTACAACCCCCCAGCCCCCTTTTCTAAGGGGGATTTTATGCATGTTACCATCAGCAAACCCGCGCAAATAAAATGAAAATTCCTATACCATTAAATTACGCCTTCGGCGGCTATCTGTTGCATTGAAATTCCTATACAGTGAATATGCAGCATAAGCTCTTAAATGCCTGATTCAACAATCTCCGCAAAATCTTTAACTTGTATCTTTTCCTCATTCCTCGACGCTGCACACCTCCTTACCTCTCTTTTACCTCGCTTTCGCAGGTTCACTTAATTTGAGAATTTTTGGGGCATTTATTGTGGGGCTTAGCATGATAGCACAAACAGCAGCATTCCCAATACCACGCTTGTTATACCGAACATCCTTTTTAACAACATGCGCTCCCTCCTCTTCATAAAAAAGTTATTGTGACGGTACTCATTATTAATACTCAACAAAACATATATCAGACCGCTCCTCATGGAGACTTTCAGGGTTTTTTCAAAACACTAAAATGGTTCAAGCCTTTTGACATATTTTCATACACGTGCCCTTCAAATACCCCAAAAATTAAAAACAGGAAGACACCACATGAGTACATACGGATAGCATACGGATTGAGATATTTTTTAAATAGGTCATAAGTGTTTTAAGATACCAGTGTTGCAGCTACACAATTTTTCATGAATAACAGAATATTTAAGAAGCCAACCTGATCTCGCAGAAAAAACCATTTTTATACATGAAATATTGTGGACGCGGTAGTTGCTGTATTGGGTAGGATTTGTGCCGGGTTAAAAACATTGGGTACCACAGGTGTAGGGTGGATTAAGCGGAGCGTATCCACCAAATAATGGTTTTTCCGATCACCCGCAACGCCCGCCGGGAAAAAGGAAAAGGTCATATTTGAGGTGGATACGGCGATAAAAGACAATCGCCTTAATCCACCCTACGCGTATGGCGTTGGGTGAATTAAGCAGACTGACTGTGCCAAAATGAGTTTTGCGCGGACAGCCTTTGTACAACTTCGTCACTGGCGAAGTGGCACTTCGCCCTACATTGAAAAAGCCGCCAAAATGCTTAATTAATCAGGAGGCCACATGCCAATAACCAAAGAACTTAATAACATCTGGAAATTAGAAGCGGTTGGATTTCTGATATGGATGGGTTTGCCAGGAATATTTGCTAAGGAGATAAAGCATCAGCTACGTTTAGCCAGCCGCGACCCTCTTTTTTTGGAAGACGTCAATGATATCCAACGAGATTTTCAGTATGCTGATTTAGAAAGCATTGAAAAATCTTTATGAAATTTAAGTCCTATCAATGGCATATCTTTCGGGAGGCGCCTCGCTTACGATTGCAAAACTGCTGTAGAGCGAAGAGGCTCTTCGCTCTACATATTTTGTAATAAATTGTTATTCCCGCAGCGATTGGTGGATGGACTCCGTCAGAGGGGACGGCGCAATGTTAAATGACGCCGAAAGGGTGTTCTTCAGGCGACGGTAGACTTCAATGCCCTGGGCGCGTTGGCCAAGCTGGCGATAGCATATCATGAGGCGCTGGTAAACCGCCTCGGCAAGGTTGTCCTTTTCAATGGCCCACCGATACCGTTCCGCCGCATTTTCCCATTGCCCTGTTTGTTCCAGATGAGCGCCCAGCGTAATGACAAGTTTCCGGAATTTGTCCCGCAAACGTTCCCGGACGGGCGACGTCCACGCGAGCAGGGTTTCCGTGGGAAGAAATGACCCTTCGTATAAATTCACGGTTTTTTCCACAAGACGGAGCATCTCTGCCTGCATTGGGGAAACCGGGGGAAAGGGTTCGCCGGTGGGAAAATCAGGGACACGCACCCTGTCTCTGTTTACCTGTTTTCGTATTTCACGGCACATCTCTTCACTATTTTCAGCCATCCGTTCAAACGCCTGTATATCCACCCAACAATACCTCTCATCTAAAGTCACCAGCCCTCCCTGCCGTATAATTGCTTTGTCGTTATTCAAGAGACGTCTCAGGCGATGCAGGGTAATTTCGAAGGACTTGTGGGCTGAATCGCCTTCAGTGCCAGGCCAGAGGGCGTCAATCAACTGGCCTTCAGGCGCACCTCCACAGCCGATCGACAAGATTGCCTTAAGCATTTCCAGCGGTTTTTGCTGAACCTTCCCGGTAAATTGTATGGGTTTATCATCAGTGAGTATCATAAAGTGGCCCAAGGCGAATATCTTCACCGGCCATGGCCAGTTTTCGCTGCAGATGGGAGGGTTGTCAGGGATCAGATTCCGTTCACGGATCAGGCGTCTGACGTAATCAACTTCAATTCCAACGTCAAGCGCCTTCAGACACAGCATGGACATTACGTTGCACCGCCATCCATGCATATTAACGTAGCCCTGTACTCTGCCGAGTTCCATGCCGCTGCGCAGGGCTTTTAGCCCGCGCTTTGCAATTTCGGATTTCTGATTTTGGATTGCGGAATGTTTGTTGCTTCCAGCCACATTTGCAATCTGCAATCTGATATCCATATCCCCGCATTTTTCCCCTTCTATAGTTCTAATATCCAGCGCAAACTGGGCGTCTGCAAGCAGGCACATAAACTCAAGATGCTTGCTCTTCAACTGCCGGCCAATCCGGCTGGCAATGTTAAGCCGCGCTTCCGCTTCTGTGACCTTCCCAAGCTCAAAGAGGATTTGCGCAGCCCAAAAATGGCATACCGCTATGGGAAATGGGGAGCCAATTTCGGTGACGGCCTTCACGGCGAGTTCGATATATCGTGCGGCAGACGGCAAATCTCCTTTCAGGAGTGATATCCCTGAAGACAGATAATAATAGTAGGAAACGTCTATCTTTTTCGTGGTAGGCAGTGATAGCTCCATTTTCCCAATCAAGTCTGAGAGTGTTCCGATATCCCCCGCGCTTAAAGCGGCTAACCCTCCATGGGCGATGAGTTGGTTATCCCAGATATGCACCCCGGTTTCCCGGGCAAATTCCAAGCCGTTGGAAACCGTGATCAGACAGTGGCCAATGGAACCGGATAGACAGGCATACATAGACTCTATCGCCCTGCCAAAAAGGGACAGTAATGGCGATGCAGACACTGATCGACTATCCTTTTTCAGAAAATCGGCAACTATCTGCCCCTGGATAAAATCGCCAATCCAGAGATAATAAATAGCCAGATAATATCCAATCTGAAGACGGAAATGCGCATCATGGGATTGCTGCACAAGGGTGAGTACCCGCTCAGCCCATGCTGAAATCTCCGGGTGATGCATCTCCCACATTACCATGATGATGAACCTGCAGGAAATAACACGGGATTCAACGCTCAAGGAGGGAAAAGGTATTTCCTTCCGGTAAATCTCATGGAATATCCCGGCATACTTACTAAGGGGAGATATGTCTTCCCAGGCGTAAAAAATGGTGTCAACGGCAAAAGACCACGACAGCCACATCCCTGTCTGGTCACCGTGAGCCTGGAACTGCTGAAAGGCGGCGTCAAAACAGCGGCGGCTCTCCGTAGGATTAAACGACAACCGGCATGCTCCAAACCAGTAGAGGAGCCAGGGGGTACTCTCCATCATTTCGCGCGGCAGGCTCAGAAGCCATTCCTCTAGGGTCTTGCTTCTTCCCTGGGCCGTCATGCCAGCCGCCCGGTCGAGTATCAGCTTTGCAAGGGTATCCCAGTCTCTTACATCTATAAGGAGCGAAACGGCGTCTTCAACCATTTCTGAAGCTTCCAACACCCCGGCGGCGCTTCGCTTTGTTTGTAAAAGTTCTTCCTCGTTATAGAAACCCTTTGCCTTTGACAAAAGAAATTCACGGAAAAGGGGGTGGTACTGATACGCCGGGAGCGCGTGGGAATATCTCTTTTTTTCCTCTTGTGGTCCGGAAAACAGCGCATCTTGCAATGAGGCACCCCGCGGACTGTTTGCCCCTTGCGCGTGGTAACCATACTGCGTGGTGAAAAAGTGGTTCTTATTCAGGCCGGAGAGTATCTGCTCAGCATCGTGGACGCCGGTAAGCCTTTCCGCCATGAGCGCCGTCATCCTGGGCAGGAAGGCGGTTTTTACTAAAAATGACTGTGTTTGTTTATCCGTCTTCCCCAACACCTCGCTTGCAAAATAATCAAATATCTCCTGAGGGGTAAGTTCCTTCAGGACGGGGTACCCGGTGTGCCTTGTCTTTGCGACCTCCACCATAAGCGCCAGTCCGGCAGCCCAGCCATCCACCTTTTTATGTAATTCGCCTACCATCTTATTGGTGATTGACTTCCGGTCTTTCATCCGGACAATTTCCCTGGATTCTTCAACGGTAAGCCGGAGATCATTCCACCCGATAACATGCATCCCATTATTTGCCCTTAAACGCGAAAACACCGGCAACGGCTCATTTCTGCTTACCACGATGACGTGTATTCCTTTAGGAATCATGGATAGACCGGCGCTGATAACGGCGTGGAAACCGGATTCATCCGGCACGTCCTGGTAGTTGTCAAAGACAATAGTAAAGGGAGGTTTTAGGTTGGCGTAGAGCGTTTCAAAATACCGGCGGGAGAATGAGGGGACGTCTGAGAGGTATTCGGGGGTCAACAGCGGTAAACGCTTGCGTTTGCCGGAAAACGCCTCTTTAGCCGCCATACTCATGTAATAAAAGAAGGAGGCAATATCCGCATCCACGCCATCCACCTGATACCACAGAGATGAAATCCTGCGGGTGTCGAGGTAGCTTGCAACCAGGGTGGTTTTGCCGGAACCGGGCGGACCTGCCACCCAGGTAACCGGGTAATCCTGCCCCGCATCCATCCGCTGGAATAATCTTTTTCTGAGGCAGACGTTCCCGACTTTTGGGCGGGTGATCTTGGTTATTGCTGCGCTTCTTGTAGTCATAGACAGATACGGCTAAAGCAACATCATCAAAATGAAAGCATTTATAGAAGACCGCAGAAAAGATAAAAACCGGGTGCTTTCCTCTTAGTCGTTCCTGAGCTTTGAGGAGATGAATGTAAGTGTCTTTTTCAACGTCATCGGCTCCGAATCGGATATCTGCTCAACTTTTCCGCTGTGTTTATGATGGGGAAACGTAGTGACTTCTTGATGGTGAGGAGCGTTATCCCAACGAACAACGCATTCGGAATCACGTTGCCAATGAAATGAATATTTCCTTATCGAGTCGGAAAAGAGGTAATCTCTAAAAATGAGTTCCGAGGTGTCAATAAAAACGATTTTTCCCAATTATTTCATGCGCAGATGCGAATGTTCTGAATTTGTCTATTTGATAGTTCCTGATTATTGACGAAAATTGCTTAAGAACGTCAATTATCATCTTTAAGCCTCTGCACTATTTCTTGCCAGTATTTTAATCCTTCAAAAGCAAATTTCCAACTCATCCAGTCATTTTCCTCTTCATACGTTGCTGTTTTTTCGGTAAACGTTTTGTTAAAATTTTCATAAGGAAGACCATACTTCTTTTCAAAATAATATGCCTCTTCCGTAAACTCCGCCAACTTTTGGCTGCTTGAAAGAAAAACCATTTCTTTCAAGGCTTCTTCTTTCGACAGATGTAAACTTGCAAAAACTTTTTCCTGTATAGCCGTTTTCATACGTTTGCTTCCTTTGGGATTAAAGTAGATGGAAGTTGATAGTTGATAGGGAATTGCTACATGTCATTAGCAATACAGCTTAGCAAAAATAAAGAAAATTGCAAATTTATTTTATCGGCGCTTTTAAACCGCAGGAACGTACGGAAGTCGAGATTTTTTCAGCATTTTTAATTTCCCGTCGCAAACTACAGCATCCGCAATTGCTTTCAGATGACATTCCCGTGAATGAACTGATGGAATTAGTCGCTAAATCTGGAAATTGATAATAGATTAACCATTGCTTTGGGTCTTTCAGAGAAGTCAGAGGGTGTTTGCTGATGAGGTGGGGGAGCCTAACCTGACTTTCGCAATTCGCGCCTGATCACATGTTCACAGGCAAGGCTAAAGCCTTGCCCTACGCATAGCCACTGACCGCTTCGTAAAGCCGTTCGATTTGCTTCATTACAACGTCCGTGCTATATTTTCCCTCCACCCTTTTCCTCCCTTCTATGCCCATGTTTTCCCTTGCTGCAGGGTTTTCAACAAGGTACAGAATCTTTTCAACAAACGGCTCGATGTAAACCTTTTCCATATAAGTTGTCACCTTTTCCGGAAAAGGTAAAAAGCCGGTTACATAATCCGTCACAATATCCGGGATCGGTTGCACGTTTGAGGCAATCACCGGTTTACCTGAAGACATTGCCTCAATAATTACCAGTCCAAAGCCTTCGCTGCTATATGGCATAAAAAGGAATACGTCTATGGCTGCCATTACCGCTTCTACGTCCGTTCGAGCACAGATAATGACACTTTCTTCTATACCGAGATGCCTGATAAGTCGCCGGTAGGAAGCCTCTTCTTCTCCGTAACCACACAGAATAAATTTTGATTGTGGATGTTTCTTTTGCACCTTTGCGAATATTTGCAGGCATGTGTCAAAACCTTTGTTTTTTATAAAGCGGCCAACGCTTCCCAGCACTATGGCGTCGTGTGGAATGTTGCATTCGGCGCGAATGGTACCCCCCCTATTGGAAGGGGTAAATACTGAGGTATCTACCTGATTCGGGATCACAATGATTTTGTCGTCCCGCGCATAATTTTCACGCATCGCACGGCTTTTTAATAAAGAGGAACATGCAATAATCTTATCTGAAAACAACCTGTTTACCCCGATGCGCTGGAGGCGTGAGGCAAATGCTAGATGAGTCGCGGCTCCGTGCAGGGTAACTATCGTTTTGCAGCGCCTCAACGTCTTTGCAACAAAACATCCCCAGAAATCAGCCGGAACGGTATGGGCGTGAACGAGGCCACAGTTTTCTTTGTCAATAAAACGCAGGTATTTTTTGAATGTCTCAAAATCTCTCCATGAGGTCAGTCCGAGACGTTCGACGCGGATACCCATCTTTTCAATTTCGACGGCATAAGGCTCTTGAGCCGATAAATCGCGGCTGAACAAGGTGCAGACGGAGACGTGGAATTTCTCCCGGTCAATGTGCCTGCACAAGGTGGCTACATGTTTCTCCGCCCCACCAACGAAAAGCGTATCAATTACGTAAAGGACGTTTATCTTTTTCCAGGCCATTATTTCTTTTCCCCCAGGGTGGCAATGTACTCCCTCAAGCGATTGACCCTGAAGTTGATCGTCGTAATAATGCCGAAGCCCGGTACGCCAAACATCTTCGACTGTAGAATGGCGTCTAAATGTCTTTCCAAAAAATTCGGTAATCCATCGGGATCAAATCCCGCTTTCTGCGCGTATAAAACACCTACGGTATCGGCGTCTACTTCAAACTCCTCAAGGTGGTTATTCAGTAACAGTAGACCGGCTGCTGCATTATTCTCCGTCTTGTGTCCGTAGTTTTTCATAACTTCGCAATAGAGTTTTGAGGCGTGCCTCAGAGATGCATGAGCAACCTCGTGACCTATTATTCCAGCCACTTCATCTTCCGTTTCGACAAATCTTAACAAGCCACTGGTCAGGTAGATGTGACCCCCCGGCGCTGAAAATGCGTTGATCGAGTAGGAATCAATAATATTGCACGTAAAAGGGAGTGTTTTTCTGTCACATACGGCAACAAGCCTTTGAACAATGGCATTTACCCTGGTATTGATTTCCTGCTCTGTTTCGAAATAAAAGTTACTCTTAATATATGCATCGGCCTGCTTCCCCATCTCGATTTCTTCGGCGTCACTCATTTCCGCCTGGCCATCGTTCAAGCGCCAGTCGTCATGCGCGAAAATACGGTATTCGATAAACGTGGCAATGGCAAACAAAATAAAAAGCCATAATGCTGCTTTTATAACCAGGGCTGATACCTTGTGTGGGGACATAATTTGCTCTACCGTGTGCAAAAGCATTTTGCGGTAGTTTCCCAAAGCCATTTTGATAAATTTATTTTAAGCAATAATATTTAGTAATGTAACAAATAAACGGGTAATATGTAAAGATCGTATATCCTGCATAACGTCAAGTCTGGAAGAGAACAGGTAAATGTGAGGGAAAGCAATATATCTCTCCTCTTGAGTTATGAAAACAAAATTATGACGTAAAGTTTTTGTTTTCAAGACGGCTAAAAATTTATTATACTATAGAAAGTTGTTATTTGCGTTCCATGACACTAAAAATCTGTGAAATCGGTAGTTCCTAACACTTTTATATTGATCTGAGGCATTGCCTCATTAATTAAAAAAATAATAAATAGGGTACTCCTAAAAATAGAGAGCGGAGGTTTTAAACAATACTATGTCACCTAACGGATTGGATGCTGCGACTTTTTTTGAACACGCAGGGGGTATCACTTACAGTGATTTTATCCTGCTTCCCGGTCACATCGACTTTTCACGAGACGAGGTTACCCTGGAAACCAATCTCACCCGTAACATTTGGATTAAAAGGCCGCTGGTCAGTTCTCCGATGGATACGGTAACCGAGTCTAAAATGGCAATCAGCATGGCGTTGCTTGGGGGCATCGGTATTATTCACTACAATAACACCCCGGAGGAACAGGTGCGTGAAGTGCGCCGTGTTAAAAGGTTTGAGAATGGTTTTATCACGGAACCCGTCGTCCTTAGCCCAAACCATACCATCCGGGACATCGATGTCCTCAAAGAAACTCACGGTTTTTCAGGCATTCCCATTACCGATGACGGCACGTTAAATTCAAGGCTGGTCGGCATCGTTACCAATCGGGATATTGATTTTGAACAAGACCGTAATAAAAGGTTAAAAGAGGTGATGACTACTCAACTGGTTACCGCACCATCCGGGATATCTCTTTCCGAGGGAAACAGGATTCTTAAAGAAAGTAAAAAAGGGAAGCTTCCGCTTGTTGACAAACAAGGTCGCCTGGTATCACTCATGAGCCGCACCGATTTGTTGAAGAACGAGGACTTTCCGTATGCATCAAAGAATAAGGACAAACAACTCCTCGTTGGCGCCGCTCTTTCCACCAGGGAAGAGGATAAGGAGCGTTTGGCGGAACTTGCCAAAGCGGGAGTGGATGTTATTGTAATCGATTCGTCCCAGGGTGATTCTGTTTTTCAAATCAATACGATCAAGTATATTAAGGGGAAATATCCTCACATCGATGTAGTTGGGGGAAACGTTGTTACTGCCAAGCAGTGCAAATCGCTTATCGACGCCGGCGTAGACGCCCTGCGCATCGGTATGGGAAGCGGTTCCATCTGTATTACCCAGGACACCCTTTCCGTCGGCAGGGCGCAAGGGTCTGCCGTTTATCACACCGCAAAGTTTGCTAAAATATATGCCAATATACCCGTAATCGCAGATGGCGGCATAGCCCATATCGGACACATCGTAAAGGCACTGGCGCTTGGCGCCGGCTCTATTATGATGGGGGGATTGATTGCCGGCACGAGCGAATCGCCCGGTGATTATTTTTACGAAGGTGGGGTACGTGTCAAAAAATACCGGGGTATGGCTTCACATGAGGCCATGGAAAAAGGCGGCGGAAAGCGGTATCTCTCCGTTGAAGACCGCGTAAAGGTTGCCCAGGGGGTAACCGGCACCGTCGTTGATAAGGGTTCCGTTATACACCTTGTTCAATATCTGATGCAAAGTTTGCTGCATTCGTTTCAAGAACTTGGGTTTAAAAACATCCAGGAACTTCATAAAGGTATCTACGAAGGCACGCTCCGCTTTGAAAAACGGTCGCCATCCGCACAGGTAGAAGGGGGAGTCCACAGCCTGTACTCCTTTAAAGAACCACATTTGGGCATGCTACGAATGGGAAGATAGGAAACCCATTAAAAACACCTGGAACCACAGATTTCACAGATTACACAGATTTTAAATATCGTAGTTTGTGAATCAGCAAGCACTATATGCGACCGTAAAATACTCATTTGGCACAGTCTGTGGAGATTGGGAACGAGAGTAAGACACCCCTTCTGAGTGTAACAACCGTAGCCCACTGCGTAAGCGGTGGGTAAGTGAGAAATACCGTTATTTTAGCCCCGCAGGGGCGGCATGATTCAACGTCCGACAGAAATAAGTAGTAGTGAAGGTACGCAGGCACGGACAAACAAAGTTTGTCCGTGCTACCCTCAAAAACGCTTAACCTGACACATATACTTGTTTTCCCCCTTTTACAGGGATACTTCTCAATTCCCTTTTAGTGCTTCGCTTTCCAGCTTCACCGTATTTATATGAGTGTTAAACAAAATGCCATAGAGATAGTAAAAGCCCTGCAACGGCACGGGTATAAGGCCTTTTTCGCCGGTGGGTGTGTGCGTGATATGATTATGGACAGAGAATCATCAGATTATGATATCGCCACCAATGCCTTGCCACAGAAGGTTATCCATCTCTTTGAAAAGACCATTCCCGTTGGCGTGCAGTTTGGCGTCGTAATCGTTGCCATGGAAGGCCGTCAGTTTGAAGTGGCTACCTTTCGGACGGAAGGTTCATACAGCGATGGGAGACACCCCGATTCCGTTGCCTTCGGCTCACCTGAAGACGACGTGCGAAGACGCGACTTCACCATAAACGGGTTGCTCTACGACCCGGTGACGGATGAGATACTGGATTACGTTGGCGGGCGCGCTGATATCTCAAACGGGATTATTCGTGCAATCGGGAACCCCTTCGAGCGGTTTACGGAGGACAAATTGCGCATGATGCGGGCGGTACGTTTTGCAAGCCGCTTTCGTTTCACTATTCATGAGGATACGGAAAAGGCCATTATGCAACTTGCACAAACCATCCACGTCGTTAGCGCTGAACGCATTCGGGAGGAGTTGGAGAAAATACTGACCGGGGCTAATCCACACACAGGCATTGAACAACTGGATCGTCTCTGCCTTTTAAAAGAAATAGTGCCGGAGGTGTGGAACATGAAAGGGGTAAGGCAGCCGGAAAACTTTCACCCCGAAGGAGACGTCTTCGTGCATACCCTTTTGTGCCTCTCCAAGTTGGTGAATCCCACCTGGACTTTGGCCATGGGTGTGCTTTTGCATGACATCGGCAAGGCCGTTACTTTTACGGAAACAGACAGGATTCGATTCAATTTACACGAAAAGGTTGGCGCGGATATGGCGGCAAACATTTGTGACAGGCTTAAGACCTCAACCGCCGATAAAAACCGCATCACCTGGCTTGTGTTAAAGCACCTCTACTTTAAGGATGCGCAAAAGATGCGGCCTAACAAGTTGAAACGGCTCTTTGCCGGGGACGGATATTCAGAACTGGCCGAATTGTGCAGAATAGACGCCCTGGCAAGCTCAGGAGACTTGTCTGACTACCATTTTTGTCAGGAGACGTTTGAGAAACTGACCCACGAGGAGGTCAAGCCAAAGCCATTTATAACGGGACGGGACCTCATTGCTATGGGGTTGAAACCCGGACCTCGTTTTAAAGATATCTTAACAAAAATAGAAGATGAACAATTAGACGGCAACCTGACAACCAGGGACGAGGCTGTAGTCATGGCACAGGAGTTGATTGGCCGTAAACAAGAAACATGAAAGACACTTTTACTCGACGAATGAAAGGATAATGATATATGCGTACCAATTTTAAACACGTCTTTATAGGAATATTTTCCCTTTTCTTCAGTCTTAACGTGTCGTTTGCAAGCGATCCGGGGGAATGGTCTCCCACGTGGAAACTTCCCCTCGGAAAAAGGCCGGAGAACATTATCGATCAACCCATCACCGTACCGGGCGACGTAAAATTACACCAATTTTTCAGCCCTATTTCTTGCGGCGCCTGCCATCCTGAGATATTCAAGATGTGGAGCGGTTCCACCCACGCCAATGCCTGGAAAAACCCGCTTTTCCAGGCGGTCTATCGTTTGGGCGTGGAGACGGCCGAGGGTGAATCGCAGAAGCGCAATATAGAGTCGTGCGTGAGATGCCATTTCCCCATTGGCCACAGCAGCGCCGATCTCTCCTTGGCATTGGACGATGAAAAGGCCGGCGTTATCTGCGACTTTTGCCATTCCGTTCGCGCAACAACCGGCATTGGAAACGCGCCATACATATTAAGTCCCGGAAACGCCGCTACTATGGAGGGTGGCACAAAATACGGGCCGTTTAATGATTGTCCGGAAACAATCCATAAAAGCCAGTATTCCGAACTGCACACACGTTCTGAGTTTTGCGGGGGTTGTCACGACGTTTCACACGCGGGGAACAACCTTCCGATAGAACAGACTTACACCGAGTGGCGACAAGGTCCTTACAACACGGAAGACCCTGCAACGACGGTGCATTGCCAGGATTGCCACATGCGGCAGCGCCCCGGCGTACCGGGAACCGGGAACACCGAGAGGCCTGATAATCCAGGCTTTGCATCGCCTGAAATCATGGGAGGCAAAAAG
>CAYJPZ010000029.1:14523-27928 GCA_964372185.1 uncultured candidatus Brocadiaceae bacterium
TTTGGACCCATTACTTTGTCGGTGGAAGCACCGTGCCCATATCCCTCCCGCCGAATTCTGAAATCCAGCCGCAATTGGCGATTGAGCGGCTCAAACATGCCGCGACCCTGGACGTCTTACTCGATCCAAGTTATAAGCGGGGGAATTTGTTAAGATTTCAAGTCGACATAAAAAATACCGGCTGTGGCCATTACCTCCCCACGGGACTCACGGAAATGAGGCAAATGTGGCTAACCGTTACGGTAGTTGACGCGGAAGACAAAATTATTTATCAAAGTGGAGGGGTGGACGATAAGGGATGCATAGACCCCAATGCCATCATCTACCACACCGTATTTGGCGATGAAGAGGGGTACCCTACCCTTCACGTATGGAAGGCAACGCACGTCATCTCAGACAATCGCGTTCCACCAAAAGGTCAGAAGGAAGAACGCTTTGTATGTTTAATCCCGGCGGACGCCAAGTCTCCTATAAAGATAAAGACGGTGTTACATTATCGAAGCGCTCCACAGGAAGTGGCAGATGCCCTTTTGAAGGAAAAATCGGTAAAACTTCCTGTAATCGAAATGGTTGAAATAACAAAAGAGGTCAATTTGTAAGCGGGATAAGGGATATTTGTTGCATAATTTTCCGTATTATCTGTAGGGACACGGGGCTCCGTGTCCCTACTTCCGTGATTTCAGCGGTTGCTACGGTGGGGTGAACTGTTATCGTAACTACTCAGCGTATTTTTTAACATAACCCCTGTTAGCCAACAAAAACAGGCAATTCACCGTGAAACAGTAGTACGCCGGCAACGTTCAGAACCCCATCTTTCATAAGATTCATGTCTCCAATCCATACGTCCACGCCATAATGCTGCCATCCATGTATTTCACCTTTTCAAAGCCTGCATTTTTCAGGATACGATAGGCATGAGATGCCCGTAATCCCGCCCGACAGTAGGTGACTATCTCACGGGTGCGATCAAGTTCATTTACCCGTGCGGCTAACGCATCCAACGGTATGTGCAGGCTTCCCTTGATATGGCCGCTCTTAAATTCCATTTCCGTCCGAACGTCCAGCAGGGTAAAGTCTTCCCCTCTATTTCGTCTCTCAATAACCTTCTGCGGGAGAATTCCCGCGGTACGTCCCAGCAATTTATTATTCAGGACGTTGGCGCCAACAATAATGGCGTCCATCGCCATAGCGTATGGAGGCGCATAAGCGAGGTCCAGCTTGGATATCTGATCCACGGTTGCCCCAAAGGTGAGCGCCGTTGCAATGACATCGATGCGCTTGTCGACGATGCCTTCCCCAACGATTTGCGCACCCAGCAGTTTTTTTGTATTCACGTCTGCAACAAGTTTGATGATAATATCCTTGCAACCCGGATAATAATGTGACTTGTCAGACGCCGGAATAATGGCGGATTCTACGGTATAGCCCTCCTTTATTGCCTCACGTTCACAAAGCCCCGTTTTCGCCACGTTCATGCCAAAGACCTTCATGATGACCGTTCCCAGCACCCCCTTGAACGTGTCACAGCCTCCCAGGGCGTTAATTGCGGCAACTCGTCCCATTTTTGCAGCGGTAGAGCCAAGCGCAACCCATGCTGGTTTTCCCGTTATCAAGTGGGTATTCTCAGCGCAGTCGCCAACGGCGTAAATATCAGGGATGTTGGTTTCCATCCGTTCGTTAACCGTTACCGCTCGTGTAACGCCAACTTTTATCCCTGCGCCAATGGCAATCCCGGTATTGGGTTTTATGCCAACGGAGAGAATAACCATATCTGCCGGCAACTGCCTTTTGCCGGTACTCACCCCAGTCACATAATTTTCCCGGTTTCCTTCAAAGGCCTTCACGCCGTCGGAGGTAATAACCTCCACTCCTTTTTCCGTCAGGTGATTTTGAACAAGAAACGCCATATCTTCGTCAAATGGCGGGAGGATTTGGCCGAGCAGTTCGACCAAAACAACCTTGACGCCCCGCAGGGAAAGATTCTCCGCCATCTCAAGACCGATGAACCCGCTGCCTGCCACCACGGCATTTTTGACCTTGCCGCCGTCCACCTGTGACTTTATCCGCACCGCATCTGCAACGGTCCTCAGCGTAAAGATATTGCCCAGAGAAATCCCCGGCAAGGAAGGCACGATCGGCAGCGCGCCCGTGGCAATAATCAGCTTATCGTAAGAAAACGTGAGGTCTTGCCCGGTTTTCAGGTTTTTAACCACCACCTGTTTAAGCCTTGCATTAATAGCGGTCGCGCGGTGCAAGGTAAGGACGTCTATGTTATGCATGGCTTTAAAATACGCCGGTTCGCGAATAATCAGTTTCTTTTTTTCTTTGATTACGTCACCAACAAAGTATGGCATACCACAACCTGCGTATGAGATATATTCATCATCGGTGAATACCGTAATTCTCACCAATTGCGATTCACGTCTGGCCTTGGCCGCCGCCTTCATGCCTGCAGCGACCCCGCCAATAATTATCAGATGTTTACCTGTATTTGACATAGTGACCTCTGCCGTTAAATTTAGTTAATACTTTAAATAGGCCTTTCGGTGACTTTTTTATATTTACACGTAGGGACACGGTGCCCTTGTTCCTGCCATTATGAGCCACCTGTTTTTTGTCAAATAAAAACGTATGGGGGACACGGGCACCGTGTCCCTACCCCAACTCGCTCCCACGCTTCAGCGTGGGAATATTGCATTCAACATGTCCCCCGCTGGCGGGGGCGCAGGGGGTGAACAGGACTTCTTCACCGCTTTAACTACCCCTTTATCTATGAATACAAATGAACCCTACGGATTTTTTGTAGCTGCACCAGCGCGCGTTGCTACAAATGACTTGCTGGTGGTCAGATCGTCGTCGTCGCGGGCTACGATTATGACAACGTTAGGGCCTTCTTTCAGCGGGATATCCGTGTTAATCACAAGCTGGGTGCGCTCTTTCAGGTTTGGTGTTTTATTGGATTTGTAATACACCTTGTCATTGTTAACGAAAATATATGCATGTTTCACGCAAATATCATCGCCGATAACTGCGGAAAGGGGTAGACGGTCTTTTCCGGTAAAAATGCCTGGCAGGGGTTCCTTCATGGTGATGGTTGGCGGTAATTGCTGTATAAAAGACTCTAAAGCACTTGGTTTGCTTTCGGCGCCGTCCGGCTTGGCAACTTCCTTTGCAGAAAGCCATCCATACCGGTCGCCCGGCAGCGGTATACGGAACCAGTCATTGTTCTTCGCATCCGACGCGAGGATGGTGTCCTTGTTCATCATTGAAATCACGGGAGAATCGTAAGACATGCCTCCATAAAGGGGCGTATGATTTCTCTCTATTCTTAGAACGCTCTTGGCGGGCGTTACCTTGGATTTTCCTGCAACAACGGGAAGGGTAATCTTGTGCGTCAACAGTGTCTCAAAGACGGTGTCTGAAACAATAAGGTCAACGGTGAAATTTTCAGGCGATACGGTATCTTTTACAAAGAACGATATTTTTGCCTCTTTTTTCTCGCCTGGATTTAAATTTTCAACCTCTACCCTTCCGTTCTTTATCAGGATTTCCTTATTGCTTAAGTTTCTTAAGGTAACCACCGTTTTCTCAGACGCGCCTTCGCCAATGTTTTTTACCAGCACCAGTAAATCAACGTCCTCACCTGATTGAATCAGGCCGTCTCCATTATTGGCGGAGGCATTTTTAACGGTATCGAGTATTTGATATGAAAAGGCAAAAAGCGGCCTCGGCAACGCCTCTGTCTTGACGGTAAACTTGACGTCCTGAAGGCTCTGTTTGTTTAGTTCTTCAAATTTTATAACAATCTCGTCTTCCCTATCCAACGCATTTTTGGGAATTTCTACGGTGGTAGAATACGATTTTACGGTGCCTTTGTCTATTTTCCCCAAAATGAACTCCAACTTGTCGAACTGACCGTTTTTGCTCGATGAGACGCCCCGTAATTGGTAGAGCGGCGATTCTCCCGAATTGGTTGCAGTTACCGTAAGGGTAATCTTCTCTCCGGCCTTAACCTTGCCGTTTGCAGGCGTTGTAGAGAACGAAATAGCGGGCTTTCCGTTTTCCGGGCTTGTGTCTTTAGACCAATCAATGTCAAGCTTTTGAAGCGCCTGGGCTACCTTCTCTTCTTCCTGCCGGGCAGTTTCTTCCACAACAGGCAGGGAGTTTTGCATAAATGCCTCACGCGGCCATGCGGTCGTCCCAAGGAGAAGTTTCCTGGCAAAAATAGTGTGGAAATCCGTGTTAAAATCGGGCAACTTGTATGGATCTCCGGCTTCTTCTTCCGGGTCATCGGTTTTGCTTTTTTCTTTGGTTTCCTGGAAATACTTGAGGGTGGCAAAGGGTGTTTCGCCTTTGGGATGTTCGTCCAGGTGCTGTTTGAGGTCTTCTTCACGAAGGGCAATGTGTCCGCGGAATAGATTGATATTATCCTTTAAAACGGTAACGGGGGTAAGCTGAATATCAGCGGTAATACCGACAGATTGAATATCGGTAAGCAAAGGGGTGAGATATTTCGCAATGGTTAACTTCAACGCCGAACCGTCCATAAGTTCAACCAGTTGCTGCACGGAACCCTTGCCAAAGCTCCTGTCTCCCACAATCAGGGCACGATTATTCTCCTTGAGCGCCCCCGCGACGATTTCCGCCCCGGATGCACTGCCGGCATCAATAAGCACCACGATGGGGTAGTTTACTTCGTCGGCGTCGCTCTTTCTTGCTTCCTGCACCTCGCGTGGATGGCCGCCCGGTCCAACGGTATGTACAATAGGACCGCTTTCAAGAAAGGTATCCGCAACCTCTATCGCTTGGTCCAACAATCCGCCGGAGTTGTTTCTCAGATCGATAATCAACCCCTTTATCTTGCCGTTTGCCGCTTTCAGGCTTTTTAGGTGAGCGGAGAGAGACTGTGCCGTGTCGTCCTGAAAGTTTCGTATCTTTAAATAACCAAGACCATTGTCCAGGGGCGATGATTCTACCGTAGGAATGGCAATAACTTCCCGCTTCAACGAAAAAGACTTGGGTTGTGCTGCTTTTTCCGTCATCACCAGCAAGGTAACCTCCGTTCCCGGATCGCCCCGCAATTTGCTCACCGATTCCGTAAGATTCATGTTGATGGTGGATTCCTCGTCGATTTCAATAATCCTGTCCCCAGCCTTAATACCGGCCCGTGACGCCGGGGTACCGTCAATCGGGGAGATCACGGTTAGCTGCCCCTGCCTTAATCCTACAACCATACCAAGGCCACCAAACTTGCCCGTAGTGCCGATTTTAAATTCAGTAAACTCTTTGGGTGGAAGTATGATTGAATGCGGGTCGAGCTGGGTAAGCATCCCGTTTATTGCCGTATATTCAAGGTCACTGGAGGTAAGGTTTTCTTTTGTTTGGCGTTGGGAATTGACAAATTCAAGGGCGTCGCGAAGTATCTCTACCATATCCTTCGTGCGGCGAATTTTAGAAAGATCGAACGTCTTCGATACGTCGTCAACAGTAACCGTTTCCGTGCTTGAAGTCTCTATAAAGTCCGTAAGAACTTCAGGGATGGCCCTTTCCTCCCAGTTAAGTGACTCCTTGATCATTTCCAGCGGTTTAATACGGTCAGGGTCTACATAAAGCCTGTTTACGTAAGACATAACGACACCCGGCAAACGAAATTTATACGGTGCATCCTCTTTTTCCGGATGCTTTTCAACGCGATGTTCAATGCCAAAAATCTTGGGAATGGTAAAGAAGAGACAGGAGACAGAAACGAGGGTAACGACAATCAGCAAAAAATATTTGTGGGCTAATTTAGATTTCATGAACCTTCCTTTTAGTTGAATCTATAATAGAAAAAGTAATCCACAGTATAAAATGACGTAAATTATTTATCAAGGAAATATTGAGGATATATTGATGTTGAAATAAGAGGATTTCAGGCCGTTCCATACATTACCGGAAGAAAATTATTTCTGACAAAATATGGAGGTGTGATTATGGGGTATTTTTTGTAACTGGAGCAAATTGTAGGAACTTTTCCAGTTTATCCAATTTACCAACCACCCGCTCAGCCTTGTATATTAATGCGCCCGAGACGATTTGAACGTCTGACCTACGGTTTAGGAAACCGTCGCTCTATCCTGCTGAGCTACGGGCGCAATAGTTTATGGGTAAGTGTGGTATTCGTTACTTTTCGAAATGAAGTTTTTTATAATACATCAAAAATAGATATATTCAAGGAAAAAAGGTAAAATATTATTCTGACATTTGGGTATAGTTGACCTAACATCTGACATTAAAAACATTTTGAACCACAGATAAAAAATAACAGCACTATCATAACCTCAACGAGCAGGAGGAGTACCAATCGTTGGGCAGCAAAATTACTATTACACATCCACGCAAATCTGCAGAAAAAATAAAAATCCCCCTATATCTTCGCAAATATAGGGGGATTATGAGCAATATACTTCCTCTTGAACGGGTTCTGGTAAAACACATTTTTGGGAATTGCCAACATATTGCTTTTAGAACATATAGGCTACGTCAATTGCCGTTGTGAGTTCATTATCACATCCGCCAAATATCTCTTGATCGGCCTGATCATAACGAACCTCCGGCCTGACCAGGAGGTTTTCTCTGATCTTTATGTTTGTTGTGAACGTCGCTTCCCAAATGCCAAGCTCACTAACGCCTATCCTTCCGCCATCATTATCTTCAAAATACTCACCTCTCAAGGCAACGCCAACGGAGTCGGTAAAATCATACCCTAAAATGGTAGATATGCCCCACCATTCACAATTTCCCTTAGAATCAACCGGTGCGCCTGCTATCATTGAATCGGCTATAGCAGTAGAGTACATCGCACCCCCTTCCTCTGTGCCATAATCAAAATTGACGTTAACTGATGTCTTTGGTAGCGGCTTGAAGGCTAATATGAGATCCCAGAAATGCCGCCAGTTTCCTTCTGCATCTTTAATAACATCTTCATCCTGCTCTGCGCCGTGGCTGCCGTTTACTATAAAGCCGGTATTCTCGCTTATCTTCCAATTAAATTGGTATCCGAGGGTCTTCGAATTGTTGTTGTCTACGAAGGTATCCCAACCGTTCACGAGATAAAAAGTCGTCGTTAACTGATCCAATAAAGGATAACTCATGGACAGACCTGTGTTGGTAAAAGGAATGGCATTCTGATAGAGGAGCGAACGTGAGAAGTTTGGATTATCCACACTTTCCCAAAGCTCTGCGCCAATCCAGGTGGCGAATTTACCAAACTTAAAATCAAGTCCCTTGCCTACCGGGGCCTTGTAGGTAACGAAACCTTGGCTCACGGTAAAATCATCGCCGCCGGTTGCGCCATCGACACGACCATCACTCGGCACAAAGGTCAGCCTCTGCGCTATTTCACCATAATTTGTCGTAAAACCAAAACCGATAGGGTCCTTTTCCGTCGATGGTTTAAATACAGAAATTTCTATATTGTCCAACGTAAAAGAATCGTTTTCCCTGTCAAATGACCGCACGTCTGCAAAGGTTCCTCCATCACGCGCAAAGCCTGGCGTACTGCCCCTTTGGTCGTGAGGTTTTGAATAATTATAACTATAATAGGTGTCCACGAAACCGGATACTTCAATACTCTTGAAGAAATTGGCCATCTTGCCTTCTTCCTCTGCCGGAGCTATCGCTGGCGCAGGCTCTTCTGCAAATATTGGCGCGGTAGTACCTGCCAATACGCCGCTGACCATACACGCCAGTCCCCATTTGTATAAACTCTTCATTCTTTATCCTCCTTTTCACAAAAAAACTTAAAAATGCATCACCTAAATTTACAATCTACCATATTTATTACGAATAGCCAAACCGTCCAAGTTTTTAAAGTTAGTAATTCTACATCCGCTTGGGACGCCTCCTTTCTTGTTACGATTGTGGTAGCAATGCAGATACCATATCATAATATTCTGTATAAGTAAACAATTAAATTATACTGAATATTTACGTTTATTGTTACGGAGAATCATAAGTCATTATGTTTCAGTAAATTCCAGATTACTTCAAGCCCGGGGTTAGATGGTTTTATGTTAAGTAATTTTTTAGTGAAGATAAAATCGGCTTGTAGTCATTCCATTTGAGTGGTTTAAATCTGTCAGTATATATGGATGATATGATGCACCAATGCCCCTCGCTGATAGTGCTTTACTGTGACGTAATTACTGCATTTTATATAATTTACGTTATCGTTTGTCAATAAAATTCTTTAAACCGGCGAGGCAAAGCCTCAGATGTTTAGGCTGAAGCCTTCAGTCTATACTATTCGGGAAGTTACGCGATTTTTAAAACGGCCTTGTCATTTTTCTTGACCTTCACCATTTTATCAGTATAATTGACGGACTAAATTTCAGATGTTAGAGGATAGTTGAAATGCTAGCCAGCGCGATTACGATAGTGTTGTTTATTGTGTGTAAATACTTATAGTTAAATATATGTTTGGAATTTATTTAACATAATCATAATGCGTTATCATCTTTAAGAAGGAGGCGAAAAAACAATGGCATTGGATCCCACCAAACATGCAGATTGGGAAATAGCAGAAGATTCCGAAACACGAATGAAAACAGTATACCAATTAGCAGAGCAATTGGGACTGGAAAAGGAAGAACTGCTCCCGCATGGGCATTACGTGGCAAAGGTTGACTTCAACAGGGTGTTAAAACGAATTGGAAATAAGCCTGATGGAAAATTTATTGACGTTACTGCCATTACACCAACCCCATTAGGTGAGGGAAAGTCGACTACCACTATGGGACTGGTGCAAGGTTTGGGGAAAAGAGGCAAAAAAGTTGTTGGCGCCATACGTCAGCCTTCAGGCGGCCCAACCATGAATATCAAGGGTTCTGCAGCAGGTGGCGGTCTTTCACAGTGTATTCCGTTAACACCTTTTTCACTTGGATTGACAGGGGATATTAATGCCATCATCAACGCCCACAACCTGGCGATGGTTGCGCTTACTTCCCGATTACAGCATGAATCGAATTATGATGACGAGCGGCTTGCAAAGAGTAATTTGAAACGTCTTGACATCGACCCGGACAGGATAGAACTCAAGTGGATTATCGACTTTTGCGCACAATCACTGAGGAAGATAATAATCGGTATCGGTAGCAAGATGGACGGCTATATGATGGAATCCGGATTTGCTATAGCCGTGTCTTCCGAGCTTATGGCTATACTTTCTGTGGCAAATGATTTAAAAGATATGCGTGAGCGGATAGGGAGAATGGTTGTTGCCTATGACAAAAAAGGCAAACCGGTGACAACCACTGACCTTGAAGTGGCAGGCGCTATGACTGCGTGGATGGCGAGCGCCATTAATCCAAATCTTATGCAAACAATAGAGGGGCAGCCGGTATTCGTCCATGCGGGGCCATTTGCCAATATTGCCATAGGTCAGTCCTCTATTATCGCAGACAGGCTCGGTCTGAAGTTGGGTGATTACCATGTGACCGAATCGGGGTTCGGGGCAGATATAGGATTCGAAAAGTTCTGGAACCTAAAATGCCGTTATTCCGGACATCGTCCTAATGCGGCAGTGATAGTTACCACCGTTCGCGGCATGAAATGTCACGGCGGCGCACCTATCCCGGTGCCGGGGCGCCCGTTGGATGCATGTTACAAAGAAGAAAACGTCGGATGGGTGGAAAAGGGGACGGAAAATCTTGTTCATCACATCGAAACGGTAAGGAAGGCTGGAATTAATCCGGTGGTTTGTATCAATCATTTCCATACGGATACGAAGGGAGAGATTGATGCAATTCGCAGGTTGGCTGATGCGGCTGGCGCACGTGTTGCAGTGTCTTACCACTGGCTAAAAGGCGGAGAAGGTGCCGTGGAACTTGCTGATGCGGTAATTGACGCGTGCAATCATCCGACAAACTTTAAGTTTCTTTATGAATTGAACGCCCCATTGAAGGACCGTATTGAAAAGATCGCAAAAGAGGTTTATGGTGCGGATGGTGTTGATTATACACCGGAGGCAACGAACAAGATCAAGGCGCTGGACAGCGACCCTGATGTTTCAAAAATGGGGATGTGCATGGTTAAAACGCATCTTTCCATTACCGACAATCCAAACCTAAAAGGCGCCCCAAAAAACTGGAGGCTGCGTATTAAAGATGTATTGACCTTTAAAGGCGCCGGGTTTATTGTGCCGATGGCGGGAGATATTAAGCTGATGCCGGGAACGAGTTCTGATCCTGCATTCCGCCGTGTAGACGTGGATGTTGAAACAGGAAAAGTCAAAGGGCTGTTCTAATGTACGTGACGCTTAAAGTTGGAGGCCGCTTTACAACGCTCACCATGATGGAAAGGCGAGTGTTAGCGTTGTGTGGAATACACACGGCGAAGTGGTTTAACTCAATTACCAACTAGAACTTTGCTTATCAAGAAGGCTGTTAAACGTAATGTTTTAACAGCCTTCTTTCATTTTCATTTTGTTCCTTAAAACATTGCCTTGACATAGCTATTCACATTTGCTTAGAATAATTGTAGTTGTTGTAGAGCAAAGAGCCTCTTCGCTCTCCATTGGAAATTTGCCGAAGGCCAAATTTAAAAATTAAAACAAAAGGCATTATTACATTATGAGCTTTTTAACGAAAATATTTGGAACACCAAATGACAGGATATTAAAGAATATCCGGCCCATTGTGGCACACATTAATTCCCTTGAGCCTAAATTGATGGCTTTAACGGACGCTGAGCTACGTAACAAGACGAATGAGTTTAAGGAGAGACTGGCTAAGGGAGAAACGCTCGGCGACGTCCTGCCGGAGGCGTTTGCCGTGGTAAGAGAAGCAAGCCGGAGAGTCCTCCTTGCCCCTAACCCGGACAGCCCCAACCGCACCATGCGTCACTTTGACGTGCAGCTTATCGGAGGTATGGTGTTGCACCAGGGGAAAATTGCTGAAATGGCAACGGGAGAAGGAAAGACCCTGGTTGCTACGCTACCTGCTTATTTAAACGCCCTAACGGGCAAGGGCGTGCACATCGTTACGGTAAACGATTATCTTGCAAAGCGTGACCGGGACTGGATGTCCCCCCTATATGAATTCCTGGGATTAACCGCCGGGGCCATTCAGGGAAATCAGGATTATGAGAGTAAAAAGCAGGCTTATCTGTGTGATATCACCTACGGTACGAACAACGAATTTGGCTTTGACTATCTCCGTGACAATATGCGGATAAATAGAGAAGAGCAGGTTCAAATAAGCCGTGGATTGAATTATGCTATCGTCGATGAAGTGGATAGTATATTGATTGACGAGGCGCGAACCCCGCTCATCATTTCAGGCCCCACGGAAGAGTCCACGGAAAAATATTACATAGCCGACAAAGTTGCCGGGCAATTAAAGGCGGGAAAGCACTTCGAGATAAAGGAAAAGGAGCGTGCCGCGCACCTGACCGAAGAAGGCACCGAAGAGGTGGAACGCCAGCTCAACGTCGATAGCCTTTATACCGGTGCGAACATGGAATGGCCGCACTATATTGAGCAAGCGCTTCGGGCACATCACCTGTTCAAAAAGGATAGGGACTATATCGTTAAGGATGGCGAGGTTATCATTGTGGACGAATTTACCGGACGTTTGATGACGGGCCGCGTGTGGAGTGATGGTTTACACCAGGCCGCACAAGCGAAAGAACGCCAGCGCATAAAAGAGGAAAATCAGACGCTGGCCACCATAACGCTCCAGAATTTCTATCGTTTGTATAAGAAACTGGCCGGAATGACCGGTACCGCAATGACGGAAGCCGCAGAATTCGACAAAATATATAAGCTCGAAGTCGTTTCTATCCCGACAAACAAACCCATGCGCCGCACCAATTCACCTGACCGTGTTTACCGGACGGAAAAAGAAAAATATGACGCCGTCATCAAGGAAATTGTAGAGGTGCATAAAGCAGGCAGGCCAGTACTTGTTGGAACGGTTTCTATTGAGAAGTCTGAATTTCTTAGTGAAAAGCTCAGAAGAGAAGGCATCGAACATGAAGTGCTAAACGCAAAACAGCATGAAAAGGAAGCGCATATTGTTTCAAAGGCAGGCCAGCGCGGAAACGTTACCATCGCAACGAATATGGCTGGACGCGGCACAGACATTGTCCTCGGTGAAGGAGTTGCCGCCATCGGCGGACTGCACATCTTAGGAACGGAGCGGCACGAGGCGCGCCGTATTGACAACCAGCTTCGTGGTCGCGCAGCCCGCCAGGGCGATCCGGGTTCTTCCCGTTTTTATGTGTCCCTGCAGGACGATCTCATGCGTATCTTTGCCTCTGAACGGATAAGTTCGCTTCTCAAAAGATTTGGTATGGAAGAAGGCATGGCTATTGAGCATTCGATGGTATCCAGGTCAATTGAGCGCGCTCAAAAGAAGGTAGAGAGCCACAACTTTGAGATACGTAAACACCTGCTTGATTATGACGAGGTTATGGATCAGCAGAGAAAAACAATATACTCGCTGCGGCAGGACGTGCTTGAAGGCAAAAAGCTCCGCGAATATATTTCCCGGATGATCGATGATTGCATCGAGGAAATGGTGGCAGTTGCCTTCGATACGAAGCATCGCAGTGAGGAGGAAGAGCCGTTCGACATAGCCACATGGTTTAAACTAAAGTTTGGATTGGAAATTGATTTAAACAAGGTAGAAGAGAAGACACGTGGCAACGTGGAAGCGCATTTGAAGAAAAATGCCATGGACGCCTATGAAGTAAAAGAAAACCTTCTTGGCAAAGAAGGGGTAGAAAAAATCGCCCAGATTCTTTTACTGGAAAAGATAGATACCAAGTGGAAGGACCACCTCTATGCAATGGACCACCTGAGGTCCGGCATCGGTCTCCGGGGTTATGCACAGATAGACCCTAAGATTGAATATAAAAGAGAGGCGTTGGGTATGTTTGAGAGTATGAATCTGGCAATCAGGGACGAGGTGACTGATCTCATATTTAAGTTACAATTAGTAAAAGATGAGGAAAAAAAAGATGTATGGCATCCGGAGAAGTTCGTCCATCAGGAAGTTTCAGGACTGGAAAAGATACATGAATCTCCTGCCGCTGTCAGCGCAGAAAGCGGAACAGTAGAGGATTCAACGTCTCAGACGGCGCCTAAAATAGACCCTATCAAAGCTGGCGTTAAGGTCGGTAGAAATCAGCCCTGCATTTGTGGCAGTGGTAAAAAATTCAAGCAGTGCTGCGGCAGGACGGGATAACTTCCAGGTTAATGATGGCGGTTTCCATAATTTCCGGGTATATCTGAATTCTCCGCCGCATTGGCATTTGTTTGCGTTCGTTTTTTCTGAAAAAAAATAAACAAACTTTTAAATGTTATTGTTTTACAGCCCCATAGTTAAAATCACTCGATTACCTACGAACAGCCATGTATCAT
>CAYJPZ010000030.1:0-27751 GCA_964372185.1 uncultured candidatus Brocadiaceae bacterium
TAATACAAAGACACCCCATCGGGGTGTAACAACCGTAGCCCACTGCGTAATAGGAGAAACAACCATTATTTTGGCCCCGTGGGGGCGGCACAATTCGGACAATTACTTTTGCCGGCTATCCTGCTTTCTTCCCCGCCTTACGATTAAGACGGACATATATCCCTTGCCCGTGCCTTTCAGGGGTAAGATATCGGCGGTGAGGTAGGCGTTTTTTTGCCCAATGTAGGAGGCAAACAGGGCGTTTTCCAAAAGGTTCATCTCTTCCAGGAGTTGAATGATTTCGTCCAGCTTCTTGGCCACCTTCATCATGATGACGGTGTCAAACATTTCCAGAATGGGGCGCAGGTCTTCCGTGTTGGCCGGGACGGGTATCACCGCCATTTTTTCATCCCCCGTCAATAACGGGTAATTGGCGGCGCTTGCGGCGGCGTTGTATGAGGTAATGCCGGGTATGGTATGTATGGCATCGGACGGCAACAATTCGCCCAGGTGCCGCAGCAAGTAGATATAGGTGCTGAAGGTCATCGGATCGCCCAGGGTTAGATACACCACGTCGTGCCCGGCGGCTATCTCGGTATATATTTCCTTTGCGGCACTGACCCACGCCGCGTTCAGGACGGATTTGTCCTTTGTCATGGGGTATATCTGCTCCCGCACCGTTTTCCCCTGTAGGTAGCCGGTTACGATTTCCAATGCCAGGCTGTCTTCCTTGGTATCGGACCGTGGAATGAAGATACAATCCGCCCTTTGAATGGTACGCAGCGCCTTTAACGTCAGAAGTTCCGGGTCGCCCGGACCCAAACCGATACCGTAAAAATTACCTGTTTTCATCCCAAAATTCTCCTTTTTGTGGCTTTTCCCGATGCGTTTAAACGAAGCCTTCGACGACATGTAACGGCGTAGTGGCAAGGCGCGCCTTGCCACTACGCGTACGTTTGAATTTCCTATACACTAAATTAGGTGTGCAGCAACTTTTTTTTGTTCACACGCGGGGACACGGGCACCGTGTCCCTACTTTGAAATTCCGTAACAATTTAGTTTTCATGAATTGCCACTACATACTGTCACGAAGGCACTTTCAACTATTAATGTTTTCAAAATACTAAACTATTACGAAATTCCTTATTCGATATTAATTCTACAACTTCTTTATAATAACCACCGCCGCCGCCCCGGTAGCCTTTATAGTAACGGCAACGGCCAGGTTTGCCTCAAGTATGCGCTCGTCGGGGAGTGAAAGGTTTTCGCAGACAAACATGATTCTCTTCCGGATGCCGCCATCCAATAAACGGCGCGCGATCACCGACGGCGTGTTTTGATGATCGGTCAATATGCCAACCTTGTCAAACGACCGCACCTGCTTAATAAGCTGCGCATACTCAATGTCCCTGCCGTGCAGACTGATAAAACAGGCGTCGTCCCAGCTTTCACCGATGGCAGCAAAGGCAAGCTGTATGCTGCTGATACCGGGGATGATGACGCAGGCCTGGCGGCCGATCTTCTTCACGATCATTTTGGTGTAACTGAAAAAGCACGGGTCGCCGCTGACCAGCACAACCACCTGTTTTGCGCCGCGCCAGTCCGCAATCCTGTTCACCAGGACGCTGTAATTTTTCTCAAGGACAATCTTTTCCGCGCCAACGCGGGGAAAGAGCTTGATCAATCGCCTGCTCCCCACCAGGACGTCGGCCTTTTTAATGTTGTATATTGCCTTGGGATGGATGTACGCCTTGAGTCCAGGCCCACATCCTACGATGATAACTTTGTTTTTGTCGTGTTCAGCCATGTTTGAGCGTTATTCGAAATACCGATTACGGTGCCTTTCATGTCAAATAAAATAATACCAATCGTCTCGGGGATACCAGGGGCTTTGCCATGTAAAAAATCACGCACCTTCGCCTCGATTTCTTCCGCCACGTTGTTCATTACCGGTAAATATCCCGAATCTCTTAACAGTTCAACAATGCCTTCTACCGTAGGGGATTCCTTTAATTTACCGATGATTTCATCAGACGGATGTCCGGTATCTCTGTTGTTCGGATAAACACGCTTTTCTGCAAGGGCGCTTTCCGCCTCCCCTTTGGCCATTTCGTAAGGTGATGGGGGATGGAATGGGGGATACGTTGTTCGAATGTATTGTGAAACGGTTTCTATAAGGGTATCGTTGGCAGGCTTGGAAACCGCACTGTGGGTATGGAAGTCACCCCTCAGTAGTTTGGCCAGTTTTCCGGGGTGTCCGGCAACTATTACCTTCTTAAAACCCCTTTCACAAGTAGCTTTGAGCATAAAGCCGACAAAGTTGCTTATCTGAACAACCTGCTCTTTCGCTACGTTAGCCAAACCCAAAACTGACCGTTCACCCAGGCTGCCCGGCACCAATGCCACCGTTTCATAACCGCTCCCACGGGCAATGTCGAGACCGCACAGGAGTGAGGTCTGAAAGGCGTCTTCCGACATAGGGCGGACGATACCCGTGGTACCGATAATGGATATCCCGCCGATAATGCCCAGCTTCGGATTGAATGTCCTTTCCCCCAACGCCCTTCCGGTGGGAACCGTAACGACAACCTTTGCCCCTGCGCCTTTACCGATAATTCCCCGTACCGCCTCTTCGATCATACGTCTTGGCACGGGATTAATGGCCGCCTGTCCTACGGGTATTTGCAGACCAGGCTTTGTTACCCGTCCAACGCCATCGCCGCCGTCGATTTCTATGGTGTGTGTGGCTCTTCGTTCAACCCTTGCATGGACGAAGCATCCGTTTGTTACGTCAGGATCGTCTCCCGCGTCCTTCTGAACCGCGCACGTTGCCGATTCGGAGGACAATTGCTTCTCATGGATTTTGAGATGGAGTTTTACGCCAGCCGGGGTGTCAATCTCCACTTCATCGGGAATATTCCCGATAAATAAGCCCATGGCCGCCGCCTTGGCCGCCGCCGTCGCACAGCTTCCGGTTGTATAACCAAATCTCATAGTTAAATTATGGATTAATGTAACTGAATAACGAATGTAGAATATTGAACAAGGAATTTCGAATTATAAAGTTTTCTTATTCACTCTCATCAACCGCGAATGAACGCCAATGAACGCGAATAAATACGAAACCAGGAAAAGCCCCGGCATCAATTTGTGTTCATTTATCAGAATGCTTTGCAAATGCCTGCAAGACCTCATCAGCGTGGTTTTGCACGTCTACCTTCAGGAAGATATGGACGATCTTGCCCGTTTCATCAATCAGGTAGGTATACCGCTTTGCCGCAAGCGATCCCAGGATGCCTCCCGATGCGCCGTAGGCCTCTGCGATGGCCTTTTTCTCGTCACTCAACAAAATAAAGGGGAGTTTCTGCTTCTCTTTGAATTTTCGATGCGACTCTACCGAATCAAAGCTGACACCCAGGACGACAATTCCAGCTTCCTGCAATTTATGGTACCCATCGCGAAAGCTACAGGCCTCTTTCGTGCATCCGGGCGTGCTGTCTTTTGGATAAAAATAGAGGACAACCCTTTTCCCGCGGAATTCCGCCAGGGTGCGAGACTTGCCGGAATCGTCCTTTACCTGAAAATCAGGCGCAACGTCGCCTACCTTTACCGCCATAGCTTACCTCCTCTTTGTTAAGGATTACTTATCCTTCTTACAAGCACTAGGGTCTTTCTTAAACTTCTCAGCGCAACACTCGCAGCAGAAATAAAACGTCTTTCCTTCGTGTTCCACCTTTACCGCTTTGCATTTATCGCTAATGGCCTTTTCACAAGTAAGGCATTTAGTCTCGGCCTTTTCAGCCTCCGCGGACTGCTTTGCGGCGCAACAATCCGAACCGGCAAAAACTGCCGATGACGCATACACCGTTAAAGAAACCACCGCCGCTACTACCACACCGGCAAAATACCCCATCCGTTTCATAAAAAACTCCTTCAGAAAAAAATCAATGAAATCAAAGCGTTCAAAAATCGTTTGGAACGCTATAGCATAGCGGATTATAACACGTTGCCGCACTTATGTAAAGGTTGATAAGCAGTAGAGGGATTTTCATTTCAAACAAATTCATTGATTTTTAACGGCATGATGATATAATTCCTTTAGTTTTCTATAAGTTTTGAGCTTTTTATATAAAGGAGATCTAAACCATGTTTAGTATGCCAGGGGGGTGGGAATGGTTCATTATTCTCATTGTGGCGCTTCTTATTTTCGGGAAAAGACTTCCCGATGTTATGAAGTCCGTGGGGAGAGGCATTGTTGAGTTCAAGAAAGGCGTTAAAGGCGTTGAAGACGAAGTAGATAGCGCCACCAGCAAAAACACGCAGAAAAAAATTGATATTGAGAAAGACGTGAGCAAACAGGCATAGATTTATCGGGAACAAATGTTATTTAGCATCTTAAAGTTTTTCAAAATTGAGGTATAAAGATCATGAGAGACAAAAGAAGACAAAGGCTGACGTGGCGAAGCAAGCGGGCAAATCATGGAAAAATGGGATGTAAGGGGAGAAGGGTTGGCAGATACAAGTAACGTTGTATTCTCTTTAACGCCATTGTATGGAAACATTCTTTAATCCTTCCTCTGTTGCCATTGTTGGCGCCACGGAAAAATCCGGCAGCCTGCCCGGCATCATCCTAAAAAACATCCTCGACATCGGATTTCGCGGAAGGATTTATCCGGTGAATCCAAAATATAAAATCGTCTTTGGCTTACCGTGTTTTCCATCCCTCCCGGACATTCCGGACGAAATTGCGTTAACCGTTATCGCTGTACCCGCCCGATCGGTATTAAACGTCATCGAACAGCAAGCCCGGAAAAAGATCGGCCATGCCATCATCATCAGCGCCGGTTTCCGTGAAGTGGGCAAAGAAGGCATTGAAATGGAGGAACGGATCAAACGGATTGCCCTCGATAACCACATACGCATCCTCGGCCCGAATTGCCTGGGGACTCTGGATAATTACGCGCACTTTACCACCTCCTTTTTACCGCACGAAAGGGTAAGCAAGCCCAAAAAGGGCGCGGTTTCCATCCTTTCTCAAAGCGGCGCCTTTGCCGTGGCGTTGCTGGATCTGGCGGCACAGGAGGGGTTGGGCATAGCCAGGGTGGCAAATTACGGGAATAGAATTGACGTGGGGGAGTCCACCCTCCTGCCATTTTTATCAGATGACGATAATACCAGGGTCGTTGCCATCTACATGGAATCGGTAGATCATGGGCAAAAATTTATTGAAGCGGCCAAGGCCTGTTCCCGGAAAAAGCCCATCGTGGCGCTTAAGGTCGGGAAGGGCGCGGCCGGTATTGCCGCCGCAAAATCTCACACGGGCGCAATAGCAGGCAATTACGAAATTTACAAGGCCGCATTTGTAAAGTCAGGCATCATTGAAACGAACGGCCTCGAGGAGTTTATCGACGGCGTCAAGGCGCTGTCCATGCAATCCCCCCCACGCGGCAACAAGGTGCTCATTGTCACGAACGGCGGCGGTTTTGGCGTCATCGCGGCCGACCATTGTACGGAAAACGGCCTGGACGTTCCCCCCCCATCCCCGCGGTTAAAAGAAAAATTAAGGGATAATTTTTCAGGCTACTACGTAGTAAACAACCCCATTGATCTGACGGGAAGCGCTTCGGACAACGACTATCACATTGCGTTGCGCGCCTGTATGGTGGAAAGCGATGAATATGACGCCGCCATTATCATACCCCTCATGGCGCCCCAGGGCATGACGGAACGGGTCGTCGATCTCATCTCCGATACGATGACGGCTTCCGGAAAGCCAGCCATTATCTGCACCATAGGTGGTACCTTTACCATGAAGGTCAAGCTGTTATTCGAGGAACGCAACCTGCCCGTATATCCTTCTCCCGAACGATGCGTAAAGGCGTTGTCGATGCTTTTGAAGCGGAAGAGGCTGAAAGACAACGTCATGCACCCCTGATGTTACAAAATCTGTGTAATCTGTGAAATCTGTGGTTCCAAGGGACTGTATTTGCCCGAAGCCCCGGCCTCGCCCGGTCATTTCCCTTCCGCTAAAATCTTTTCAATATTCACCCCCAAATTCTGAAGTATTTGCCGTGCGGTTTGAGCATAGCGCCGGGTGGCGGGTATCTGTTCAAGCAAGGGCGTCACGATTCTTAACGCCTCTGCCGCATATTTGACCGATACGTTTTTGTCGGGCTGGCCTTCCTGATAAAAAATACTCAGATTGATGAGCGTCACGGCAACGTATGGCAGGTAAGTCTGCGGGTTTGACTGGGCTAATTTCCGGTAAATCTCCAACGCCTCGTTGTACGACTTCAGGGCGTCTTCAAATTTGTTCTTTTTGTTTTGCAGATTACCCAAATTGTTAAGCATCCCGGCAACGTCGGGTAAGTAGCCCTGCGGGTTTGACTGCGCCAATTTCCTTCTCATATCCAACGCCTCGTTGTAAAGCTTCAGGGCATCATCAAACTCTTTCTTTTTATAGTGCAAATTGCCTAAATTGTTGAGCGTCCCGGCGATATCGGGTAAGTAGCTCTGCGGGTTTGATTGGTCTAATTCCCGGTAGACGGCCAATGCCTCATGGTACAACTTTATGGCGTCTTCAAACTCGTCCTTCTTGTAATGCAAATTCCCCAAATTGTTGATTGTGCCAGCAACGTAAGACAGGTAAGTCTGCGGATTCGACAGGGCCAGATACCGGTAAATCTCCAGCGCCTCCTGGTGTGACTTCAGGGTGCCTTCAAATTCGCCCTTTTTGTATTGTAAATTCGCCACATTATTGAGCGTCATGGCAATGTCGGGCAAGTAAGCCCGCGGGTTTGACCCGGCTAAATTCCGGTAAATCTCCAACGCCTCGTTATAGAACTTCAGGGCATCTTCAAATTCGTCCTTTTTGTGTCGCAAAAGCCCCAAATCGTTGAGCGTCGTGGCAACGTAGGACAGATAGGTATGTGGGTTTGACTTGACTAAATTCCGGTAAATCTCCAATGCCTCCTGGTGCAACTTCACAGCGTCATCAAAATCGTGCTTTTGGTATTGCACATGGGCCAAATGGTTGATTGTCCCGGCAATAGAGGGCAGATAAGTCTGAGGGTTCGACCGGGCTAATTCTCTATAAATCTCCAGTGCCTCCTGGTGCGACTTTAGGGCGTTTTCATATTCGTTCTTATCGGACTGTAAGGCCGCCATATTGTTGAGCATCGTAGCGCGTGTTGGGGCGTCTAACTCTCCTCCGTACCTTTTCATCGCATCCTGATAATAACGCTCAGCTTCATGGTATTGATTATGGTGTTGGAGAAAACCGGCATATTCAAACAGGGTATAAAAATGCATATTACTGCGTATGGACTGTTCATACAAGCGGCTGGCGTCCTTAAAGCTATTGGGATTATTAGGGTCCATTGTCACGGTCTGCGCCTTAATCAGGAATTCATTGGCATTGCCGATGAGTTGTTGATGGAGTTCATCCAATTCACGGCGCTTGCTTTCAATGGTACTCAGGATGCATTCCTGGTCATGGCTCAGTTCCTCCGCCTTCAGGATGGCGTCCGCCTCACGGAATTTCCCCTGGACAAAACACTGCTGCACTTGCTTGAGACGTTCGGTATTGATTTCGATCTTACTGAACGTCCCGGCCAGGCGAAGCGCCTCTTGCTTGAAATCCAGCAATTGCCCTCGTTTTTCCTCCACTATTTTGCTTTTATTGAGACGGCTTACCGTTTCTTCAAGCGGGATATCCTTTAAATCCTGCTCTAAGCCTTCAACTTCCTTAAGCAATTGTTGGTAATCTAAAGACAAACCTATATTTGTTATCCTGACGTCCCCAACGATCACGTCGCCTTTGTCGTTTATCTCTCCGGCAACGACGTTCCGTTCGTCCTGTAACGGCATCCCCCCCGTATTTATTCGACACTGCGGCAGTTGCTGCTTTAATTCTGCCTGGGTATACGGAGTAATTGATGTAATAACCACCGCCACAACAACGGCCAGTTTCGCAATTGCGCCTTTTTTTATGGCGTACTTCATATCGTTTCCTTTTATTTTAATGTTTAGGAATTTCAATGTTAGGCCTGAAAGGCCGCAAGGATATAGCGGGGGGTAAAGCCCCCTGGAACTTCACCCCTGGCTATGTCCTTTCTGCCCTTCGGGCCTGTTGTAGAGCGAAGAGAAATCTTGGTTTTAAAGGTAATAACTATCTGCCCGATGCCAGATACCTGACGCCCGAATATGAGCCGGCAGTATTAGCATCGAGCATCTTTTTGTCGTTCTGAGGCGTGGTCTCGCTAGTTGGGGTAATTATGCTATTGCACCGTTTGTAGAGTACGGATTATTTTGCCGGGTTTAAGCGCCTAAACCTTCAGCACAATCTTCCCAAAATTCTCCCTATTAAGCATCCTCTGCTGGGCTGCCGCTGCATCCTTTAGCGGAAATACGGAGTCGACAACGGGTTTCAGTCTCCCCGCTTCCACCAGGTTCAGCACGTCGAGAAGTTCCTTTTTGCTGCCCATATAACAACCGATAACCGAATAGTGCCTCATGAACAGAAGCCGGATTTCCATCGTGATCTTAGGGCCGCTCGTGGCGCCGCAAACCACCATTCGCCCGCCCTTCGCAAGGCATTGAAGGTTCTTTTCCCAGGTATCGGGTCCTATATGTTCAAAGATAACGTCCACCCCTTTGCCGTTTGTCAGTTGCTTTACCTTTTCGGCATAATTTTCCTGTGAGTAGTCGATTACTTCATCCGCGCCTAACCGTTTTGCCTTTTCCATCTTTTCGATTCCCCGTGCTGTGGCAATTACGCGGGCACCCGCCAGACGGGCAATCTGGACTGCCGCGCTGCCGATTCCACTACCGGCGGCATGGATCAATACGTTCTCTCCCGGTTTGATCTGCCCCTGGGTAATCAGCATGTGCCAGGCGGTTACAAACACCAGAGGAATGGCCGCCCACTCTTCAAAGGAATACTTTTGCGAAATAGGTATGATATTATCCACGTGCGCCCTGGCATATTCGGCATAACCACCCTGAACCTGAAAACCCATGATCTTGAAGCCGTCACACATGCTGTCCCTGTTGGTAATGCAATACACGCACTTCCTGCAGCGAACGCCGGGTGCGATAAGCACCTTGTCGCCCACCTTGAATTTCTTTACTTCCATTCCCACCTCGGCCACCTCGCCTGCCACGTCGCTTCCGGAAATATGCGGCATGGGTATCTCAACGCCGGGCAATCCCTGTCTGACCCATATATCCAGATGATTCAGCGCGCTTGCGTGCACCTTAACAAGCACCTCGTAGGGAGATATCTTCGGCTTCTCCATGTCAGTGTACATCAACTTATCAACCCCGCCATTTTCACGAAAAACGACCGCTTTCATTGTTGTGCCTCCTTAAGAGTGTGTCTTAAAATTAATGAAGTTATAAATAGAACAGGACGTTTAGCTATTTTACCGATGAATTGATTTTTTGGCAATTGAGAAGATTTTTTTTGCACCTGCCACCTATTTCCGGTAAACTATTAGGTAATGGTACGGGGCGTGGCTCAGCTTGGCTAGAGCGCGACGTTCGGGACGTCGAGGTCGCTGGTTCAAATCCAGTCGCCCCGACCACTTTCATGGGACTTGGAGTCACCGGTGTTTTCGAAACTTGGTTTCTGGCATTACCTGCTTTTCCTGATACCAATCACCGCCATTTCCCAGCACTTCCACCTTCCATCGGTCATAACCTTTCTTTTGGCCTCGGTTTCGCTCGTGCCGCTTGCCCATTTCCTGGGCGAGGCCACCGAAGTACTCTCGGAAAAAATGGGATCCCACTTTTCCGGTATTATCAACGCCACTTTTGGCAACGCCGCGGAATTGGTTATTGCCATCATCGCCATCAGGAATGGCCTGGTGGACATCGTGAAATATTCATTAATCGGCTCGATCATCGGTAACATACTGCTCATCCTGGGATTGAGTATATTCACCGGCGGCGTTAAATTTGGCGAGTTAAAGCTCAGTCCCAATATCACCGGCCCCACAATCATCCATCTCTCTATGGCAGCCATGTGTTTCGGAGTTCCCTCAATCTTTGCACAAGAGGATACCCTGCTGGCGCTTAACAAATACAGCGTCTGTATTGCCATCGTTTTGCTCATCGTCTATTTTGTAGGGCTGTTTTATACGATGATGGTCAGTAAAGACACGGAGGCATCACATATCATCAATGAAGCCATTAAGGCAACGGCCCCCAAATGGAGCATAACAAAGAGCTTCTTCGTCCTGATTTCAGCAACGGGCGGGTTGGTCTACGTTTCTGAGATTTTAGTGCATCAGATAGAACCGCTTATCGCTTCTACCCACATACCGTCAACCTTTGTCGGCTTAATCATCTTACCCCTCGTCGGCAACGTAGCGGAACACTCAATTGCCATCAGGTGCGCGTTAAGGAATAAAATTAATCTCAGCCTGGCCGTTGCCGGCGAAAGCAGCACGCAAATTGCGCTCTTTGTATCACCGGTGTGCGTGCTTATAGCAGGCCTTTTTGGACAAAATTTCAACCTCATTTTTAACAAGATCGAGTTAATTACCCTGGCCATGTCCATCAGCGGCGCCTGGCTGGTAATCCATGATAACAAGAGCAATTGGTGGGAAGGGTTTTTGCTGCTGTCGTTCTATTTTATCATATCCATTGCGGCTTATTTTCTGTAAGCCATTGTAAACCTATGTATACCTATACCAAAGACGTCTTATCAAATAAATTACGGGTAATCTATCTGGAAATGCCTCATATCCACTCGGTAGCCCTGTCCGCTTACGTGGGGGTTGGTTCCCGATATGAAGAAGAAAAGAAACTCGGCATTTCACACCTCCTGGAACACATGCTTTTCCGGGGAACGAAGCGCTTTAAAAATTCCTTTGAATTACTACAGTCCATCGACAACATTGGCGGCGAAAGCGATGCGTATACCTCGCCGGAATATTCTGCCGTAACCATTCAGGTTCATAATAAGTACATTGAAAGAGGCCTGATCCTTTTAGGAGACATAGTCCTCGGCGGAAATTTCAAACCGGATGACATTGCCATGGAGAAGCGCATTATTCAGGAAGAGATGAAGCAATTCGTCGACGTTAAAGGCGATTACGTATGCATCGATGACATGTCATTTTGCCTGATGTGGAAAGAGGGCAAGGCGGCAACCCCCTTATTTGGCGATGAAGAGACCATTGCGGCATTAACGGCCGGCGACCTCCGCACACACTACAAAAAATTCTTCGTTCCTGAAAACATCGTCCTTTGTATCAGTGGAAATTTTAAGAAAAAAGAGGTGGTTCGCTACATAGAAGACATTTTCGGAGGTGTAAAAGGGAAGCTTTCCGCGCAGAAACCACCGCTCATGGTTGCACAAACCGAACCGAAGCATCTGTTCAAAAAGTCTCCCTCCCAAACCACCAGCTTTAAACTCTGCCATAAGGCATATCCCTACAAGCACAAAAACGTCCTCATTATGCTGGTGATAGCGGATGCGCTGGGTGGAGGAATCGGCTCCAGGCTCTTATTAAACCTGCGTGAGAAATTAGGACTTGTCTATGAGATTGCCTGTTATCCGACGATGTTTTCGGACGTCGGATCCATTGACATTTACACGTCGACAAAAAAAGAAAACTTTGAAAAAACCGTCCATGCCGTCATGGATGAGATACAAAACCTTTACCGGAATGGGATAAGCAGTCAGGAACTCAAGAGGACGGAGGAACGGGTATTCAGCCAGACACAACTCATTATGGACAGTCCCCTCGCCATGTCCCATTGGTTTGGCGTTGAAGAACTGCTCATTGCCCCGCATACCCCGGACACGCCGGAAAAGCAGGCCCAAAAAATTCATAATATCGAGCTGGAAGACGTGCGTCACGTCATCTCAGAGATATTCATCCCCGAAAAACGCAACCTGATCGTCGTTGGGCCTTATACCATGCCAGGCAAGAAACACGCCGTCGCACTGCTCAAGTAGGGCGCATCGTAATGGTTCAGCCGGTATTCGAAAAAGACTGGAATATTCCCGGATTTTGTATGAACATATACGTGTTTGCTTCCCGGTCACACGTTCCAAAGGCAAGGCTAAAGCCTCGCCCTACATCTTGCAACCAGCCTGAAGCGCAACGTTTTGCAACTTGGCGTATAGGAAATGCAAACATTAGGTTGTAGAGCGAAGAGGTTCTTCGCTCTCTATGATAAGAGACGGTAATGTAGTAAATGCCAAATCCCTAACCGCTAATGAACGCCAATGAACGCTAATAAAAGATTGTAGAGACGACCCGGCGGGTCGTCTCTACTATTAGTGTCAATTTGCGTTTATTCGCGGTTGATAAAATGTAGGGACACGGCACGCCGTGTCCCTACGTGTAAACACAAAATTCGTTTCTCTTTATTCCTCTGCACTCTTTGCGACCTCTGCGGTAAAGAACGGACGTGTGAGCCGGCGCAAAAAAAAAGCGGGGTGACAGGTTTAGCCCGTCGCCCCGCTTTAGGTAATGGTATCAGTTATGATTACCTCTTAAGGTTCACTGCCTCCGCAAGGATTTCATCGGCGGTGGTGATGACCTTGGTGTTGAGCTGGAAACCCCTCTGCGCGGTGATCAGGGCGGTCAATTCCGTAGCCATGTCAACGTTGGAACCCTCAAGGAAGCCGCTGGCAACGGTACCGGCGCGCCCGGAGCCAGCTTTGATATAGGTGGCGTCTCCTGACGCAGTGGTTTGTATCAAGAGGTTATCCCCGGCCTTTGCCAATCCGTTGAGGTTGTTGAACAAGGCGATTTTTAGCTGTGTAATATCCTGGGTAATACCGTTGGTATACAGCGCCTTTAACATGCCATCGGACCCTACGCTAACGGTATCAAACGTGCCGTAGGGGTATCCATCCTGATTGGAGATGGCGGCCGTTGCCATGCCTCCATTTTGTGTAAGGCCATTGCTTTGTTCAGATGATCCCAAAGTGAAAACTATTGATGTTGCATCCTGACCGCTAAATCGAAATGTAAGCACGGCATCCCCACTCGTGCTGTATGTGCCGTCGTTATTAAACGAAATGTTGGATATCGTATTATCATCCGTGTACGTTATACCGTCGTCATTTAATTTTTTAAAATCGCCATCTCCTGAATCCATAGAAGCGGTCATATCCCATAGGTTGTCACTCTCCTTGGTAAACCGGAAGGTAATGGTATGCCTTGTCCCCTGGGCGTCAAAGAGGTCTGTCGATGTGGTATGTACTGCGCCGCCAAATACATGATCAGTCCATGCAGTTTCCCCCGTGTTGGAACCACCATCTTGCAAAGTCAAGGTCAACTCATCCTGTCCAGACGTATTTGACTTGAGTTTTAGCTTTCCGGTGGCGGTATCTATGGATGCAGTTGCATCGCCTGCATCGCCACCAAATACATCGGAGCTATTAAGAAAATCAATAAGTTCTCCAACCGTTGTGCCGTTAGTTCCGTAGGCAAACTCGGCAGAAATCGGTGTTCCATCAGACTTTGTTCCTGTAATAAGGATTGTGTCTCCACTAACATAATCAGTGGTATTAGAATCTAAATCATTTAAATCATCTGACCCATCATCCGCAATTTGATCACCATCATTAACGGTAAGAGGGCTTTCCATCAGCAATACCTCAGACGTTGTGTTAAATGCCTCTGCATCCAGGTTGCCGGAAAGGCCTACCCGCGCAGTTCCTTTGCCCATTACCGTTGACCCATACGGAATTTCTATGGCCTTGCCGCTGGTATCCATGACCTGATAGCCGGTATTGGAATCAACCAGGTAATTGTTGGAGTCTACGTTAAAGGCTCCTACCCGTGTAAAGTAGTCCCTGCCGCCTCCATTCAGGACGAAGAATCCCTCGCCCTGAAGGGCAAAGTCAAATGGCCTGTTCGTCGTTTCCAACGTACCCTGGCTAAAATTCGAAGTAATACTTCCCGTGGTGACACCCTTACCCACCTGCATCGGGTTGCCGCCTTTGCCGTTTGACAATGTCTGGCTCAACAGGTCGGCAAAAAGTAACCGGGATGATTTATACCCGTAGGTATTCACGTTTGCCAGATTGTTACCGATAACGTCCAACATACTTTGGTGTAATCTAATACCTGATACACCTGAGTTTAATGCTCCGCCGAGACCCATGGCACACCTCCTTAAAAAAATACTTTGAAACTAAATAGATTTAATAAGCAATAAAATGATTGAAATTGTTTTCTGTTTCTCTCGTTCCCAAGCTCCGGCTTGGGAACGAGAGAACAAATATTTATAGATTGTCGGGTTGTAAATATGCCAAAATTCTTACTTGTGCCAGTCCACCCCCTTAATCCCCCGCCAGCGGGGGACACGCGCTGCCGCGTCTGGTAAAAACTTCTTTTTTTGTCAGTTTTTCTTCGTGTTCTTCGTGTTCTTCGTGGTAACAAAACCGTTGTTTTTTGTTCACAGGCTTTGTAGTTTATAAGACATATCTTTTTATCCCGTCCTTCAAGAGCTTTTCGTTAAAGTTTATTAACAGACCCGTTTTTACCTTGGAAAGCTTCATATACGTCAGCAATTGGGCTTCGTAAATGGGATGTATTTCATCAACGCTCTTTAATTCTACAATAAGGGCGTTTTCTACGAACAAGTCTATACGATAACCACAAGAAATACGTATTTCTTTATAAAATACGGGCAACTCAGCTTCCAATTGAAATGCGATACCAGCCTTGCTTAATTCATAGGCAAGACACTGTTTATACGTGTTTTCCAGCAATCCAGGCCCTAGTTCCCTGTGGACTTCAATTGCCAACCCGATTACTCTATTTGATAATGCATCAAATTCCATGAATATTCTCCTTTGAAACGGAATAAATACAAGGACATATTGAAACCACGAAGGACACGAAGGTCACGAAGAAAAACTTATAAAAAAAAGATGTTTTTACCGTTCCCCTTACCCAATCCGCGTAAATCAGCGGCTAATTTGTCTTTTCGACCCGTTCCTAATAATCCCGTCTACGTCCATTGTGATGTTCAAACTGGGACACGGGCGCCGTGTCCCTACATTGTATTACCAAACAACCCCGCCAACATCCATTGTGACGGTGACGTTACTTCCACAAAATTCGCCATGGGGACGGAATTTCCACCGGTGACAAATGATACCGTCCCGTCTTTTTCCAGCACCACCCCCTCCACAATGCCGGTTGACGTGTTTTTGCCGTTGCCGCCTCCCTTTCTCCCTTTATGGACGTACGTTATCGTCTTCCCAATCAGGGAACTGGCCATTGATAATTGATCGACCTGCAAAGAAGCGACGTCAACACTGCCCATGGTTAAAAGATATTCCGGCTGTTGTTCCTGCTCTAAGGCGTTCAACGGCAGTTCCAACTGATCCTGATATTGCAACTGTTTTACAAATAAGGCCAGAAAGCTATCGGTGTCTGTTTCCAAACCTATATCTGACGTATGCGCCATAACCATATTCTCTCTCCTTTTTTGCAAATTTTCTACAACCCTCTGTATCCCATACGTGTTAAAGTGATATTTCACCCCTTCGGGGTTTGATATTTTGTTGTGTTATTTTCTATAATCATGTCATCCCTTCGGGATTTTGTAACAGTTCACCCACCTCTTGCTCCTCACTGGTGCCTAATAACCCTGTCAGGGTTTAAAACCCTGACAGGGTGTTGGCGCTTTAGAGTGCAGGTGAACTGTTACTATTCTTGTAAGTCAAGGAGGACTTGGTTACGGCTTTTCCGCTCTACGTCGTCAATTCTACGAAATTCGCCAACGGCACGGGTTTTCCATTTACCATAAAGGATACCGAACCGTCTTTTTCAAGTTTTATCCCACTAACAACACCGGTTTGCGTGTTAGTGCTGCCGGCTTCTTCCCCTTCCGGAAGGTACGTTATCGTCTTTCCGATAAAGGTGCTGGCCATTGATATTTGATCGACCTGTAAAGCGGCTGTATTTATGCTTCCTAAGTTTGAAAGATATTTTGTCTGCTGCTGCTGCTGCTCTAAGCTGCTGAACTGCGCAAGCTGGGAAAGAAATGCGCTGCTGTCCTGCGGTTGCATAGGGTTCTGGTATTGCAACTGTGTTACAAAGAGTTTCATAAAACTATCCGCGCTTAATTCCGAACCCAAACCTGTAGTGCCTGCCATGACGGTGTCCTCCTTATGAAATATAATCGATTATATAATTTGATGTATTTACGCCGGATTCTCTGTTTACGACCTTATCGTCGGTTTTTCCTTCTCCGAAATAATTCCTGCCTTCTCCTGTCTGCCTTTGCCCCTGATTCTGGCGGCCAAAGTTATTGGCGTTAAAATCTTCCAGGGATTTCTGCTTGCCGGTATCTTCGTTCTGCAGGTATACCTCCAGTTTATGGATGTTAATGCCACCGGATGCGATTGATTCCCTGAGATGATGCGCGTTGTTCTCTATGGCAGCCTTGACTTCCGCATTTTCTACGAATATTTTAGCCTTTACCTCGTCATGCTCTTCCGTAAAATGGATTTTTACCTTTCCAAGCTCCGGGGGGGTGAGATTCAAGGTAATTTCAGACCTGTCCCCGTGTGTTACCAGGCTGACCCTTTGGAAAAGCTGGCCCATTACATCCGCCTGTGTCTGCCCGGCAACGTCGGTTCTGTCGTTGCGCAGGTATGACATAACACCATCGCTGCCTTCAACGGAAGACGTTTGTATCGTGTTGATTCCGTGAGAAACAGACGCATTATGCTGCAAGTCAAGGCGGTCCGGCGAACGCGTCCCTTTTGTCGGTTGGGTATTTGCCATTACAGATAAATCACCGGATGTCTTTGGCGTGGAGGTCTCCGGTGACGCAAAATCCAGGATTTCCGGCTCCTCCGGCTGCTCTTCAAACGATTCCTGTCCGCCATCCTGCTGTGACCCGAAAGTATTGGCAGACGCGCTATCTTCCCGGTAGACGTGTTTGCCTTGCTGCAGGTCGGTTGCGTTAGGTAACAATAACTCCTTCGCCGGTTGCTCATTCACCGTCAACGAAGGTGATACCGGAGACGCCTGAGCGGCAACCCTGAAGGCTGCGGCATCTGTGCCATCCTGTTCAGGAGAAAATCCGCTTACCACGTCCGGTTCTTTTGTTATTTGAAAAGTGTTTGTAACGGCCTTTTCCACAGATACGTTCCCCTGCGCATCCGGCGAGGCTTTTACACCGGCGGCCTCTGCCATCCTCAGCGCGTTGAGCATGGTTTGCATGGAGAAAATCGGATCACTTCCCTGAGAAGTATTTTGTACCGGCAACTCATAAAGGCCGGGCATTCTGCTCACTACCGCGCCGGTATTCGCCCCTTGAAATCCACGGCTACGAATTTCTATGAGAGAAGAGGGCAGTTGCCCGTTTCTGAGCAATTGCAACAACGGTATGTTGTTCAGCCCGGATTTGCCGGTCATTTGCAGGTTTCCTGTGTCTTTTATTATTTCAAACCCCAGACCCTTTCCCTGTACGCCTTTTTCTTCAACAGGCGCTCCGTAAAGGTCTTTATCACCGGCTGTGGCCTGTAGAGATTGATTGTCTATTATGGAAAACGCATTACCCTGCCTGGCGTTGGTACCCATCGTTGATTCCTTAACAAATGGGGCTGAAATTGCCGCCGAGAGATTCAGGCCTTCAACAGGCGCCCCTTTCCCGGCTGTGGCAAGTAGGGACTGGATGCTTACCATGGAAGGCGCATTACCCTGCCCGGCGCCGATTTCCATTGTCGCTTCCTTAACAAATGCGGGTGACATTGAGAGATTCAGGCCTTCCACTGTCACACCTTTCCCGGCTGTAACAAGTATGGCCTGGTTGTCTACCATGGAAGGCGCGTCACCCTGCCTGGGATCAATTCCCATCGTTACATCCTTAGCAAATGGGGCTAAGGCTGCCGCAGAAAGATTCATATCTTCAAGTTGAGATTGGTTTTCTATCAGGGAAAAGTCATTGCCCGTCTCGTCCCCAATTCCCACTGGTATTCCCAGGGTAGAGGTAAACAGGGTTGATGCCGCGTTGGCGACGTTGCCGGTAATGGTATTACCCATTTGCAACCCGCTTTCACCTTCTATTATCTGAGGATTAGAAGGAAATCCCGTAGCGAGTTGAAGTGGCATATTCGAGGAAAAAATGCCGTTTAGTATCTGTTCGTTTATTACCGAACCCTGTATCTCAGCGCCTTTTTGCTGCTTTATTCCCTTTATCCCTTCCTTACCGGCCTGTAGACTGGCGGCCGGCGGCTTATCGCCCGTGAGTAAAGGGATCATGAGTGCTTCTTTCTGTGTTCCGACAGCACCCGGCGTTACAACCACCTTCCCGGATTTTTGTGGAGGACACGCACTGCAAGACGCATCTTTGGTCATTTCTTGTCCTAGTATCTCCTGAAAAGGAACGAATTTCTCTGTGCCGTCGGATTCCGCGCCTTCCCCTGCGCGTCCTGAATTAACCCCATCGGCAGATAAAACTGCCTTGTTAAATACATTTCCCAATGCGCTACCCTTATCAAATATATCGACCATTGTTTCCGGCATAGTTTTTTCCTCTTTCGATAATAGAAATCTGGAATTCTGGTGTTTTGGAATTGCAACCTGTATGCCGATTTCACCACTCCCGGTAAATGAATTTTGCAATAAATATTAAATACCACGTAAGTATTTATGTTATAAATGTTTACAAAAGTCGTTTTACAGACATTTATCAATTATTATTTCTAATCCAGGCAAGATGAGCGTAATTTTGGATACTTTTTTCCCTATGACGAGGCAATATTTTCTCGTGTGTGATGTAAAATTGAACACGCAAGGGGGAAATGTTTTTCTGTGATAGGGACTCTATTTTTGCAACTATATATTGGTGTTGTACAAAAGAATATTTGTAACAGTTCATCCACCCCTTGCCCTCTCTGGATGGGAATCAGTATATTGCCCTGATAACCCTGTCAGGATTTAAAACCCTGACAGGGTATCGGCGCTTGGTCGGCCTTTCAGGCCTAACTTTGCATTTCCTCAACATGGGCTTTGGCTGCGGTTTTACCGCGCCGGGCGTATGGATTTAATCCCGAAGGGTTTCGGTAAATTGGTTGGCAACAAATTGGGCGTAACGCCTCATAGAAAGGAGGATGAGTTTCCATCCGTACAGGGAACTTTTTTGGTGAGTATTTTCAAAGTATTGTTTTACCAGTTCTGCCACATCATTCTCGTTGCTGTCAAATACACCGTCTGCACTCCAGACAACGTCTCCCGTATCGGTCGATATCATATCGACTTTCACACCGAGAAGCATTGGCTCGTAGGGACGGTAGTGGGTTATGTTACCAAATATGATTGCATCAACGTCATATTTATTCCTTAATGCCAAAACGGAAGCAAAATTAATAGAGCCTTTTACCAAGACACCTTGCTCTGAAAACAATAATGTCTTGTCTCCGGTAGGGGCAACAACCTCAAAGCTGCCAATTTTTCTCAATTCCACGACAAATGCCTCGGTTACTTCATCAATAACGGCCTCCCGGTCCGTTGTATACTCAAACGGCAGAAGTAAGACGCGTCTGATATGCATCGTGTTAAACGAAGGCGCCTTGTTAAAACTGAGGTTTGACGAGCTTTTAGGGGGCGTACTAAGACAGCCACCAAAGATGAGCAGCCCCAATGCGAGAATACCAAGCGCTTGTTTCATCGAAAACCTCCGTATATTTATTTTTTAAAAGACATTATTCATAAAAAGTAACTACTCAGGTAGATAGACTGAAGGCTGAGGGCTGAGGGCTTCAGCCTAAACACCTAAGTAGTTACCAGGCATAGTATTACTGCTCATCCGGCGGTTTTTGCTTCTTTTTTTCCATCAGCGTCTCAATTTTTAGGCTGATAAGTTCTTGCTTTGCCTTTGTTTCCTGAATCTGCGCCTTTGTCAATTCCATCGCCAAATCCATGATCTTTTTTTCATACGGAGCCTGGACGTTTTCTAATTGCTTGCGTAATTCTTCGTTCTCCATAGTGATTTGCCCGATAGTTCTCTGTTGTTCCTTAAATGTCTCCAACTCCGTTTCAAGCGCGGTACTCTTTGCCCTTTCTTTTACCAGCGCCTTTTCAAGCGCAACAATCTTTTCTTGTAACAACACACACTCGCGTTTTACCTGTTCATATTGTTCTAACATAGATACTTTGGGACGCCCTTCCCCGGTATTGACCTTTACCGTAGCGCCTTCGGATAAGTAACCACTGCTTTTGGGTGTACGTGCGTCTTCCTCAACGGCAGCAACGCCGGCAGTGGCGTCATTTGCGGCAGGAGCAACGGCAGGTTCGACGGGTCTATTATGCCTGCATTGGACCAAAGACTCACACCCTACCGTTACAAAAACAAGCATGCATAGAAAACCCCATGCCATCATTTTGTTCATACGACAGTTCCTTCCTAAGATATAATCTTGTATAAACCTGCTACAAAAAAAGTTGTTTACCGGAAAAATGTTTAATATTTAAACCCTTCTCTTTCAAAACAATTACAGTTCCCCTGCTATAGGTACAGGCGGATAAAATCCCCTGTTTTCCCCCATTATACGGGAGAATTCAAAAATTCCTCCCTAACTGACCAAAATGCAAAATAAACGTAATTATCGTTAAACAATAAGCAAATACAATACCATTTCAACAAACGCCACTAAACCGACGTTCAGGCATCAAGTCTGGCCCTGAACAACTGCGTTGTTTGCATGACATTGCTGCTGGAGATAATCGCAGAACAGACGGCGACCCGCCTTCCTCCCGCTGCCAGCGTCTCATCGAGATTTCCAAGGGTAATGCCGCCAATTGCAACAAAGGGTATCGTAATCTCCCTTTGCGCCTGTTTTAAATAAGTGAGACCAACCGGTGGTTCATAATTCTTTGTTGCCGTGGGAAACAAAGGGCCTACGCCGATATAATCAGCGCCTTCCTGCTGCGCCGCCCGCGCTTGATTGATATTGTGGGTGGATACCCCTAGTATCCTGTTGAACCCGATAACGTTACGCGCGACGCTCACCGTCATGTCCGATTGCCCAACGTGCAACCCATCAGCATCTACTTCCCTAGTGATCCCGGCACGATCATTAACAATAAAAAGGGTATTCGACCGTGCGGTTATTTTTCTGAACTCCATTGCCAGCGCGATAAACTCTTTGTCGGACATATCCTTTTCCCGCAGTTGTATGGCATCCGCACCGCCGCTGATGACTGCCCGCAAGGTTTCCAGTACCGGCTTCCGGCAGAGACGGGAACTGATGATAACGTATAATCTTACGTTTAAAATCCTTCCAGGCACATCCTGATCCTTGCTGTCTATCGGTTTTGGACTCATTGATATTTCATTGACACTCACTCGTTGTTTGATATAATTTATTCAAGATAATACATTACCTTCCAGCATGTCTTTTAGACTATTAACTTCCTAGCATAGCAAAGCCGCAAACAGAATACCAATATCAATCATAACGGTTTGCATTTTCATGGGAAGCAAACCCGGATATTGTAAAATATTTCGGCCTCAAAATTCTTTTAGCAGATTAACTCCTGTAAATGTTCTTTTGCTATTGTAATTTTTATAAAAAGTAAAAACAAGGTTTTTACGTATTCGGTTTTTTTACCTTTATCAAAAAGGCTTTGATCAAAGAATATGTCTGAAATAAAGGAACATTGCGGACTGTTTGGCGTCTTTGGATGTGAAGACGCCGTTGAGCGGGTATATTACGGTCTCTATTCCTTACAACATCGCGGAGAAGAGAGCGCCGGTATTGCCACAACGGATGGCAAGGACATCGTTTGCTTTAAAGGAATGGGGCTGGTAACCGATGCCATAAAAATAGAGGCGCTCAAGTCTTGTAAAAACACCTCGGCGATAGGTCACGTCCGGTATTCAACTATCGGTTCCAGCAATATCGGCAACGCGCAGCCGCTGGTTGTGGATTACTATAAAGGAAAGGTTGCCGTTGCCCATAACGGGCAATTGACCAACGCCAAACGGATGCGCGAAGAGTTTGAGGCGAACGGGTCGATATTTCATACCACTTCAGACACGGAGGTCATCCTCCATCTTATGGCACGGCCTCTTAATATGATGCAAGAAAGCCTCTCACCCGTGCTGAGCCAATTGCGGGGATCGTTTTCTCTGTTGTTTTTAACGCCGGACGGAATGGTGGGCGTGCGTGACCCGCATGGTTTCAGGCCGCTCGCGATAGGAAAACTGAACAGTGGTTACGTGATGGCTTCTGAAACCTGCGCGCTGGATCAGGTTGGCGCCGAGTACATCCGGGACGTCAACCCCGGCGAGGCCGTTTACGTGAGCAAGGACGGTATCAGAAGCGAGTACTTTTGTCCTCAAAAACAAATTAAACCTGCCTTCTGTATTTTCGAATTGGTGTACTTTTCCAGGCCGGACAGCAAGATATACGGGGAAAGCGTACACATGTTCCGCAAGAGGCTGGGGGCGGCGCTAGCTGCGGAGACACCCGTCGATGCCGACGTTGTAATATCCGTTCCTGAAGGGGGAAACTCTGCGGCAATCGGCTATTCACACGCATCGGGAATACCCTTCGACCGCGGATTCATTCGCAATCACTACGTTGGAAGAACCTTTATCCTGCCGGAACAGGCCAAACGGCATCGAATCGTAGAGTTGAAATTGAATCCTTTAAAAGAGACCGTCAAAGGCAAACGCGTCATTGTCATTGATGATTCCATTGTGAGAGGAACAACGTCGAAATCACGATTCGGGCTGCTGAGAAAGGCCGGCGCCAGGGAAATCCACGTGAAGATCAGTTGCCCTCCCCATCGGTTCCCGTGTTATTATGGAATAGATTTTCAACAAAAGGGAGAGCTGATCGCCTCAACCCGTTCTCTTGAAGACATTCGGCAGTTTTTAGGCGTGGAAACCCTGAACTATCTCAGCGTGGCGGGAATGATGAACTGCGCAACACAGCCTCAAGCACACTTCTGCAATGCCTGCTTTACCAGCAATTATCCAACCTCAATAGATGAAGACACCAAAAAGCTTACCGATAGAAAAATTGTATAGTTTCTTACAAGTAATATATGGCAAAACTCATTAAAAAGAGATCGGGAAAAATCGGGCTACCGCCGGGGGCGTTAATACACATCGGTGAAAAAAAGACTGAAAAGACTCGGATTACCATCATCGATTATGATGAAATGCAACTTCGGGAAAAAGAGGCGGCGTCCGTAGAGGAGTGTATTCCCTTTAAGGATAAAAGCAGTAGCACGGTAACCTGGATAAACGTGGACGGCCTCCACCAGGTTGAACTCGTGGAAAATCTTTGTAAATACTTTGAAGTGCATCATCTGATTACAGAAGACATCCTCAATACGGACCAGCGCCCTAAAATCGAGGAGTTCGAGGGGTATCTCTACATTATTCTCAAGATGTTTTGCTATAACGGCAAGGGAAACGAACTCATTACCGAGCAGGTCAGCCTTATCCTGGGGACGAATTTTGTCCTATCCTTCCAGGAAAATACAAGAGACGACTTTCGCATGATCAGAGAGCGAATCAGAACGGGTAAGGGGCGTATAAGGAAAATGGGGGCAGATCACCTTGCCTATTGCCTGATTGACATAATAGTCGATAATTATTTTCTTGTTCTGGAAGCCCTGGGTGAGGAGATAGAATTGCTCGAGGAAAAATTGGTTGTTTATCCAACACCAGAGGTATTGCACACCATCTATACCCTGAAAAGAGATATGTTATTGCTGCGCAAATCAATTTGGCCGCTTCGGGAAATGATCAATAAGCTGGAAAGAGGGGAAAGCGCACTTTTTAAAGAATCTACAACGATATACCTCAAGGACGTTTATGACCATACGATCCATGTGATAGACACCCTGGAAACGTTCAGGGACGTGGTCTCAGGTATGCTTGAGATTTATCTCTCCAGCATCAGCAACAGAATGACCGCGGTCATGAAAGTGCTTACCATGATTGCAACGATCTTTATGCCGCTCACCTTTATTGCCGGAGTTTACGGAATGAATTTTCGATTTATACCGGAGCTCCAGTGGCGTTGGGGATATCCTGCGGTGCTGATGATGATGGCGACCGTCAGTATTTCAATGGCCATCTATTTTCGCAGGAAAAAATGGATGTGACACGAAGTTCCCTGTTACAAATTTATTTCAAGCCCTGAGAGTACCTGTTTTTGAACCATTGAAGGATAAATCCAAATTTTCGCAATTGAGGAGATACCGTGTTATTCGTATGGGACAAAGGCCTGGAAATCGGCAACGATGAAATTGATAACCAGCACAAAGAAATATTTAAGCGGGTAAACAAATTGCTTTCTGCAATGGCGGATGGCAGCGGTAAGGAGACGATTGGCAACCTCATCGCGTTTCTCACTGAATACGTGGCAATCCACTTTAGCGCGGAAGAAGCTTTGATGCGGAAGCACAGCTACACCGACTACCTGCAGCATCAGATGCAACATAAACAATTTACCAATGATGTACTCCGTCTAAAACAGGATTTTGAATCGCAAGGCGCAACTTCAGATTTGGTAATACAAATGCAAAAAAAGGTGTGTAACTGGCTGAGGATTCACATCAGTACCGAGGATAAAAAGTTTGTCATGTCCACAAAAAACACGGAACATTTGTGAAGGTAAAATCTCGTATCTCTTCAAGACAACTATCATACACCCTGGCATATTGCCACAATCAATCAGTTCAATTACCAGACAGGAAATTAGATAACGCAGAGAAGCTAGTCAGTATAAGCATACAACAACATAGCGGAAATAGCGATAGCCGCAGTTTCAATCCTCAACGTTGAAGTCCCTATACTGGCAGGCATACAGCCGGCCTCCACCGCTTTTTCCATCTCCTTCCCCGTAAAACCTCCTTCAGGGCCAATCAGGCACAGAATCTTTTTCACGGATGGGTGCGCGAGTAAAATACTTTTCAGAGATTTTGCAGGGGTCTCCACACTCGCAATGATCGGGAGTTCATAGTTGTGTACATCCTTTATCAAATCGTCAAATGACAGCATGTCTTCTATATTGGTAACGACATTGCGTTTGCACTGCTTTGACGCCTCAATTGCAATTTTGTCCCACTTCTCCGTCTTTCCAATGGATTTATGACGAAAATCGACAACGCTTCGTTCGCAATGGAGAGGGATTAGGCTCTTTACGCCAAGTTCGGCACATTTTTGAATGATGAAAGACGAGTGCTTCCCTTTGGGAACGGAAAATGCAATGGTGATATCGACGGGGAGTTCACGACTGACACATTGGGAGTGTTCGACCTGTACCCGAAGCCTGTCGTGCAAAACCTCTACGACCCTTGCAAGATACTCAACCCCTTTTCCATCAAAAAGCGTGATTTTCCCACCTATGGCAGCCCGTTTCACGTGCAGGATGTGATGGGCTTCCTTACCATCGATCCACACTTCGTCGTGGTCAGGAGGAAGTGGTATGTAGAAACGGTCTTGATGCATGGCGTATGCTTTTAGGTATGGGCTGCTAGGCTTCGCTCTCTTGCAAAATTAATTATCGTGCTATTAGGGCAAACCTCAACGCATTTCCCGCAAGAGGTGCATTTGTTATAATCAATCACTGCCAGGTTATTCTGCACGTGAATGGCGTCGTACGGGCAGTTCTTCTCACACATTTTACAAGCAATGCAGGAATCCTGGCATATCTTTTTGGCAACGGCGCCCTTATCCAGAGATTTGCATCGCACGTGAACCATCTTCGACTCCGGCACAATGCTGATAATTTTTCTGGGGCAAACCGCCGCACACCGCCCGCAGCCCGTACAGCGCTTCTCTATGACCTTGGGAAGTCCATCCTTCCCCATGTACATAGCCTCAAATTTACACGCCTCCACGCAGGTGCCGAGGCCAAGGCACCCGTAGTCACACCCCAAAAACCCACCACTTACCAGGTTTGCGGCGCGGCAGTCTTTCACCCCGTTATACGTAAATTTATTTTTGACACCCCTGGCGTGGCACATGACCACGGAAAGCACGCGCTCTTTCTTTTCAAACTTCACACCCATGATATTGGCAATCAGGTTGGCCACGACGGCCTGCCCCACCGTACAGCCCGTTACGGGCGCTTTTCCGTCAACCACCGCCTGGGCAAAACCACCACAACCCGGTTGCCCGCATGCGCCGCAATTTGCACCGGGAAGTACCTCATTAATACTGTCAATACGTGGATCGACCTGCACGGCAAACCGGTCGGATGCAATTGCAAGACCAATCCCAAAAACCATACCCAATATACCCAACGTGATTGCTGCGCCTAATAATAATCCCATGTGATCTTCAACCTGAAAGTTAATATTTAAATGTAGCTACAAATGAACACAAATTCACACAAACAGGCACGGTTTTCACCGTGCCAGGCAAAAATTCGTATAAATAAAACTCTATGAGCCGTTGCTCACGAAGAGGGATAAAAATCTCTGATTGCAGGTTCAGTTGCAAACCTGAACCCGCCCGATTTATTTTAATCAAAAACTTCTTTTAAGTCTACCTCTAATCCTTCCAGCATCTTTGACTTTACGATCCCTCTTTTCCCTGCCTTGCTAAACTCCCGGTATCCCTGCTTTTCCAAGATTAAAACCTCAATGCCTTTTTCACCAGGGAATACAACCCAATATTCCTGTACGCCGTATTTTCTATACACCGCTTTCTTCTCTACCGTATCGTAAAACGTGGAAGAAGGAGATAGTATTTCAACGACCAGACCGGGAACCCCGTGTATTGCATTTTTCTTTATGATGTTTCGTCTTTCACCCTTAATAAAAACAAGGTCCGGTTGGTACACTTCATCGTCGTCAAAGACCACATCAACCGGGGCAAAAAAAACGGTACCCAATTTTTTTTCTTTCACAAATTTCCAAATAAGAACTCCTAAATCCCTGGAAATACCTTGATGGTCCATTGATGGCGCCGGTACCATACGCAATTCTCCGTGAAAAACCTCGTATCGATTGTCATCGTCTATCATTACATAGTCGTTGTACGTGATTCGTTTTTTTTCTAATACGGTTACCATTGCCTGCTCCTTGGGTGTATTGTGGGTTTATTTAAAAATATCTTTTGAATATATCTTTAATCCCTCTAATATTTTCGACCTCACACAACCATTTTTTTTAAAACGGCAAAACTCCTGATAGTCCCCCTTTTCCAGGACAAAAATCTCTATTGCCTTTTCATCGGGAAATATCAGCCAATACTCGTTTACGCCGTATTTTCTATAGATTTCCTTCTTCTCTACCGTATCATAAAAAACGGAAGATGGGGAAACAATCTCCATAACAAGGTCCGGTACGCCGTGAATTGCATCTTTTTCAATGATACCCTGCCTGTCTCTTTTGATAAAAACGATATCCGGTTGGTACACCTCATCACCGTCAAAGACTACATCAACCGGGGCGTCCAAAACTTCTCCCAACCCCTTTTGGTTTACAAAATTCCAGACAAGAAACCCTAAATCCCTGGAAATAAATTGATGGTCAGTTGACGGAGCCAGTACCATACGTAATTCTCCATTGAAAACCTCATAGCGATTGTTATCGTCTATCTTTAGATAGTCTGCGTATGTTGTTTTTTTCTTGGTAATTATTGCAGTCATAACTTATCTATTCCAGGCGTATAGCCAAATAAATCGCATTTTCGATGCTTAAACCAGTAAATACTAGGAAGGTAAAAGTTCCGACCATGTTAAGTATTCTTTTCTGTCGCCCCTTCGGGGCTGGTTATCTTTTATTTCTTTACCAGGGGCTTC
>CAYJPZ010000031.1:0-27670 GCA_964372185.1 uncultured candidatus Brocadiaceae bacterium
ATATCAACCCCGTCACGATAGGAACCAGCAACGCTAAAAGCGATGGGACGAACATTTCTCGCTGCGCCCCCCTGGTGCTGATCGCCACACATGCCGCGTAATCGGGTTTTCCCGTTCCATCCATAATTCCCGCAATCTCTCTGAATTGCCTTCGCACCTCATCCACCATGCTGCCCGCGGCGAGGGCGACGGCCGTAAACGGGAAGGCGCAGAAGATGAATGAAGCCATACCGCCGATAAACAGACCAACCAGCACCTTTGGATTGATAAGGGTTACGTCCAGAGAAGCCATAATGTCCGTCAGCTTTGCGGTAGCCAAATCTATTGAAGTCCCGGCAACCTTGATGATGTGAACGCCTGACCTTTCTAAACCCACCTTGATTTGCTCAACAAAGGAAGCAATCAATGCCATGGCCGTGAGCGCTGCAGAACCTATGGCGAACCCTTTGCCGGTAGCCGCCGTCGTGTTTCCCAGGGCGTCAAGCGCATCGGTTCTTTCTCTGACGTAGTGTTCAAGCCCGCTCATTTCAGCGTTTCCGCCGGCATTGTCCGCAATAGGACCGTAGGCGTCGGTGGCCAGCGTTAATCCCAGCGTTGAAAGCATGCCGACTGCCGCAATGGCAATTCCATAAAGACCGAGCGATATATTCGTATAACCGCCGGCAAATATGTAACTGAGCATGATGGCTATAGAAATAGTGGCAACGGGAATAATGGTGGACATCATACCCGTTGCGATACCGTCAATAATAACCGTTGCCGGGCCGGTCTTCGCTTGCGAGGCAATGCCTTTTGTCGGTGCATAGTTGGAGGACGTGTAGTATTCCGTGCCTTTACCGATAATAACACCGGCAATAAGCCCCGTTACAATCGACCCCCAAACGCCAAAGTTATGAGGCAGCATGAATTTGATAACAATAGCGGATGTGATCAAAATAAGGATCGAACTGAGGTTGATTCCCTTGCCCAGTGCCTTCAGAAGTTCTTTCTGCGTGGCCTCTTCTTTTGTTTTAACCGCATAAATACCTATAATGGAAAGTAATATGCCAACCCCCGCCAGGATCATAGGCACAACCATACCAGCAATGCCAAGTCCTGCCGTTACACCCAACGCCGCGCACGCCAGCATTGAGTTGTAATACGACTCGTAAAGATCAGCGCCCATACCGGCCACGTCGCCGACGTTATCACCAACGTTGTCCGCAATCGTTGCGGGATTCCTTGGATCATCTTCTGGAATGCCGGCTTCCACCTTACCCACCAGGTCAGCGCCAACGTCTGCTGCCTTGGTGAATATTCCACCGCCTACCCTTGCGAACAAGGCTTGTGAGCTGGCGCCAATACCGAAGCACGGCAGCATCATAGCCATATCGAGCAGAGAAACGGAGGTAAATTTGCGAAACACAAAGAACCACAGGGAAATATCCAACAGCCCCACACCCACAACGATCAGTCCCATTACAGCGCCGCTTCTAAATGCGATCTGAAGTCCCTGGTTCAAAGACTTCCTGGCGCCTTCGGCCGTTCGGGAACTAGCGCTTGTGGCCGTTTTCATACCCAGAAAGCCGGCAAGTCCGGATAAAAATCCGCTGGATAAAAATGCAAACGGCACCACCTTGGATTGCGCATGCAGTCCGAAAGATACGAAGAGTAGCACCAAAAAAGCGCCGACGAAGAACAGGCTTACAACCTTATACTGCTGTTTTAAGTAAGCATAAGCGCCCTCCCTAACGTAGGCCGCGATAGAGATCATCTTTTCGTTGCCTTCGGGGGCCTTCATAACCTCTTTGTAAAATTTCTTTGCGTAAAAAAGGGCAATAATTGCACCAATCGGCGCAATCCACCACAGCCCGGGAATGGAATGCGGGGCATCTTCCGTCACCTTATGGGTCGCCCCTTCCAACTCGAATACGGGACCCTTCCCGTGTGAGGATTCTCCCAGATCAAACACTGGTTTTTCACCGCCAGCCTTCACAGCCGTCTGTGCCTGGGCATAGTGGGAAAACAACCCCGATCTTGATACCCCCACAATCAAAATAGTAATCATCAAAAGCATCATTACGATGCTAATGCGCCCGTTCTTAAAAACCAGGTTCCATTTTTGTAAAAACCGATTCATCAACGTTATTTCTTCTCCTTTCTGCAATTAATCTACATACTACCTTTTATAAATTACAATAAACCAGCCATACAATTGGTGGCACAGGCATCTTGCCTGTGCTTTTCTGTATTTTGTTGTAAGGAAGATTGCATATTATTGGTGGATACGGCGATAAAAGACAATCGCCTTAATCCACCCTACACCTACGCATTACCAATGCTGTTCTTTCACATTTTGCAGATATGCCTTTCTCTTCTCAAAGGCATTGATAAATGCAGTGGCATTGACGGCATCGTCGTCCGGGTGTTTCTCGTGATACTTGGTCCACTCTTCTAAGGCCAAACCGGCATACCGGACCGCCGCGTCAATGTCTCCTTCGTTTTCAGCGCACAGTGAGGCATTCCCCAGTGCATGACAGACGGTTCTTTCAATGGCTAACGGGTTATGCCGTTTGGGGTTGTTTAAAAGGGATTTTCTCAGCCAGTAAAGAGACACCTCAAAGTTATCCGCGCCCTTCGTTTGCTGTAATTGTTTCCTATTATAAGCTGCGAACTTAAAATAACGCTGGTCAAATAGATGCAAGTACATGTACCCCAGCTCAAAAAAGAGGTCGCCACTGTGAACGTTTTTTTCCGCCCCTTTCCCGGCAAAGGCCAGCCCGCTGTCAATCCATTTCCACTTATTTTGCGGCGAGTCCCATTCGTGCGCAATATTATACGCCATATTCCACGCCTGAAATATCCACACTGCGGGGAAATTCGGCTGCAATTTGGCGATAAGATTGTTGACGGTTAACAATTCGTAATATTTTTTTTCCTCAAAGCGGGCAATAGCCCTTGCCCATAGGAGGTCAACGACAATTCCGCGAACTCCCCCCAAAAGAAGCAGGGAGATACTTTCCGCAGGCTCGTAGCGATATCCGTTCGACGCCGGCGAATTGTGAAAGGAGACAATGTAGGTATTCACAAAAAAAATGGCGCAAATCAGCGTTATGAAAAGGATTTTCCTCTTGTAATACATCCCGGATACTCAAAAAAATTCCCTCTTTTTAAAAAGCAGGGACGATATGCCCAAACAAACCCCTGCATATAAGGTAGTGTATCCAAATAAAAATCCGACCGTTCCCCACGGGATGTCGATTCCCTTTAAGAGAAATTTCAGGCTGTCAAATTTTTTGAAATCAGGCAGAGCAACCAAGAGCCACTCCAAAGGCCTTCTCATCAGGTAATCGAGAAAGACAAGAAACGCATGAGGCTTTTCAACGGCGCCGGGGATAACCTCTTCATGCGTGTGGCTGTGCTGAATCAGCAAAGAAAAATCTTTGACAAAGTCCAGGACGTGACCGCACAAAAAGACAACAAAAGTGGCCGCAATGCTCACAGGCGCGGACAGATACGTCGACACCATCACACCGATGGCCACGATCAGGATAAATTTTAAGAGCGTAATCGCAAGCGCCTTCGCATAGTTGAAGGCGAATCTTTCCTGCACCGAATAGAGTTTGACGTTTCCCTGCGTAGCCCCAACATAGTGCGCCTTGTTTATCGGGAAAACGGAAACGTTTACCGCATCGGCTTTTTGTAAAATCTGCGGGTCTATCCTGATGGTTAACGGGTCGTCTATCCGCGCGGACAATATCTGCTCTTTGAATAAGCCCGTAACGGGATTTTCAACCCTAACCATCAGCGGAATCGCTTCATCCAGGCCCCGGCTGTTTTCTATTTTTAGGGCAAGTTCTGCCTCGCAGGGTAAACAACCGTACCCTTTGTTGCCTAACCCGGAAAAGCTCCACACTGCCACCCCGGTTCTGCCGCCCTCAATCCACTGAATGCCCTGCCGGGAATGATGCAAACGCCCCTGAATGGAAAACTGCGATGCCCCGTATTCGCCTCTAGCTTTTACGATACCCGAATAATCTTGCGGCAAACGTAATGCCGCCCGATGAATGACGGCTGCGTTAAAAAGCCCCAAAACTACAATCATCAGGGCGGAAAGCGCGGCAAAACCCGCTATTTTACCCGCCACAATTTTCAATCTCGAAATGGGCTTCGACAAAATACTGTAGATGGTCTTGTCTTCTATTTCATTGGGCAACGATGAGGCGGAAAGCAATATTATCCCCATGATGCACAAAAGCGCAACCACCTGAAAGAACACCACAAAAACCATCTTGACCTTCGCATCGGGTTCATCCGTTGTCGGGATATAGGGCGAAATCGCTATAATGATTATGCCCAGCCCGATGAGCAGGTGTACGATCTTTTTTCGAAGCGCCTCTCGAAAAGTATGTTTGGCGATAGTTAGTATCATCTTACCAAACGAAAAAATCCTTTATTTACTGTCCTGTATCACTTTTACAAAGAGCTCTTCCAACGTGGAAACCGGGTGCTTTACGGACAACACCTCGCCGTCGCTCTTTTTGATAAAAGACTCCACTGCCTGGATCGCGTCCTCCGGGAGGCGCTTTACGAGAAATTCTATAACGTCCTTTTTCGAAAGCAGGTCACGGACGTTGCCCATTACTTGTAAAACGCCCTTGTTAAGGATGGCGATCCTATCGCAAATCGTTTGCACGTCGGCCAGCAGGTGCGACGAGAGAAGAACGGTCTTTCCCTGCTCCTTAAATCTGAGGATAAGCTCCTTGATTTCACAACTCCCCATGGGGTCAAGCCCGCTTGTCGGTTCGTCCAGGATAACCAATTCGGGATCGTTTATGATGGCCTGAGCCAGGCCTATCCTCCGCTGCATCCCTTTGGAATACTGGCTCAGCGGACGTTTCCGGTAAGGTTGCAGCCCTACGTCGTAAATCAACTTATCAATGCGCCTTTTTCTTTCGTCTCTTGGAATGTGAAAGAGCCTTGCGTAAAAATCCAATATTTCTTCTGCATTGAGGAATTTGTATAAATATGACTCCTCGGGCAAAAACCCAATCTTGTTTTTAACCATTAAATCGGACGAGGGGTGTCCCAACACCTCGGCGCTGCCGCGGGTGGGAAACAGGAGACCCAGTAGTAACTTTACCGTTGTCGTCTTGCCTGATCCATTTGGCCCAAGCAATCCGAAAATTTCCCCACGCTCAATAGTTACATTGAGATTTGTCAGCGCTACGACACTTTTGCGCCTCCAGAAATCCTTGTATATCTTGGTAAGCCCTTCTGTTCTGACAGCAAAAGTATCCACAATATCCTAGCAAGACAAGGTTTCAACAGGACGGAATAAACGGCTAATACTTTAATCAAATTCGTTTGATAAGTCAAACACTATTTAAGGGTTAAACAATCGCCTTCTGCCGGTAAAAAACATATCTGTTTTCTCACACAAAGACACGAAGGCACAAAGATTTATTGCAAGGTATCTTTTTTGTAATTCTTTGTGCCTCTGTGCCTTTGTGTGATTGCTTCTCTTTTGGGTAAAAAAATTTTTTGCTAAAAGTTGGACAGTGTTAAAATTTGCCCCAAAACCTTATACAAAGCTGAATATGAAGTTTCATAAAAAATATTTTTGCTGAAAAATGTCAAAACGTTAGTTGTAAGAGAATATGCTGTCGGACAAACTCCTTTCGCTTCATATCATAATTTCTTTCGTCTGGTATTCTTCCGGCACGTCATCCATTGCCATAAGAAGGTATGCGTCTTTTTTTGGATTGTTTTTTTAATATCTTTGCAGTATCTTTTACTAACATATCTTTAGCTAAAACATTATGTAAGGGAGACATTGCTGTGCTGCCGGTGACCACCTCAGTGCGTGATATAAAACAGAAAATCAAGGATTTCAGGACAAATGCCCTCACCGTAGGTTTTGTCCCGACCATGGGTGCATTGCATGAAGGCCACCTGAGCCTCGTGCGGCAGGCAAAAAAGGAAAACAACAAAGTGGTGGTCAGCATATTTGTGAATCCATTACAGTTTGGGCGGAATGAGGATTTTAGTAAATATCCGCGAACCCTGAAGCGTGATTGCGAACTCCTTTCTGGCGTGGGGGCAGACATGGTATTCCAGCCGGAACCGTCGGAGATGTACCCCCCCGGATTTTGCACCACGGTTGCCGTGGAACGCCTCGAAGAGCGGCTGTGCGGCAAATCGCGCCCCGGCCATTTCCGGGGCGTAGCCGTAGTGGTATTAAAATTATTACATCTCGTTTCCCCGGATATTGCCTATTTCGGGCAAAAAGACTTCCAGCAGACGGTCGTCATCAAACGGATGGTTTCCGACCTCTGTGTGGACGTTGCAATAAAGGTACTCCCCATCGTAAGGGACGCCGGAGGGCTTGCCCTCAGTTCCCGAAACGCATATCTCAGCGAAACGGAAAAGATTGACGCCATTTGCCTGTACCAATCGCTGACAAAGGCGCAATCTATGGTAAAGGCCGGTGCTTTCGATGCAAAGAAAATTATTATGGAGATGGAAAAGATTATTCTTGCCGGAAGGAGCGCGAGTATTGATTATATTTCAATTGTCCATCCGGAAACCCTTGAGGATGCACCGGAGGCGCGCAGCGGCAACGTTGTAGCCGTAGCGGTCAGGATTGGGAAGACACGGCTTATTGATAATATCATCCTGTCATAACCCGAACGAGTCAGAAGAGGAACCGGAAGACGTCTTTCCCATTCCTTAAATTCTTTGTGCCCTTTGCGGTAAACTGTTACTAAATTTTCATATTGGTAATCCCAAAATCTGTGAAATCTGTGGTTCCAAATGTTTCTTTAATAGACGGATACAAAAATTTCATGAGAGGAAATACCTAATGGAGTTAATAAAATATTGCTTTGACTTTGTCATGCATTTGGATAAACACCTGCTTACCCTGGTCAGCGACTATGGTATGTGGGTAAACCTGTTGCTGTTTGTGATTGTATTTGCCGAGACGGGCTTCGTGGCAACGCCCTTTCTGCCGGGCGACTCCCTGTTATTTGCCGCCGGCGCCATTGCCGCCACCGGGGCGCTGAATATCTACGTAATCATTGCCATTCTTGTAATTGCCGCGATTGCCGGCGACACGGTAAACTACTGGGTCGGACACTACATCGGCTCAAAGGTATTCAAAAAACAGAAATCCTTATTTTTTAACCCCGAATATCTCGACAGAACCAATAAATTCTTCGAAAAGTACGGCGGGAAGACGATTATCATCGCCCGGTTTGTCCCCATTATCCGCACCTTTGCCCCATTTATCGCGGGCGTCGGACGCATGTCGTACCTGCGCTTCGCCATATATAACGTCATCGGCGCGTGCTGCTGGGTTCCCATCCTTTCATTCATGGGTTATTTCATGGGAAACCTCTCCTTTGTTAAGCACAACTTCAGTTTTATGGTCATAGCAATCATCGTTATATCCCTCATCCCTGTCGTTGTTGAGTATTTCAAGTACAGCAAAGAGAAAAAAACCACGGCAAATGCGCATAACAGCCGGGAATAATGAGGCGACCTATCCTCAAAAGAACATATTGTGTGAAAGGGGAACAGGGAATAACGGTGTATTGAATTACGAATATTGAACAAGGAATTTCTAATTATGAAGTTTTCTTAGCCGCTTTCATCAACCGCGAATGGACGCAAATGGACGCTAATAGTAGAGACGACCCGACAGGCCATCTCTACTATATTTTTATTAGCGTGCATTGGCGTTCATTAGCGGTTCCCAGGGATTCCCAGGCCAGATGTTCTCTTGTCCTTCGACATTCGACATTCGTTATTCCTGACTCGAAAATACAGTCAACTGTCTAAAAATTAAACGTTTTTCATGGTTTCAGGGTGTCGTTAATGCGACATGATGACTTGTTCGATATTCGATATTGGGTTCCTTATTTCTCAGCGTTCTCCGCGCCCTCTGCGGTGAACGTTTACGATAAAAAACATGCAACACATGGGTATCATCTAACACTATGAAAAAATCCACCCTTACCCTCATCATCCTTGCAATTACCGGCGCATTTGCGCTTGCCGTAGTCACCCAGGCAATCAGACCCGCTGAAAAGGTCAATGCGCTTTGGCTGGTGGTAGCCGCCGCGTGCATCTTTATCATCGCGTATCGCCTTTACGGTTCGCTCCTCACGGCAAAGGTATTGTGTCTCGACGATTCAAGGACGACGCCCTCACGAAGGTTAAAAGACGGGCGGGACTACCATCCCACCCACAAATGGGTGCTCTTCGGCCACCACTTTGCCGCAATCGCAGGCGCAGGGCCGCTGATAGGTCCGGTGCTTGCGGCGCAGTTCGGCTATCTCCCCGGTTTTTTGTGGATCGTAATCGGGGCGTCGCTGGGTGGCGCCGTGCATGACACAGTTATCCTCGCGGCGTCGGTGCGGCGCAACGGCAAATCACTGGCGCAGATCGCTCGTGACGAGGTCGGCCCGGTAGCAGGAACCACGGCGGCGATAGCCATCCTGTTCATCATCATCGTCGCCCTGGCAGGGCTAGGCCTTGCCGTCGTTAACGCCCTCTCGCACAGCGCGTGGGGGGCGTTCACCATTGCGGCGACCATACCCATAGCGTTGTTTATGGGATTATACCTTTATAAAATCAGGTATGGAAAGGTCATGGAGGTCAGCATTATCGGCGTTATCCTCCTGATACTGGCCGTTTTTTTCGGCGGCTACGTCCCCGGTTCCGCGCTTGAGCCGTATTTTAATTTGGACAGAAATCTCCTGATATTTCTCATGGCCATATATGGCTTTATTGCGTCCGTCCTCCCCGTTTGGATGCTCCTTTGCCCCCGCGACTATCTTTCCACCTACATGAAAATAGGCACGGTCATACTCCTGGCGCTCGGTGTAATATGCATGGCGCCCAATATCAACATGCCCGCCTTCACGCCATTTGTTCACGGCAACGGCCCGGTAATACCCGGCGCACTGTTCCCCTTTATGTTTATCACCATCGCGTGCGGCGCCATATCCGGTTTCCACGCCCTCGTCTCTTCGGGCACTACCCCGAAGATGATTGAAAACGAATCGGAGATAAAGATAATCGGCTTCGGCGCGATGCTTGCCGAGGGGTTTGTTTCCGTAATCGCCGTAATTGCCGCAACGATATTGATTCCGGGCGACTATTTTGCAATAAATACCCATCTCACCGCCGAGAGCCTGGCGCAACTGGGCCTTCCCGTAAGGCATATCGCAGAACTATCCGCGGAGGTAGGCGTTGACGTTGCAGGCAGACCCGGAGGCGCCGTTTCGCTTGCCGTTGGGATGGCTTCGATATTTTCAAACCTGCCCGGTATGAGAACGCTCATGCCCTATTGGTACAACTTTGCGCTCATGTTTGAGGCGCTTTTCATCCTTACCACCGTGGACACGGGGACACGAGTCGCCCGCTTTATCGTGCAGGAATTGGGCAGTTATTGGTATAAACCGCTGGGGAAGACAAGTTGGATACCCGGTACCATACTATCAAGCCTCCTCGTGGTCGGCGCGTGGAGTTATCTCATCTATTCAGGGAGCGTTTCTACGATATGGCCGATGTTCGGCGTTGCAAACCAACTCCTGGCGGCAATCGCCTTTTGTGTGGGCACCACTATCATCATAAAGATGGACAAGCTCAAATACGCCTGGATGACCTTCATCCCCATGATATTTATGTTTGTGACAACCCTAACGGCGTCTTACCAACTCTTCATTATTTTTCTCAATAAATCGTCATCGGCAACGGTGCCGGGTGATTCATTTACCTTCATCCTTGACGCCACCCTTGTGGCCGCCATGGCAATCCTCGCCATTATTACCCTATTCGACTCGATATTCAAGTGGTACGGCTTTTTATCTGCAAAAACAAGCTCAATGCAGCAATCCCGCGCATGACAAACGCGACTTATCCGCAGTATCCTCAGGTAAATTAAGCCTTTCCTTGTCTGAATCAATCAAAATCATCCACCCGAAAACCGTTGAATTTGTCGCCCAATTCTGGTAGTATCTTTGCTGCGATTCGACAGTTACATTATTTCATAAACCATATCCAATTTAGGAAATACATAATGCAGTTAAAAATACGCGTTCGTTTAGCATCGGCTACTTTCGGCGTCTTGCTGCTTCTTATACAATTTAATACGGCTGCAGAAACCGCCAAAATCCCCTGGCAAATGTTTCGGGGGGATATCCGGCACACGGGGCAAAGCGATTATAAGGGTGGGCAGACCAATGCGCTAAAATGGTCTTATAAGATTGAAACTCGCGTGACTTCCTCCCCATCCGTGGGAAGGGATGGCGTTATTTATTTTGGTTCTATCGATGGCAGGCTTTACGCGGTTAACCCGGATGGCTCTACAAAATGGGCGTTTCAGGTAGGGAACGAAATAACGGCCTCGCCGGCGATAGGAGAGGATGGCACCATCTATATCGGTTGCAGAGATAAAAAGATGTACGCCATTACCCCGGAGGGAAAATCCAAATGGACGTTCACCGCCGATGGAATCATCCTCTCCTCTGCCGCTATTACCAACGATACCCTCTATTTCGGCTCGGACGACAACAACCTTTACGCCCTATCACTCGACGGCGTGTTGAAATGGAAATATACCGGGAAGAGTAACATCACGGCGTCCCCCACCGTATGGACAGATGGCACCATCTATCTTTTTGAAACGAGCGGCGTATTGCACGCCTTGTCCCCTGACGGTGTTGAAAAATGGATGAAACGGGTGGGCTCCGGTGTGTACCACTCTTACTCATCCCCTTCGATAGGGGCAGATGGCGTTGTGTACGTAGGTACGGATAACGGAAGGCTGGTTGCCGTAAAACCGGACGGCAACGTTAAATGGTACGTTAACACGGGGAAGGCCGTCCATTGCACACCGGCGGTGGGAAAGGATGGAACGGTAATCTTCGGTTCGTATAACGGCTTTGTGTATGCCGTTAATCCTGATTGCAAGCTCAAGTGGAGTTTTAAGACCAACAATTGGGTGGAGTCTTCCCCTGCAATCGGTGGAGATGGAACCGTCTACATCGGCTCAAGCGACGGAAAACTGTACGCTATTAGTGCGGATGGCGCCCTCCTATGGTCATTTCAGACAAAGGATGCCATTGAGTCCTCGCCTGCAATTGGATCGGATGGCACGGTCTACATAGGCTCAAATGACAACCACCTGTACGCAATCGGCACATCCCAGCAAACGTCGCCGCCACCCTTGTTTGAAAAATAATTTCCCTATTTTATATTCATTAGTATAGGATTAGTATAGGAATTTTCATTTTATTTATGCGGGTCACAGGGTGGCATGGATTATTCCCCTCTTGGGAGGGGTTAGGGGTGGGTTCCTTAATCGTGAAATCTCAGTGAATATCTCACGAAGTTACCGACTTACCCACCCCTAAATCCCCTCCCAAGAGGGGACTCTCTAATTTCACCTCTATGCACTTGCCGCTTTTAATCTTGCAATTGTTCATCGGTTTTGATAGGATTCCACATTTGTAAAGATAAACTACGGGTAAATATTTTTAATGGGTATCTGGTATTAGAAAAGCCTCAATAAGGTGACTATTTTAAGTGTGTGGCACATAATTTTTGCCCTGGGTCTCGTGATTGGGAGCTTTCTGAACGTTTGTATCTATCGAATTCCCCAAGGGCAGTCTTTAGTATTGCCCCGCTCGTTTTGCCCTTGTTGTAATACATACCTTGCATGGTATGATAATATACCGGTAGTAAGCTATTTACTGTTAAGGGGGCATTGCAGGGCTTGCCACGCAAAGATATCGTTACGTTATCCGTTGGTAGAGTTATTGACCGGATATCTCTGCGCACACCTGTTTTACGTATTTGCGCAGGGCAGGGGTGAACCGCTCTGTGTGTTTCTTATCTATTTTTTACTTGCTTGCGCCCTGATTGTAGCCACGTTTGTTGATCTGGAACTATTAATAATTCCTAATGAAATTACCCTGGCAGGTATACCGCTCGCGCTTGTGTTGAGTGTGCTTTGCCCGGAATTACACCATGCACCGGATACCTTAAGGAATTTCTCATTGGTCGGCATTTGCCGGGTGGACGCCTTGATCGCTTCCGCTTTGGGGATACTCACCGGCGGCGGGCTGGTGTTTGCTTGTAGCATTTTCGGAAAATGGTTGTTCAAAAAAGACGCCATGGGTTTTGGCGACGTAAAGCTTATGGGCATGATCGGTGGATTTGTCGGTTGGAAACTGGCAATAACCGTTTTTTTCGTCGCGCCGTTCTTCGGAATTTTCATGGCTGTCCCTGCTTTACTCGTGAAGAAAAGCCGTCTGATTCCTTACGGCCCGTTTTTGTCGCTGGCAACGATAGTCTGTATTATGATGCAAGACTATTTTATAGAACTTATCAATCGGTACATGCAATTATTTACTGTCTTGTTTACAGGATTTCAATAGCATTGAGGACAAAACAGAAATACAAATAAACCGGATGCTTCATAAATAATTTTCCTAATCAAATTCCTTAACATAATTCAAAAACTTATCATCTCTTTACGGCAAAAGGAGGGAAAATCGTATGCAAGAAAAACATTGTTTGGCGCGTAGCTTGTGTTTGTTGGGATTCGCGGGGGTTTTGGCGGTGGGGGCCGGTTGTTCCGAGTTAAAACACTTGCGGGTTGAAAATCAACAGCTCAATGCGAATGTATCAGGCTTACAGCAGGAAAATGCGGAACTGTTATCAAGGGCAGACCAATATAAGAGTGAGTTGGATCGTCTCGAAAATTCGAGGCGAGAGCTTGAACAGAAACTAAAAGGCACAGGCGCCACCGTAAAAATAAAGGAAGGCGTCGTTGCCGTATCATTGCCGGGGGCCATATTATTCGATTCCGGTCAAACCATACTGAGATCACAATGTAAGGCTGTACTGAAAAAGATTGCCTCCATTATTATAACGGAGGCGCCAAATGAAATGGTTAGAATTGAAGGACACACAGACAACGACCCCATTAGCAAGCAGAAAGAAAAATATAAATCAAACTGGGAACTGTCCACTGCAAGGGCCGCGGCCGTGCTTCATTTCTTCGTAGAAGATTGCGGCATTCCTCCGACGCGGGTATACATCGCCGGTTTTGGACAATTTCAACCTATTGCAGAGAATAATTCCACTGCCGGCAAGGCAAAAAACCGCCGCGTAGAATTCGTGATTATACCAAAGGGAAGTGGCGGGTAACGGTTAACATGATTGCCATCGTAGATTATGGAATGGGCAACCTTCGCAGCGTGGAGAAGGGCTTTGAGCGGTTTGGTTTTGCCGTCAAGGTAACGGATAACCCCAAAGACCTTGCAGGCGCTGAGAAGCTGGTGCTCCCTGGCGTAGGCGCGTTCCAGGACGCAATGGAAGGTCTCAGGCAGCGCAACCTCATAGAACCCATCAAGGATTGTATCCGTTCCGGCAAGCCATTCCTTGGAATATGCCTCGGCTTGCAATTGCTGTTTTCAAAGGGCTATGAAGACGGCGAACATGACGGCCTGGATATTATACCGGGCAAGGTGGTCCGGTTTGATTTTTCTGAAGATAAAACGAATGGGAAATTGAAAATTCCCCATATCGGTTGGAATCAGATTAGCGCCAGGCATGAACCCGTACCCATCCTGAAAAATGTGCCGTCTAATGCTTACATGTATTTCGTTCATTCCTATTACGTCTGTCCCGATGATGCCGCCGTTATTGCGACGGAAACGGACTATGGCGTGCGTTTTACCTCGATGGTGTGGCATAAGAATATATTTGCAACGCAATTTCACCCCGAAAAAAGCCAACAATGGGGACTTACCATACTGAAAAATTTTGGAGACTTATAAATCTCTATGCTTATTATACCCGCAATTGATCTAAAGGACGGCAAATGTGTGCGTCTGACACAGGGGCAAAAGGACGCAGAAACCGTTTTTTCCAACAACCCCGTTGACGTGGCAAAATCGTGGCAGGCACAAGGGGCAAAGTATATCCATGTAGTCGACCTCGACGGTGCGTTTGACGGCAAACCGAAAAATCTTTCTATCGTAGAACAAATCGTCAAGAACACCAAGATACCTATCCAGTTTGGCGGTGGGTTAAGGACAACTCAAGACGTAAAAATGGTGTTGGAACTGGGCGTAAACCGCGTAATTGTCGGTACCAGGGCGATAGATTCGCCGGCGTGGGTGGCGGAACTTTGCTCTCAGTTCCCCAAGCGCATTGCAATTGGAATCGATGCTAAAGATGGAAAGGTGGCCGTTAAGGGGTGGACTTCAGTCTGTGAGTGGACGGCGACGGCCTTTGCCAAAGAGATGGAAAAGATGTTACCCTGTGCAATAATTTATACCGACATATCAAAAGATGGTATGCTGCAGGGACCGAACATACTAGGATTACAGGAGCTTGTTGCATCGGTTGTAACGCCGGTCATAGCTTCGGGCGGGGTTTCTTCGCTGGAAGACATCAAGGCGCTAAGCCTATTGCCTATAGCAGGGATGATTGTTGGAAAGGCATTGTATACAGGCAACGTCAACCTCTCAGAGGTCAACAAGTTTCTTGCCGGACGCAGAAGCAACAGGCAGTAAAAACAGGCAGGGGGACCTGACTATGTATTTGGGGACGGCAGGTTTACGCATTTAACGCCGTCCGGCTTCCATGAAGGGGAGATAACACCCTTGTGGTGGTACCGCTCGATCAACGCGCCCCAGGTAATATGGAAATCCCCGTACCGGTCGTTAATCTTGTCCATAACGCGTATGGCGGCCTGTTTGTTCCTGTCTTTGGCAAAGAGAGGGATTTGCGCAACGTTTCTCATGAGGTTACTGACGCTCACACCGACGAGCCGAACCGGATGTTGCAGGCGAATGGCGTTCAGAACTTCCATGGCGATGTGGTAAACGTCTAAACCGCTATTGGTACACGTTTCCACCGTTGTGCGTTTGGTAAAGGTGGTAAAGTCGGTATAGCGCAGGGTGAGCGCTACGGTACGTCCGGTGTAGCCGTTGCGGCGCATACGCCTTCCCACCATCTCGGACAAATGGAGGACGTGCCGCCCTAGGGTTTCCGTGCTATATGCGTCTTTATCAAGGGTCATACTGTGTCCAACCGATTTTGCATCAGGCTCATGCTCCGTTGGTATGACGGGGCTGTCATCAATACCTTGCGCCATGAGTTTTAGCCGTTCTCCAATAACACCGAACCGGTTCTTCAATGCGTGCGCGGAAGCCCTTCCCAGTTCACCGCAGGTTCTTATTCCCATGTCCCTAAGGCTAGCTTCGAGCCGTGAACCGATTCCACAGAGTTCCTTTACCGGCAGGCATTCGAGCAGACTCCTGACGTCTTCCTGCCGGATAACGACGAGACCGTCAGGCTTTTTCATGTCACTGGCAAGTTTTGCCAGCAACTTGTTAGGGGCAATACCGGCTGAGCAGGTAAGATTCTCCCCCGGTCCATTGCGAATATCCGTCTTGATTTTTTGCACAAGGGTCTCCGCGCTGCCAAAGAGATGGATAGAACCGGTAACGTCCATGAATGCCTCATCGATGGAATAGACCTCAACAACGGGGGTATACTGCCGGTATATCTCTACCAGTCTGCGGCAGGTATCCGTGTAACGGCCTGTGTTACCCGCCACCAGGATAATATGGGGACACAACCGCTTGGCCTCGTATTTGGTCATGCCGGTCTTGACCCCGAATGCCCGCGCCTCGTAAGAGGATGTGGTGACCACCGTTCTCTCATTGGAGCCGATGACCGCAATCGGTTTCCCCCTCAGGGCCGGATTGATCTGCTGCTCAACCGAGGCAAAGAAGGCGTTCATATCTACGTGTATGATGGTTCTTTTCATGGAGATTAATTCAGTGTCCGCTTTGTCGTTTCAACGGTCTTGGGGTTTGTTGCTTTACCTGCCTCCACAATTACGTCCGGTTCCATCTTGAATCGCCTGACCCAGGACGTTTCCCCGTCAGGTTTCCAATACAACTTGTACAACCCGGGTGGGACGTTCATAATATGATACGTACCGTCCTTATCGGTATTAGTTTCAAACGCTACAGCCCCTTCTATAGGGTGATATCCCTTAGTCAACAAGCCACCTTTTTCCAAAATTTGCAATTTTATCTGACAATCAGAAAGCGGCATCCCATTGCATATTATTTTTCCCAGAACCCATCCAAGGTCGAGATCCTGGATAGTCGGATCTTTTCCTTTCAGGTATTCTGCCGGTTTTGTTATATCTTTCGCGTCCACCGAACCTTTTACCATAGTGCGGTCAGCTTCATTCGTTCCTTTTTCCAGTTCCTGCATATTCTCGATTCCGCCTGCGGGAGGTATATTCTCCGTGGAAATGGCTTCAATCCCGGCATTAACCAGGGCATCATTATCCGGCAAGCGGTCTTTTTTTACCTTTATCGTTCTTAACCGGTAGTTTTTTTCCCCCTTAATTTTTTCGCCGGGAAATGCCCTTAAATCATTCACAAAAGACTCGTTGCTTTCATCTTTGCGTAACGGGGCAACGTGGCTCTGTTTTTTCTTTTGTGGTGTATCTTTCTTTTCCGCGGCCTGCACTGGTGGTTTTTCCATGCTTTTGGCAACGTCCGTTTTGTTTTTACTGCTATCTTTTTTTGCGGACACCCGAAGGAAAGCTATGGCCGATTTAGGGATCAACACTCGAATGGCGTCCTCCGCAACGTCCTTAATCTTACATTCCACAGCCGTATCTATGTTATTAGCAAAAATGACGTCGGGGAATTGGTTGCCCTCGACAAACTGAATTTTCATGGATTTAATGTTTTTCTTTTCAATGCTGGCCTCTACGTATTCTTCCGTAAAACCCAGCACGGTGAGTTCCAGGTCTTTATCAACGCTTCCCATCCTCAGCGTTACGGTATCTCCGCTGCCGCCAGATAAAACACGGGAGTCAATGGTTCTTTTACCGGCGCTTTTTAACGTTATGGTATCCCCCTGTACTATCGTATAGATACACAAAACCACGCCACATATAACAACACTGCATTTTAACATGCGTTATTTTTCCCCAAACAATAAATATCGAGGTTTTAAAAAATCTAGTCTATCATCTACAGGTATTATATCAATCAAAAAATTTACCCGGAGGTGACGGTGATTTTACAGGAATTTTGGGAAATTATTCGGGAGGAGGTTAAGGGCTTTGCAGCGGGAACATCCATGCAAAACCGAAAAAATCATAAAATAGCCACTGTTCCTATTTATCCAATGAGGAGCCTTTGTCCGGTAATTATGCATTTGGCGACTTAAACACAAAGTCTTAAAGAAGACCGTGTTACCGTAATTGTGCGTTTGTGGCAACTTTGAAATGCCTAAACACCAGGTTTTGAAATGGCATTGGCTTATTACACCTTATCCGGCGGCGTAATCATCCCCGTAACGGCTGATGCTGCGGCGACGGCGGGGCTGCAAAGGTAAATTTCGCTTGTGGGATGGCCCATCCGGCCTACAAAGTTCCGGTTGGTGGTCGATAGTGCGCGCTCGCCTGCGGCCAGGATGCCCATATGGCCTCCCAGGCATGGTCCGCATGTGGGCGTAGATACAACCGCCTCGGCATCGATAAATATCTCAATCAATCCCTCTTTTAGCGCCTGTTTATAAATGTCCTGGGTTGCCGGTATGATGATGACGCGAAGGGAAGGATGCACCTTTTTCCCTTTCAGGAATTGTGCCGCCACCCTGAGATCAGAAATCCTCCCGTTGGTGCAGGAACCGATAATTACCTGATCTATCTTGATTCCGGCTACTTCATCAACCGGTTTTGTGTTTTCAGGCAGGTTGGGTAGGGCTATCTGGGGAGAGATTTCATCGGCATTAAATTCGTATGTTTTGGTGTAGACGCTGTCGGGGTCGCTTTGATACGTCACGTGTTTTTTCTTTACCCGGCCTTTTATGTACTCTTCCGTTTTTTCGTCGGAGGCAATGATGCCGCTCTTTGCGCCCGCCTCAATTGCCATGTTGCATATACTAAAGCGATCATCCATCGGCAACCGGCTAATAGCACTCCCGACGAATTCCATCGCCTTGTAAAGGGCGCCATCCACCCCGATTTTACCGATGGTATAAAGGATTAAATCCTTGCCGGACGTCCAGTTCTTCACCTTGCCGTGGAAGACAAACTTAATTGATTCCGGCACCTTCAGCCACACCTTGCCTGTAGCAAAACAGGCTGCCAGGTCGGTGCTTCCTACGCCCGTTGAAAACGCGCCCAGGGCGCCGTAGGTGCAGGTGTGAGAATCGGCGCCTATCACAAGGTCTCCCGGAGCGACAATCCCCTTTTCCGGAAGGAGGGCATGCTCTATGCCCATACGTCCGATTTCGAAGTAATGCCTTAGGTGATGCTTTTCGGCGAATTCACGGAGGGATTTCGCCTGTTGTGCGGACTTGATGTCCTTATTGGGGGTAAAATGGTCGGGTACTAAGGCAATCTTGTCTGGGTCAAAAACCTTTTGAATCCCTGCTTTTTCAAACTCTTCGATAGCGATGGGCGCGGTAATGTCGTTGCCCAGACAAATGTCCACGTTTGCATAAACGAACTGTCCCGGCCGCACTTCCTTGAGGTCTGCGTGTGCAGCAATGATCTTTTCTGTTATTGTCATTCCCATAATATATTTTTACCATAGCAGTATGCCTTGTTTTTCTCCAAACACAAGCTACTGTGAATGTGGTGAACGAAATACTAATTTTCTGAAAAACGTATCTGATGCCGCGCTTTTAAGAACAACGGGTCATCCAGGTATTTTTTGTGGCATTTGGCGCACAAATCGAAACGGAAGGCCTTGTACTCACCGTCAATTCCCGCATCCATCGTCCTATCTTCAAAACATTCATCATCATCTTCCAGATCCAGGCCTTCTTCATCTATATCGTCATCCATATCCATTGCGTCACATGCGGTATAAACTTCGATTTTTACTACGTATCGAGTATCTTCTTCCGTCTGCAATGGTTTCCCGCACATATCGCAAGTATAGTGCATCATTAAATCGTTCCTCCTGTAAGGTTACTACCCTTGTAAAAACAACATCTTAAACCATAGCCCTGAGTCTCTTAACCCTTTCTTCGATTGGCGGGTGGGTGCTGAAAATTGATGCAAAAGAACGTCCGCTCAAAGGGTTTACAATAAACAAATGCGCCGTGGTCTGCCCGGCATCCATCGGCCTGACGACCGCGGCTTGCTGCAACTTCTCAAGGGCATTCGCCAACGCAAGGGGGTTCCCGGCTATTTGAGCGCCCCCTCTATCCGCCGCGTATTCACGCGAGCGGGAGATTGCCATCTGGATTAAGAGGGCTGCAATAGGCGCTAAAATTGCCAAAAAGAGCATCGCAAACCCGCCGCCCCTATTCTCTCCTTCGTCCCTTCCGCCGCCACCATAACCACCAAAGAGGGCAGCCCACCGTGCCATATTCGCCAGCATCATTATGGCCCCGGCAACGGTAGCAACAATAGCCGATATGAGTATGTCGCGGTTCTTGACGTGACTTAGCTCATGTCCCAGCACCCCTTTTAATTCTTCACGGGACAGCGAACCGAGCATTCCCTCGGTGACCGCTACCGCTGCATGGCGCGGATTTCTACCCGTCGCAAAGGCATTCATGGCGCTTGTGGGAATGATGTACATTTTAGGCATCGGAAGCCCCGCGCGCGCGGTTAATTCTTTAACGATTCTATAATAATCGGACGATTCCTGTTCAGTGACTTCCTTGGCCTTGTACATCATGAGAACAATTTTATCGCTAAACCAGTAACTGAAAAAATTCATTCCCATTGCGATGACAAAGGCAAAGACCATCCCGTCCCTTCCACCTACCATACTCCCAACCCAAAGGAGCAGGAGCGTTAGTGCAACCAGCAGCAACGTCGTTTTGAAATAATTCATACCCTTATTTTCCCTCTTGCCGCAAAGAAACCAAATGCATATTTATTATCTTTAAATATTTTCGTGGCCTCGAAATTTTATTATAAGTACAGCTTATTTTTTGTCAAGGAATTTAATCCATGCCGCCTCTAAGGATGAGTCAATAAATAATATTGTGCCAGTCATCCTCCACTCACTCCCATACATTTCCGTGCATATCCTAGCGCGGCTACACGCCGCAACCAAAGCTTTAAAACCGTCCTCCAATAGTGTATATTTGATTTTTTTAAAGTGGGGTCCTAACCACCAGAATTATACACGATAAGGGGGCATATTTTACCCTTTTTTCAAACATGAGCGTTATCAGGATTTTTCGTTGGAATAAATTGAAGATATAAAATATAATTGTACCTGCCGTTTTTACAGCATCAAATACCGTTTGGTAGGAGCCGTCTCCTGACGGCGATTGGCAATGCGCAACGCTGAGCATGTACCCGGTCGCCAACTGGAGTTGGTTCCTACCAACAACTTTGAAATTCCTATACCATTAAATTATGAAACCACTGTTCATCACGGAAATCCCGCAACTCAAATTGTGCAACCGCGGCAAGGTGCGGGACATTTACGAGGTCGGCGACAATTTACTCATCATAGCATCGGACAGGATATCGGCCTTTGACGTTGTCCTGTCAGACGGCATCCCTTACAAAGGCATGGTGCTTACGGGCCTTTCAGAATTCTGGTTTAAATATACGTCAGATATTGTCGAAAACCATTTCATCACCACCCAGATCGACCGCATGAACAGTAGCGCTATTTCGCACTTTAGCGATATCCTGCAGGGTCGCTCCATGCTGGTGAAAAAAGCGAAGGTGTTTCCGGTAGAGTGTGTAATACGTGGCTACCTTGCAGGTTCCGGCTGGAAGGAATATCAGAAAACCCAGGCCATTTGTGGAGTAAAACTGCCTACCGGCCTCAAAGAATCAGACAAGCTCCCCGAACCCATCTTTACCCCCGCAACAAAGGCGACTACAGGCCACGACGAGAACATTACCTTTTCAAAGGTGGTCAACCTGATCGGAAAGAAATATGCCGATGAATTAAGGGAAAAGAGCATGAAGATATACCTCAAGGCCAGCAACTATGCGAGAGAGAAGGGCATTATCATTTGCGATACCAAATTTGAATGGGGTGTCACCTCAGATAATAAGACCATCCTCGTAGACGAGGCGCTCACACCCGACTCATCCCGCTTCTGGCCACGGGAAGACTACATACCAGGAAAGCCACAACATTCCTACGACAAGCAATTCATCCGCGACTACCTCGAAGGCATCCGCTGGAACAAAGAACCGCCCCCACCGGCACTCCCTCCCGAAATCATCCAAAAAACCTCAGAAAAATACCTAAGCGCATACAAAGCGCTTACCGGAAAAGGCCTGTTTTAAAGCGGGGCATAGGATCGACTTTTTTCCCCAAATAAGATATCACCGCAAATGGCGCGCAATGAACGCAAAGAAAAGATTAATTGAAACATCCAAAAACCAAAACTTTTTACCGCAGAGGTCGCAGAGTGCTTTGGGGCAAATTTTAACACTGCCCAACTTTCGGCTGCCTTACAACTTGTGCGGGTATTATAACGCGATTAATTTTTTTAAAAGAAAAGGTTTAAGCTGACGGCGATACACCCTTGCAGTCAAATAGAAAGTAAGATATACTTTATAACCATGAAGAATATGGCCGTGTTTATGAGAGAAAAAAGATACGATGGGTGTTCACATACAAATTGATCATCGTGAAAGAAATACCGGCATTTTAGAGCTATTACGCGACAAAAACGTTGTTGTCGAAGAAGGAAATCTTATTATCGGCGACTACATTATCAACGGCCATATTACCGTGGAAAGAAAGACAGCGAAAGATTTTATTCTTTCTATCATAGACGGACGTCTCTTTTCTCAGGCGCTTCGACTAAAGAAATACACCGAAACGCATCTCATCGTCGTTGAAGGTACAGATTTATTCCGTACCGGATATGACATACATCCGCAGGCAATTAAGGGGGCAATTGTTTCGCTATCCGTTTCATGGCAGATACCGTTGATCTTTTCAAAATCAACAAACGGAACAGCCGAAATATTACACATAGCAAGCTTGCAGGACGCCAAATATCATGATGAACTATTGAAAAGGATGGGCAGAAAACCAAAACGTATACAGACAAGAAGGCTCCATATACTCCAGGGTTTGCCCGGCATTGGCCCCAAAATAGCCAAAAAGATGCTCGAGCACTTTGGAAGTATTGAAACGGTTATTACTGCAAGCGAAGAGGCGCTTGCAAATGTAGAAGGTATTGGGAAAAAGAAGGCTGTAAAAATACGAGAAATTGTTTCCCGATAGATAAACAATTACCTCATTTGTTTAAAAGGAAACTTCTGTTTTGGTATTGAAGTTAAAACAGATTTATACATCTAAATGCATCGTTAATAATCTTACCACATCTTCCGGTAATAGAAACATTTTTTCCTCTTTCTCTATATCACTGAAGTTTGCATATTCTCCGTTTTCGTCGCCATCATCATTCGAAAGACGCTTACCTGTGCCAAGTAAGAAGCTAAACCACTTCTTACGATTTTGCAATACCCTATGCATGCGCTCGTCCCGTGTACCCTTGATAAAGGGTCTGTAAATTTCTAGCATTGGTGGATTTATACCATTATCTAGTGCCGTATTTCTTTCACGAATGTTCTTTGAACCAATCCTGTCAACCCTTCCTATTTTTTGTTCCAGTGCGGCAGGATTCCATCCAAGGTCGTACAAGAACACCCCTGAGCATTCTTGTTGCAAATCTATACCCTCACTCCCTATTGAGGTACAAATTAAGACAACTGGCCTGAATGGGGAATTAAAAGCCTCAAAATACACGCTTCTATTAATTTTGCTGCCGCCGTGTATTTCTCTAACATCTTCGTCATTTTTTATTTCAATCAGGTCATTAATATTTTGAATAAATTTTTCCATTTCTTCTTCACTGCTCTCGCAAACCTTAATTTTTTCATACTTCTCAACAATGGCCTTAAGCCATCTATCAACCCGGTCCTTGAGTGTTTCAGGTTTAAAGGTTTTATTAAATATTGCTTCTTCTGCGTAAATTTTATTTATCACCTCTATCCAGGTTTCATCTTCATCCTTATATTTGGCGCTTATAAATTTTTCTACAATCAAGTCTTCTCTGGTAATTTCCCTGATTATATATTTCTGGATTATTCTTCTCAGCTTTAAATTGTCAATCTTTTGTAAGGCTTCCTTGTGCTGGCTCCAGATGTTAGGCCCCTTCAAAATATATTGAATTGCCTTAAGTCCTTTTACATGATTTATGTCTTCTTCATTAGCCGTATATTTTCTCATGTCGAGATTCTGTCCTTGAATAGTTCTCTCTTCATCGGTAATGTGTAAGCCATACGTAATATAGTCATCCTCCAGAACTCTTTTAATAATATTATCTTGTTTTGTAATAATTTTAGGAATTGCAGCCTTTTTAAAGAAGTGGTGCTCTATTACTTTCAAAAGGATTCTATAATCTTCACGTTTTTTTGCCTTAAACCCGTAACCATTTTCTCCGAGATATTGAGTTATCTGTTTCCAATCCCCTTCATAAAACTTAATTTCACCATCTTGAATAATTGATTGGTAGTGAGTTAAAAGCAGGTTTTCTTTGAAAATCAAATACCGCGGGTCATTTGGGCTGGTAAATTTCTTTTGGGTGTTTTCTATGTACGTATCTATGTCATCTTTCCTTGTTATTCCCTTTAGTCGAGCAAGCCGTTCATTATCTATGCGTTTTTTTATTGAATCTTTTAACGCTTCCGCTGTTTTTATATAAAATGTAAAAACCAACGATTTCTCTCCTTTTAGATATCTTTCCACAACCTTTCCAACCACATCATTTATCTTCGGATGCGTTTCGTCATTGGGGTGAATAAGTTCGCTTATCATATTTCGGTATTTCGTAATGATTGGATTATTTTGAAATTTCTCAGGAGAAGAATCTATTAACATTTTTGATTTACTCAATGTGCTGTATGCCGATGTTGCCATGCTATCAGTAAGTCCGCTAAACGTTCTTTTAACTTGTGATATCTCATTTTCTAATCGTAATAGGGAGAAGAATAGCGGCTTATCTTTGCCTGGGATATCGATGCCGCAATCGGAGTTATCATGATTATTGCAAGAACCAAATACTATCTTCCTGTGTTCTTTTGGTTTTACATTCCTCACGATTAATTTTCTAAGCCAAGGCTCTAAAGTTTCTTTTGCTTTCCGGGCTTCCTGATATGCCCTGCAATCTTCTAAAAACCTTGTTTTTTCCCCTTCAGAGATATCATTTCCTGATTTTTTAGAAAATTGTAACCATACATATTCGAATCTCTCAACTGCTTTGGAATAGTCTGAAAGCAATCCCTCTAATGTCTTGATTTGATCGTCAAAGCCCTTCGCACATGTTTTGGCTGCTTTAAACATCTTAAAAATATTTAAAAGCTCCTGATATCTGAGTTGAAATGGCGTTGCGGTAAGAAACAGTATCTTTTCAAATTTGTCTCTGAGGGTGTGTCCCGGAGAATCTTCATCATTGAAAAGTTTGTGGCCTATTACCCAGGGATTTTTGTAATTATGCGCCTCATCAATGATACAAAATGCAAATTCAGGAATGATCTGGTTTCTTATTTTACGGCAGGCATCCTTAAACACTTTTTCTGAACACCCCTTGCGAATAGTCTCATCAAATGGGCTATAGTCAATATCCTTAATGGCTTCGTAGTCTAAAAACTCTTCCAGGTTTTTAGCTTCAAACCATTTTCCGGGAGCCATGACCCTAGAATCATTAAAAGTTCGTAAATCACATTTCTCCAGAAGGCCAAGCATCTCTTTTCTCTTTGCTGCGGAAAAGCCTCTCTGCCTGAAATAAGCGCCCAGATAACATAGATATTCATTTTCTTTTGGTAGCCCTGCAACTCTGTTGAGTGGTATAGTCAGTATAGGCACTTTTTCTTTAATAAGAAGGTCTTTTATGCTGTCAATGCCTTCGTCTTTTGCAAGCTTTTTTAAGGGTGATTTTTCTCTGATACAAGAAATTCTGAAGGTATCAATATCCTTATCCCACTTATCTTTTAGCTCTTTGCTTGGTGTAAGGATGAGTATTCTTTTGTGGCGATTCGCATTTGTTATATAAGTCAGTGCGGTTGCCAAAGCAACAAAGGTCTTACCCATGCCAACCTCATCGGCAAGGATAACTCCAGGTTCTGTCTCCAGGAGTGAAAGCAGTCTGCTTACTGTCTTTTCCTGTCTCTCTGCGTCTTGCTGGGTAATTTTTGCGCCTAAATTTATGTCTTCATGGATAACCATACTATGCCTCTGCGTATTTAAGGTATATTTGCCATTCTCGGGAAAGACCACCCTGCTTGAATTCCGTGGTTTTATCTCTTAGTTTCAGTTTGTATTCATCCAATATCCGCCTTTTTTCTCCATCTTTGTAAGGTAATGAAATATCATTAATTACTGTTATTATTTCTGAATAGCAAAATAATTTCGTCGGTTTATCGTCTAAATCATTTACGATTTTAAAGATTCTATCAACCCCAAATACACCGTATATTCTGTTATTAAGCATTACTGAATTTGCAATCTTATCTTCCTTCAAATATTCCCTTACCCCTTCCAATGCCTTTATAAAGGTTTTTATCTTGCTCATTAACAAGTCGGGTGTTTCAATGGGTTTTGTTGGTTTACCATAGCCATTCCCTGGCTTATCAATAACACATTCTGAGGTTTTTGGTCGTGAAATTCTGTTTAACCAGTAGAGGATAAGGCGGTCTGCATCGATAGGGATGTTTTTATGTCTTTCCTTGACCAACTGGCTTGAGTCATAAAAAAAGATGGGATAATAGTAAGTCCCGCTATCCATTCTTATCTCCAAATCTAAGGATTTTTGTGCCATGTCAGGAAGAGATATCTCTTTTTCAAATTTTCTCTCTTTATCCCATCCAGAAGCATCCAAAATTTTCTCACTTGTAAGAAAAATCTCCCAATTATGCGCTCTGTCATAACATGCGTCGCCAAATTCAATCGTTAAGTGTCCGTCCTTATAGTAAGCGTAAGTTATGATCTGAGGTAAGGGATTATCGGTGTCTTCGCCTTTTATATCCGGTGGTATGTGCCTTAAAAATTCGATTTTTTGTTCTGCGATATCAGGCGGTAGAAAGTTCTTCAATTTTCTTTCATCCGGATTGTGAACTTTAAAAAGCAGGTTTGCCTCAGCGTTTGGCTTTACCTTTTCAAAACCAAATCCCTTCTTGGTAAAATTGCTTGAACCAACGAGAAGATAATTTGCTTTATTTGTGCTGATAAAAACCAATTTTGCATGGAGATTTCTGCCCTCAGTTCCCTCGGCAATTGAGATGGGATAAAAATGAATTAAATCCTGATGTTTTTGGGCATTTTCAAGTATTGTTTTATCTGATTGAATATGCCATGTTATGTCATCTCCTGACTTTTCTGATAGAGACGGAAAGTATATGCCAATATGTTGAACCCCTCTTTTAATCAATTCGTCCATAAAGTAACCGAAAAATCTGCTATCTTCCTGCTCGAAAAAGGGTGTCAGGATTTTTAATCTTTGTATTTTCTCATTCCCCAATTCATCAAATAGTTGATTAACGATAGATTTTGTGGCAGGATTTGGATAAGCCACGAATTTTATCGTAGATGCGTCTCTTTTCCAATCTGCGTCTAATTGCATTAAACCTAGCCACTTTTTGATTTCTTCTAGTTGTTCTCTTACTTTGCCTTTATTACCGGAAATGATTTCTAAATGGTTCAGTATGTCTGACGCTAAAGAATTCGGCAGCCCGCAACCTTCCTCAAAATCGAGCAGAGAAAACGTTTCCAGGTTTTTACAATAGGCATTTTCAGTGAGGTTCGCAGAGCCAACGATTATTCTTATCAAATTTTTATTAGCCAATACTGCAATCTTGCTGTGTTGGATTCCATTGTATGGAATAAGGTCGTACCCATAGAGTGTCCTCTTATCTTGAATATTACCAGACGCAATAACAGATATGTTTTTATCTTGTAAAGCATCTTCAACCTCAAGACGGTCATTTAAATCTTTAACAGCCTTTTTCCCTACTACAATTGGCAAGAGTCTGTCTTCAATAAAACTGCTATCAAACTCATACGTGGTGAGGATGATATTGCTGAAGTCTCTGTCAAAGTAGTCAAATATTCTTTTTTGTGGTTTAAATTGCAAGCTCATGTGTCATTTCCCATGCAATATGTGTCCTATAACTCTGCAAGCTGTCCGGCAAACGTCTTTGTCCCAAGCGGGTCTTTGCTAGACATTTCGTCATTTTCGAAATCGTCTCTTTCGTTCCAGAATAGGATTTCATTAAGATTCACGGAGTTTTGCCTTCATTGGCTTGCCATTCCAGGTTATTTGCCCAAAAACTTAGAAGTAAATATACAGCATTTTAAAAAGTTCATGCATCTATCAATTAGCCTGTGAGTCTTGAGTTACAAGTAAATCCAATTAATGATAAAAAATTGTCGATAGATAGGCACTAAACGTCTGTATAATCAAATTAGAATTATAGTAGTAAAATTTTATATGTCAAATGTTCCTTGACTTACGCTGTACTGTTTGTATATTTAGGGAGAACTTGTTAATAAATATAGTTAGGGGAAAAAGAATAATGCCCACAAGCGATAAGAAAGACGATGAGCTAACTGATTAT